>NZ_RBWV01000010.1:0-355092 GCF_003634695.1 Motilibacter peucedani
GGTTCTTCGACAGCTCCACCCCAGCTCCGGGGGCCTTCCCTGATCAAGTACCGCTAGAGGCGTGTCGCCCTGCACCAACCTGTCCGGTCAGTACAGCTAGCGCCGCACCCCGACGACGTCGCGCACCCGGTGGCCCTTCGCGAGGCCCTGGCGCTCGAAGCGGGTGACCGGCCGGTGGGCCGGCCGCGGCGTCCAGCCCTCGACCGCGAAGCGCTCGTCCGCGCCGACGACCTCGAGCACCTGCTCGGCGTAGGGCTCCCAGTCGGTCGCCACGTGCAGCCGCCCGCCGGCGGCCAGCCGCT
Organism: Motilibacter peucedani; assembly: GCF_003634695.1. Taxonomy (NCBI): domain Bacteria; kingdom Bacillati; phylum Actinomycetota; class Actinomycetes; order Motilibacterales; family Motilibacteraceae; genus Motilibacter; species Motilibacter peucedani. The sequence continues at coordinate 303 of NZ_RBWV01000010.1, forward strand.
CGGCCGCGAGGGCCACGAAGCCGGCGTCGACCAGGCGGCGCTTGTGGTGGCGCGCCTTCGGCCACGGGTCGGGGAAGAAGACGCGCAGCTCGTCGAGCGACGCGGGCGGCAGCGCGCGCAGGAGGTCGACGCCGTCGCCGGTCGCGACGCGTACGTTGCCGAGCCCCCGCCGCCCGACCTCGGCGAGCAGCGCCCCGACGCCCGGCGTGTGCACGTCGACGGCGAGGACGTCGCGCCCCGGGTCCGCGGCGGCCATCGCGGCGGTCGTCTCACCCATGCCGAAGCCGACCTCGAGCACGAGCGGCGCCGTGCGGCCGAAGAGCTCGGCCGGCTCCGGCAGCGCACCGGGCGCCCACTCGACGCCGTAGCGGTGCCACAGCGTGTCGAGCGCGCGCTGCTGGCCAGGCGTCACGCGGCCGCGGCGCAGCTTGAAGGAGCGGATGCGCGCGTCGGCCTCGGTCTGCACCCGCAGAACCGTAGGCGATCGCCGGTCTGCAGGCTGGTACGGTCGCCGCCGCGGCGCCCTGCCCTCGGCGGCGCCCCTCGACCACCAGTAGGAGACGTGACGCAACCCCTGCGCCGGTGCATCTGCCCCGGGTCGTTCGACCCGGTCACCAACGGCCACCTCGACGTCGTCGGCCGGGCGTCCCGGCTCTACGACCTCGTGACCGTCGGGGTGCTCGTCAACGCCAGCAAGAAGGGGCTCTTCGCCCTCGACGAGCGCATCGCGATGCTGCGCGAGGTGACCGCGCCGCTCGGCAACGTCGAGGTCGTGTCCTTCCAGGGCCTGCTCGTCGACTTCTGCCGCGAGCAGGGCATCCCGGTGGTCGTCAAGGGCCTGCGTGCCGTCAGCGACTTCGACTACGAGCTGCAGATGGCCCAGATGAACCACCGGCTCACCGGGCTCGAGACCGTCTTCGTGGCCACCAACCCCGAGTACTCCTACCTCTCCTCGAGCCTGATCAAGGAGGTCGCCGCCTACGGTGGTGACGTCTCCGGGCTCGTGCCGGAGCTGGTGCTCGAGCGGCTGCGCGAGCGGATGCCGCCGCGAGCGAGCGCCACCGACCCGCGCGCTGCCGAGTGAGCGCGCACCGCACTGCGATGCAGGACCCGACGCAGGACCCGACGCTGGAGGCGACGTGGACGTCCACACCAAGCTCGACGAGCTGACCGAGCTGGTCACCGAGGCCCGCTCGATGCCGATGTCGGCGTCCTGCATCCTCAACCGCAGCGAGGTCCTGGCTCTGCTCGACGAGGTCCGCGAGCTGCTGCCCGAGGAGCTCCACCACGCCGAGGCGCTGCTCGAGGAGCGCGAGACCGTCGTCGAGGAGGGCCGGCGCGAGGCCGAGCGGCTGGTCGAGGAGGCGCGCGCCGAGCAGACCCGGCTGGTCAGCGAGGAGGAGGTCGTCGAGGAGGCGCACCGCCACGCCGCCCAGGTCGTCGCCGACGCCCAGGAGCTCTCGGCGCGGATGCGCTCGGAGACCGACGACTACGTCGACGCCAAGCTCGCCAACTTCGAGGTCGTGCTCGGTAAGACGCTGGCCGCGGTGAGCCGCGGCCGCGAGAAGCTGCGCGACCGCGCGGAGCTCGGCGACCTCGACGACGACGCCGCTGCCGAGGCCTACCCCGCCGGCGGCGACGGCTACGGCGCGGCAGGCTACGACGAGCCCGGCGGCTACGCCGGGCGCTGAGCCGCGACGGTCAGCGGCGGCCGACCGCGGCCGGTAGCGGGGGCGCTGCCGGTCGCCCGAGGGAGCCGGCCGTGCGCATCCGGTAGGCTTGCCGTTCGGTCCTGTGCTCCGCGCGGGACCGTGCCAGCGTCCCGACCCCGGGACGACGGCCCTCCACCCGCCAGCCGCAGCACCCCAGGACGCCCGAACCATGCCCCGCCGCGACAGAGACCAGGAGACCGCGCCCCGCCTCGACCCCCGACAGCCGCTCGTGATCGACACACGCGAGCTCGGTCGTCGGCCAGGGTCGATGAAGCGCGTGAACCGCACGGTGCCTGCCCCGGCAGGTCTCGGCTCGGACGTCATCGGGGTGGCGCAGGGCAGCGACCTGGCGCTCGAGCTCCGGCTCGAGGCCGTCATGGAGGGCGTGCTCGTCTCGGGCACGGCGCTGGCGACGGTCACCGGTGAGTGCGTGCGGTGCCTGGACCCGATCGAGCACGAGCTCGAGGTCGACGTCCAGGAGCTGTTCGCCTACCCGGAGTCCTCGTCCGCCGAGGCGGAGGAGGACGAGGTGCACCACCTCGAGGGCGACCTGCTCGACGTCGAGCCCGTGGTGCGCGACGCGGTGGTGCTCGCACTGCCGCTGCAGCCCGTGTGCGAGGACGACTGCCCGGGGCTCTGTGTCGAGTGCGGCGCGCGCCTGGCCGACGACCCCGACCACGGCCACGAGGTGGCCGACCCGCGGTGGGCGGCCCTCTCGGGACTGCTGCCGGGCGACGAGGCCGAGCCGGCCGCGCCGCACCAGCCGTAGGACCAGCACCGCCCAGCCCGTCCCGCTCGACCACGTTCCGCCCGCAAGACCCCGCTCGACACCAGAGCAGCTCAACACCAGAGCAGCTCGACACCAGTGCAGCTCGACCCAGATCCAGCTCGACCCCCAGCACCCCGAGGAGTTCGTCGTGGCCGTTCCCAAGCGCAAGATGTCGCGCAGCAACACCCGCTCGCGCCGCGCCCAGTGGAAGGCGGCTCCCATCACGCTGACCGCGTGCGAGCGCTGCAGCTCCCCGAAGCTCCCGCACACGGCGTGCCCGACGTGCGGCACCTACGCGCGCCGTCAGATCCTCGACGTCTGACGGTCCGCTGAGCTCGCCCGCGGACGCGACCCAGCCTTCCGGCGCCACGCCGGAGGAGCTGGCGCGCCGGCTCGGCGTCCCCTTCGCCCCGGAGACGCTCGAGCTCGCCCTCACGCACCGCTCCTACGCCTACGAGCAGGGCGGGCTGCCGACCAACGAGCGGCTCGAGTTCCTCGGCGACGCCGTCCTCGGGCTGGTCGTCACCGACACGCTCTACCGGCTCCACCCGGACCTGCCCGAGGGCCAGCTGGCCAAGCTGCGGGCCGCGGTGGTCAACAGCCGCGCCCTCGCCGAGGTCGCCCGGCGTCTCGAGCTCGGACGCCACGTCCGTCTCGGCCGCGGTGAGGAGACCACCGGCGGGCGCGACAAGTCCTCGATCCTCGCCGACCTGGTCGAGGCGCTCATCGGCGCCGCCTACGTCGACCGCGGTCTCGAGGAGGCCACCGCCCTCGTCCACCGGCTCGTCGACGACCTGGTCGAGCAGGCCGCCGCGCTCGGCGCCGGCCTCGACTGGAAGACCTCGCTGCAGGAGATGACCGCCGCGCTCGGCGCCGGCCCGCCGCAGTACCGCATCACCAGCACCGGCCCCGACCACGCCAAGACCTTCGCCGCGTCCGTGGTGGTCGACGGCGAGGTGCGCGGGGAGGGCTCCGGGCGCAGCAAGAAGGAGGCCGAGCAGCAGGCGGCCTCCGCGGCCTGGGCCGTCCTGCGCGCGCTCGCCGACGCCTCCGCCGGCTGAGCCGTGCCCGAGCTGCCCGAGGTCGAGGTGGTGCGGCGCGGCCTCGTCGACCACGTCGCCGGCCGGGTCGTGGCGAGCGCCGAGGTGCTGCACCCGCGCTCCACGCGCCGGCACTCCGCCGGCCCCACCGACTTCTCCGACCGGCTCGCCGGCCGCCGGCTCGCGGTGCCCGCCCGGCGCGGCAAGTACCTCTGGGTGCCGCTCGAGGACGGCGCCGAGGCGCTGCTCGTGCACCTGGGCATGAGCGGCCAGCTGCTCGTGCAGCCGCCGGGCGCGCCCGACGAGAAGCACCTGCGCGTACGCCTGCGCTTCGCCGACGACGGTCCCGAGGTCCGCTTCGTCGACCAGCGCACCTTCGGCGGCCTCGCGCTCGTGCCGACCGGTGCCGACGGGCTGCCCGAGCCGGTCGCCCACATCGCCCGCGACCCGCTCGACCCGGCGTTCGACGAGCTCGACACCGTCCGGCGCCTGCGAGCGCGGCGGACCGGGCTCAAGCGCGCGCTGCTCGACCAGACGCTGGTCAGCGGAATCGGCAACATCTACGCCGACGAGGCGCTCTGGCGGGCGCGGCTGCACTACGCGCGGCCGACCGAGAAGCTGACGCGCGGCCAGGCGCTCACGGTGCTGGGGGAGGCCCGGCAGGTCATGGCCGAGGCGCTGGGGCAGGGCGGGACGTCGTTCGACGCGCTCTACGTCAACGTCAACGGCCAGAGCGGGTACTTCGACCGCTCGCTCCACGCCTACGGGCAGGCGGGTCGGCCCTGCGACCGGTGCGGCACCCCGATCCGGCGGGCGGCCTTCATGAACCGGTCGTCGTTCTGGTGCCCGGTGTGCCAGCCGGCGCCACGGCGGCCGGCCGCGTGAGGTTCGTCACCGGATCGTGACCTGCCGTTGACTCCGCCGTGACGTGGTGCGACTCTGGACACCCGCCCAGAGCCGCGCCGGTGCGACGCAGCCTGGCTCCGGACACCCGCCCTCGACCTGCACAGGTCGGGGAGCACCCAACCGGACATCGTGCTTCGCGTGGAGGATCCCAGCATGGCCAAGGCGCTCTTCGGACACGTCGGAGGCCCCGACCCCCGCATGCTCGCCGACCTCCGTCGTCTCACCCAGCGGGTCAGCGACCTCGAGCACGAGGTCGAGCGGCTCCAGGCCGAGAACGACAGCCTGCGCATCGGCGCCCTCGAGCACGACCTGCACGCCAGCGAGCTCGAGGCGGTCTGAGCCTGCCGCACCGGCCCGGCACCCGCGCCAGCGGGGGAGCCCCGGGCCGCGGGGAGCGCTCGTCGCTCCTGCGCCGCATCGGCTAGCGTGCCTGCCCGTGCACCTCAAGAGCCTGACGCTGCGAGGGTTCAAGTCCTTCGCGTCGGCGACCACCCTGCGCTTCGAGCCGGGGATCACCGCGGTCGTCGGACCCAACGGCTCCGGCAAGTCCAACGTCGTCGACGCCCTCGCCTGGGTCATGGGCGAGCAGGGGGCCAAGAGCCTGCGCGGCGGCAAGATGGAGGACGTGATCTTCGCCGGCACCGCCGGCCGCCCGCCGCTCGGCCGGGCCGAGGTCAGCCTCACGATCGACAACGCCGACGGGGCCCTCCCGATCGACTACACCGAGGTCACGGTCACCCGGACGCTGTTCCGCAACGGCGGGTCGGAGTACCAGATCAACGGCGCCTCCTGCCGCCTGCTCGACGTGCAGGAGCTGCTCTCCGACTCGGGCATCGGCCGCGAGATGCACGTGATCGTCGGCCAGGGCCGGCTCGACGCGGTGCTCTCGGGCACGCCCGAGGACCGCCGCGGCTTCATCGAGGAGGCGGCCGGCGTCCTCAAGCACCGCAAGCGCAAGGAGAAGGCGCTGCGCAAGCTCGAGGCGATGCAGGGCAACCTCGACCGGCTCCAGGACCTCACCACCGAGCTGCGCCGCCAGCTCAAGCCGCTCGGCCGCCAGGCGGAGGTGGCCCGGCGGGCCGCGACCGTGCAGGCCGACGTGCGCGACGCCCGGCTGCGCCTGCTGGCCGACGACCTCGTGCAGATGACCGCCCAGCTCGAGGCCGAGGTGGCCGACGAGCAGGCCCTGCGCGCCCGCCGCGAGCAGGTCGAGCAGGCGCTCACCGAGGCGCGCGCGCAGGAGGGCGCGCTGGAGGAGGAGGCGCAGGCGCAGGCCCCGCGCGCCGCGCGCGCCCAGGAGACGTGGTACGCGCTCTCCGCCCTGCGTGAGCGGCTCCGCGGCACCGCCGGCCTGGCGACCGAGCGCGAGCGCAACCTCACCCGAGAGCTGCAGGCCGCCGCGGCCGACCGCTCCGGCGACGGGCGCGACCCCGATGCCATGGAGGCCCAGGCCGCCCGCATCCGCGAGGAGGAGGCCGGGCTGCTCGCCGACGTCGAGCGCGCCCGCGCCGAGCTGGCCACGGCCGTGGCGCAGGTGAGGCAGTCGGAGCAGGCCCTCGCGGCCGAGGAGAAGGCGCTGGCGGCCGCGGTCCGCGCCCGCGCCGACCGGCGCGAGGGCCTCGCCCGCCTGGGTGGTCAGGCCGCTGCCGCGCGCAGCAGGGTCGATGCGGCCGAGGCCGAGATCGGCCGGCTCACGACCGCCCGCGACGAGGCCGTCGCCCGCGCCGAGCGCGCCCGCGTGCAGTTCGCCGCACTCGAGACGCAGGTCGCCGGCCTCGACGCCGGCGAGGAGGACCTCGACGCGGTCCACGAGGAGGCCTCGGCGGCCTACGACGAGCTCAGCGAGCGCGTGGAGGCGCTGGTGGCCGAGGAGCGGGAGGCCGAGCGCGAGCGCGCGGGCCTGCTCGCTCGCGTCGAGGCGCTCCAGCTGGGCCTCGCCACCAAGGACGGCGCCGGCACGCTGCTGGGCGAGACCCCCGCGCCAGGAGTCCTCGGCACCGCGGCGTCGCTGCTCGAGGTGCGCGCCGGCCATGAGACGGCGGTGGCGGCGGCGCTGGGCGCGGCGGCCGAGGCGGTCGTGGTGTCCGGCCTGGGCGCGGCGGTCGACGCGGTCGGCCGGCTGCGCGCGAGCGACGCCGGTCGCGCCGGTCTGCTGGTCGCCGGCGCACCTGGTCCCGACGCGGGCGAGCTCGGTGCCCTGCCTGCGGGCGCCGAGCGCGCCCTCGACCTGGTGCACGCCCCTGACGAGCTGGCCGGAGCCCTCGCCCTGCTGCTGGCCCGGGTGGTCGTGGTGCCCGACCTCGCCGCCGCCAGGGCGCTGGTCGACGCGCGGCCCGAGCTCACCGCCGTGACCGCCGAGGGCGACGTCGTGCGCGCCGGGTTCGTGGCCGGCGGCTCGGCCGGGGCTCCCAGCCTGCTCGAGGTCCAGGCCGCGGTCGACGAGGCGACCCGCCGGCTCGAGGACGCCTCGCACCGCAGCGACCGCCTGCGCTTCGCCCTGTCGGCGGCGCGCAGCGAGCGCGGCGCGGCCGAGGAGCGGGTCGAGACCGCACTGGCCCGGTTGCACGAGTCCGACGCCCGCATGGCCGCCGTGGCCGAGGAGCTCGGCCAGCTCGGCTCGGCGGCTCGCGCCGCCTCCGCCGAGGCCGAGCGCCTCGCCGCCACCCTGGCCGCGGCCCAGGAGCGGGTCAGCGGCGCCCGCACGGCCGCCGCGGAGCTCGAGGAGCGCCTCGCCGCAGCTGCCGACGCCCCTGACGAGGGCGAGCCCAGCCGGGCCGAGCGCGACCGGCTGGCCGAGCTCGGTGCCGCCCACCGGCGGGCCGAGATGGAGGCCCGCCTGGCCGTCCGCACGGCCGAGGAGCGTGCGCGCGGGCTGGCCGGGCGCGCCGACTCCCTCGAGCGCGGCGCCCGGCAGGAGCGCGCCAGCCGCGAGCGGGCGGCGCAGCGCCGCGCGCAGCAGCAGCGCGACGTGGCGGTGGCCGCAGCCGTACGCCGTGGTGCTGAGACCGCGCTGGCCCGCCTCGAGCTCTCGCTCGCCGCGGCGGCCGAGGAGCGCACGGCCGCCGACGCCGCCCGGGCCGCCGTCACCGAGCGCCTCGCCGCCGCCCGCTCGCAGACCCGCGGGCTGGCCGCCGAGCTCGACCGGCTGGTCGACTCGGTCCACCGCGACGAGCTGGCCCGCGCGGAGCAGCGGATGCGGGTGGAGGCGCTGCGTCAGCGCAGCGTCGACGAGCTCGGCACCGACCCCGACGTGCTGGTCGAGGAGTACGGCCCCCACCAGCTGGTGCCGCCCTCGCTACCGGTCCCGGGCGACCCGGAGCCCGAGACCGAGCCGGTGCCGAAGCCGTACGTCCGCGCCGAGCAGGAGAAGCGCCTGCGCACCGCCGAGCGGGCCCTGGCCCAGCTCGGCAAGGTCAACCCGCTGGCGCTCGAGGAGTTCGCGGCCCTGGAGGAGCGGCACAAGTTCCTCGTGACCCAGCTCGAGGACCTGCGGGCGAGCCGGCGCGACCTGCTCGACATCGTCAAGGAGGTCGACGAGCGCGTGCAGACGGTGTTCGCCGAGGCCTACGCCGACACCGCGCGCGAGTTCGAGGGCGTCTTCTCCCGGCTCTTCCCGGGCGGCGAGGGCCGGCTGCTGCTCACCGACCCCGACGACATGCTGACGACCGGCATCGAGGTCGAGGCGCGTCCGCCCGGCAAGAAGGTCAAGCGGCTCTCGCTGCTCTCGGGCGGCGAGCGCTCGCTCACCGCCGTCGCCCTGCTGGTGGCGATCTTCAAGGCCCGGCCGAGCCCGTTCTACGTGATGGACGAGGTCGAGGCCGCGCTCGACGACACCAACCTCGGGCGGCTGCTCACGATCCTCGAGGAGCTGCGCGGGTCGAGCCAGCTGATCATCATCACCCACCAGAAGCGCACGATGGAGATCGCCGACGCGCTCTACGGCGTCACCATGCGCGGCGACGGCGTCACGACCGTCATCAGCCAGCGGCTGCGCGACGAGCCGTCGGGAGCACCGGAACAGCCGGCGGCCGCCGTCAGTTAGGCCCGGTATGACCTTCTTCGTCCTGGTCCTGCTCGTCGCCGTCCTCGCTGCCGCGTTCGTGCTCGCCGTCGTCGCCTACCCGCACCGCGGCCGCCGCGTACCCGGACCCCAGCCGGTCAGCGCCGCGCTCGACCGCGTCGGCGGGCGGGTCAGCGAGCTGCTCGAGGAGGCGTCGGCCACGCGCTGACGCCCCGCCGCCCCGCGGCACTCGCCCGGCTCGTGCCGCGGATGAGAGGCTGACGACGTGCTCACCGTCATCCTCGTCGCTGTCGCCGTCCTCGTGGTCGCCGTGGTCCTCGGGGCCACCCTCGTCGTCCCCCGCCGTCGGCGCACGCTGCCGCCGGCGCCGCCGCAGCGCCCAGGCCTCGACTACGCGCCGGGCGTCGGCGACGACGTCACCGTCCCGCGCGACACGCCGACCCGCACCCTCGAGGACCACGACCTCCCGCCCGTCGAGGGCCCGGCCGAGGCGCCCACCGCGCTGCTGGAGCGGCCCGAGCCGGTCGCCGGCCGGCTCACCCGGCTGCGCGAGCGGCTCTCGCGCTCGCAGAGCACGCTGGGGCGCGGCCTGCTGGCCCTGCTCTCCCGCGACACCCTCGACGAGGAGACGTGGGAGGAGGTCGAGGACACCCTCATCCGCGCCGACGTCGGCGTCACGCCCACGCAGGAGCTGGTCGAGCGGCTGCGCACCCGGGTGCGCGTGCTGGGCACCCGCGACCCGGAGCAGGTCAAGGCGCTGCTGCGCGAGGAGCTCGTGGCCGCGCTGGCTCCTGAGCTCGACCGCAGCCTGCACACCTCGCGCCACCCCGAGGGCCGCCCGGCCGTCGTGCTCGTCGTCGGCGTCAACGGCACGGGCAAGACCACGACGGTCGGCAAGCTCGCCCGCGTGCTGGTCAGCGAGGACCGCGACGTCGTGCTCGGCGCGGCCGACACCTTCCGCGCCGCCGCCGCCGACCAGCTCACGACGTGGGGCGACCGCGTCGGCGTGCCCACCGTGCGCGGGCCCGAGGGCGGCGACCCCGCCTCGGTGGCCTTCGACGCGCTGAAGGCCGGCACGGAGGCCGAGGCCGACGTCGTGCTGGTCGACACGGCCGGCCGCCTGCAGAACAAGGTCGGACTGATGGACGAGCTCGGCAAGGTCAAGCGCGTCCTCGAGCGCGGCGGCCCGGTCGACGAGGTGCTGCTCGTGCTCGACGCGACGACCGGCCAGAACGGCCTCATCCAGGCCCGCGTCTTCTCCGAGGCGGTCGACGTCACCGGCATCGTGCTGACCAAGCTCGACGGAACCGCCAAGGGCGGCATCGTCGTGGCCGTCCAGCGCGAGCTCGGCGTGCCGGTCAAGCTGGTCGGGCTGGGCGAGGGCGCCGACGACCTCGCGCCCTTCGAGCCGGGCGCCTTCGTCGACGCGCTGCTCGGCTGAGGGCGGCTCCACGCTGCGCGCACGCTGCCGGCCGGGACTGTTGACCTCGCCGTAACGTACGCGGCGCCGCTGTTACGTGCGCGCAACGTGGCGTCGCAGGACACGAAACCTGGCGGTCGCACTCTCTGGGGCACAACCGGTCCCCATGGAGGGTACGAATGCCCGAACTGAACTCTGGAGACACTGCCTGGCTGCTCGCCAGCAGTGCCCTCGTCCTGCTGATGACGCCCGGCCTGGCCTTCTTCTACGGCGGCATGGTCCGGAGCAAGAGCGTCCTCAACATGATCATGATGAACTTCGCCTGCCTCGGCGTCGTCACGATCCTGTGGGTGCTCTACGGCTACTCGCTGGCGTTCACCGGAACCAACCCGCTGATCGGCGGCCTGGACGCCATCGGGCTGAAGGGCACCATCGACGCCCAGAGCGGGACGCTGCCCACGCTGGTGTTCTCGGCCTTCCAGATGATGTTCGCCATCATCACCCCGGCGCTGATCAGCGGCTCGATCGCCGACCGCGTGAAGTTCGGCGCGTGGATCCTGTTCGTGGTCCTCTGGACCTCGATCGTCTACTTCCCGGTCGCGCACTGGGTGTTCTACTTCAACGGCGGTGACGGCGGCTGGATCGCCGACCACCTCAAGGCGATGGACTTCGCCGGTGGCACCGCGGTCCACATCAACGCCGGTGCCGCGGGTCTGGCCCTCGCGTTCGTGCTGCGCAAGCGCATCGGCTTCAAGCGCGACCAGATGCGCCCGCACAACCTGCCGATGGTGCTGCTCGGCGCTGGTCTGCTGTGGTTCGGGTGGTTCGGCTTCAACGCCGGGTCGGCCGTCTCCGCCGGCCAGGGCGCGGCACTCGCCTTCATGAACACCCAGGTCGCCACCGCAGTCGCGGCCATGGCGTGGATCGCGGTGGAGAAGGTGCGCGACGGGCACTCCACCACCCTCGGCGTCGCCTCGGGCGCCGTCGCCGGCCTGGTGGCCATCACCCCGGCGTGCGGCTCGATCAACCCGATGGGCTCGATCATCCTGGGCGCGATCGCGGGCGCCGTCTGCTGCTACGCGGTGGGCCTGAAGTACCGCTTCAACTTCGACGACTCGCTCGACGTCGTGGGCGTCCACCTCGTCGGTGGCCTCGTCGGCACCCTGCTCATCGGCATCCTCGCCACCGGCACCGCCATCAAGGCGACCGCGTCGGCCGGCGACCCCGGCCTGTGGGACGGCGGCGACCTGACCCAGCTCGGCCGCCAGGCGGTCGCCGCCTTCGCCGTGCTCGCCTACTCGTTCGTCATCGCCTACGTCCTCGGTCTCGCCATCGACAAGACGATCGGCTTCACGGTGAGCGAGGAGGAGGAGGTGAACGGCGTCGACTTCGGCCAGCACGCCGAGACCGCGTACGAGTTCGGCAGCGGCACTTCCAGCGCCCTGGGCACTCGCCCTGCCGCCTTCGTCAACGCACAGGAGAGGATCGAGGCATGAAGCTCGTCGTGGCAGTGCTCAAGCCGTTCAAGCTCGACGACGTCAAGACCGCCCTCGAGGCGTTCGGCGTCCACGGCCTGACGGTCTCCGAGGCCAACGGCTACGGCCGGCAGAAGGGCCACACCGAGGTCTACCGCGGTGCCGAGTACACCGTCGACCTCGTGCCGAAGGTGCGGGTCGAGGTCCTCGTCGAGGACGCCGACGCCGACGACGTGGTCGAGGTGATCACGAAGAGCGCCCAGACCGGGCGCATCGGTGACGGCAAGGTGTGGGTCGTGCCCGTCGAGACCGTCGTGCGCGTGCGCACCGGCGAGCGCGGACCCGAGGCCCTCTAGCCGATGATCGAGGTCGAGTGAGCGTCTCCGAGCAGGGCCCGCCGCCCACCGCCCGCACCCCTGCGGAGCACCTGGCGGCGCGGCGGGCCCTGGTCGCGAGGCCCGGCCCGCCGAGCCCGGCCCGGCGGCGCGAGCTCTCCGACCTGACCGACGCGTGGATCCGCGAGCTGTGGCACGACGCGGCTCCCGCGCCGGAAGGGATCGCCCTGGTCGCCGTCGGCGGCTACGGGCGGGCCGCGCTCTCGCCGCAGAGCGACCTCGACCTGCTGCTGCTCCACGACGGGCACCGCAGCGACGACGAGGTCGCCCGGGTGGCCGAGGCGCTGTGGTACCCCGTCTGGGACTCCGGCACCCGGCTCGACCACTCGGTCCGCACGCCGGGAGAGGCCCGCAAGGTGGCTGCCGGCGACCTGTCGGTGCTGCTCGGCCTGCTCGACCTGCGGGTCGTCTGCGGGTCGGGCGCGCTGGGGCAGCGGCTGCGCACGGCGGTCTTCGACGACTGGCGCACCAGTGCGCGGTCCCGGCTCGAGGAGCTGCTCGAGACCTGCCGCGAGCGGTGGCGCCGGGCGGGGGAGGTCGCCTTCCTGCTCGAGCCCGAGCTCAAGGAGGGCAAGGGCGGGCTGCGCGACGCCGTCGCCCTGCGCGCGGTCGCCGCCTCGTGGGTGGCCGACCGGCCGCACGGCGACCTCGACGGAGCCGTCGAGCGCCTGCTCGACGTGCGCGACGCGCTGCACCAGAGCTCGGGCCGCGCGCTCGACCGCGTGCTCCTGCAGGAGCAGGACGCCGTGGCCACCGTCCTCGGGCTGGCCGACGCCGACTCGGTGCTCCGGGTCGTGGCCGACTCGGCCCGCACCATCGCCTACGCCGGCGACACCACCTGGCGCCGCGTCGAGCAGCTGCTCGGCTCGAGGCGGCGCGCTCCGCTGCTGCTGTCCCGCCGGCCGCCACGGCCCCGCGTGCTCGCTCCCGGGCTCGCCGAACACGAGGGGGAGGTCGTGCTGGGACGCGACGGTCTGGTCGACTCGGACCCCGTGCTGCCCCTGCGCGCCGCCGCCGTCGCGGCGCAGGCCGGGCTGCCGCTCTCGCCCGGCACCGCCGAGCGCCTGGCCGCCACCAGCCCGCCGCTGCCGGAGCCGTGGCCGCGCGAGGCCCGCGACGCGCTGGTCGCGCTGCTCGGCGCCGGAGCCGGCGCGGTGCGGGTGTGGGAGGCGCTCGACCAGGCCGGCATCGTCGACCGGTTCCTGCCCGAGTGGGCGCTCGTGCGCAACCGGCCGCAGCGCACGCCGGTGCACCGCTGGACCGTCGACCGGCACAGCGTCGAGACCTGCGTGCAGGCCGCCGCGCTCGTGCGCCGCGTCGCCCGGCCCGACCTGCTGCTCGTCGCGGCGCTGCTGCACGACATCGGCAAGGGCCGCCGCCGCGGCGACCACTCGCGCGAGGGGGCGGCGATGGCCGCCCCGATCGTGGCCCGCATGGGCTTCTCCGAGCCCGACCAGCAGGTCGTCGTCGCGCTCGTGCTGCACCACCTGCTCCTCGCCGACACCGCGACCCGGCGCGACATCGACGACCCGGCGACCGCGGCGAAGGTCGCCGACACGCTCGGCTCGGTCGAGGTGCTCGACCTGCTCTCGGCGCTCACCGAGGCCGACGCGCTCGCCGCCGGGTCGGCTGCCTGGACCGACTGGCGCGCCGGGCTGGTCGCGGAGCTGACCCGCCGCACCCGGGCCCACCTGCGCGGCGAGCCGCCGCCGCCGGTGACGCCGCTGACCTCCGAGCAGCGCGCGCTCGCCGACGCGGGCGACCTCGCGGTCACCGTGCGCCCCGAGGGCGGCGGCTGGTCGGTGACCGTCGTCGCACCCGACCGTCGCGGCCTGATGGGCGTGGTGGCCGGCGTCCTCGCCCTGCACCGGCTCTCCGTGCGCTCCGCGACCCTGCGCACCGAGGGCGGGATCGCGGTCGACACCTGGTCGGTCGTGCCGGAGTTCGGCGACCCGCCCGCGCTGGAGGCGCTGCGCGACGACATCGACCGGGCGCTCGACCGCCGGCTCGACGTCGCCGCCGTCCTCGAGCGGCGCGAGGCGTCGCGCGCGCCGGCCCAGGCACCGCGTACGCCTGCGCAGATCGACGTCGTCCATGACGCCTCCGAGACCGCGACCGTGCTCGAGGTGCGCGCCGCCGACCGGCTGGGGCTGCTGCACCGGCTGGGCCGGGCGCTGTCGTTCGCCGGGCTCGACGTGCTCGCGGCGCGGGTGGCGACGCTGGGGGCGGAGGCGGTCGACGTGTTCTACGTGGTCGAGGACACCGGGGAGCCGCTCACCGCCGAGCGGGCGCGAGAGGTCGCGCGGATCCTGAAGGACGTCGCCAGCTAGCGGGACCGCTCACCAGAACGAGTGGGTCAGCACGTCCTGCAGATCGTCGGCCGGGAGCGCCCGGCTGAACAGGTAGCCCTGGGCCTGGTCGCAGCCCATGCGCACCAGCTCGTCGACCTGCGACTCGTGCTCGGCGCCCTCCGCGACCGTCCGCAGCCCCAGCCCGTGGGCGAGCCCGACGACCGCGCGCACGATGTGGATGCTCTCGAGGTCGTCGGTGATCGCCGAGACGAACGACCGGTCGGCCTTGACGACGCTCACCGGCAGCCGGGTGAGGTAGGACAGCGACGAGTAGCCGGTGCCGAAGTCGTCGACCGCCATCTCGACGCCCAGCGCGTGCAGCTCGCGGACCGCCCGGGTGCACGCCTCGGTCTCGGCGATGACGCTGCTCTCGGTGATCTCCAGGCAGAGCGCGCCGGCCTGCACGCCGTGCCGGCCGAGGCTGTCGCTCACCTGGCGGACCAGCGCCGAGCCGCGCAGCAGCTGGTGCGGCGAGACGTTGACCGCGACCCGGGGGGCCGCCGGGCCGAGCACCCGGGCCCACTCGGCGCGCTGGGCGCAGGCCGTGCTCAACACGAAGGCGCCGAGGGTGTGGATGAGTCCGGAGTCCTCGGCGACGGCGATGAAGTCCTCGGGTCCGACGCTGCCGAGCTCGGCGTCGTCCCACCGCGCCAGCGCCTCGACGCTGACCACGCGCCCGCTGCGCAGGTCGACGACCGGCTGGTAGTGCACCTGCAGCTGGTCGGCGGCCAGAGCCGTGCGCAGCCGTCGCTCGAGGCTGTGGCGCGCGACGGCCCGCTCGCGCAGGCCCTCCTCGAAGACGCGCACCCGCCGGCGCCCGTCGGCCTTCGCCTGGTACATCGCGGTGTCGGCGTCGCGCAGCAGCGTCACCGCGTCGGCGTGCCCGTGCCGGTCGGCCACGGCGATGCCGACCGAGGCGTCGACGTGCAGGGCCGGCGAGCCGTCGAGCGGTGCCGCGAGGGCCTGGAGGAGGCGCTCGCCGCGGCGGATGGCGTCACCGACGTCGTCGACGCGCTCGCAGAGCACGGCGAACTCGTCGCCGCCCAGCCGGGCGACGGTGTCCTCCGCCCGCACCGTGGCGACGATGCGCGCGGCGACCGCCCGCAGCAGCTCGTCGCCGGCAGCGTGGCCGAGGGAGTCGTTGACGACCTTGAACCGGTCGAGGTCGAGGAAGAGCACGGCGAGGTGGCCGCCGCTGCGGCGGGCCACGGCGTGACCGAGCCGGTCGAGGAAGACCGCCCGGTTCGGGAGCCCGGTGAGCGGGTCGCGCGTGGCCCGCTCGACCAGCAGCGACTCGGTGCGCCGCTGCTCGGTGACGTCGCGCACGGCGATCCCCGCGCCGAGGACGTCGCCGGCGGCCTCCCCGGGCACGCGCACGGGGTAGTAGTCCGACACCCACTGGCGCCGTGCGCCGTCGTGGGCGGCGGTCGAGCCGAGCACCTCGACGCCCAGGACGGGTACGCCGTGGCGCAGCACCCGGTCGATGCTGGTGATCGCGACGGGGTCGACGTCGGGCAGCACCTCGGCGACGTGGACGCCGAGGTGCTCCTCGACGGGCCGGCCGTTCATCGCCGCGAGCGCCGGGTTGACGCGGCGGTAGACACCGCTCGCGTCGACGTAGGCCAGGCCCACGGGGGCGGCGTCGATCAGCGTGTCGAGCAGCGCCCGGGAGTCCTTGTGCTCCTGGGTCTCGACCGCCCGCGCGTGCTCCGCCTTCTTGCGCTCGGTGATCTCGTGGAAGAAGATCACGACGCCGTCGGGCAGCGGGTGGATCCGGCACTCGAACCACCGGTCCCACGCGCCGATGTAGTCCTCGACCAGCACCTGGCGCTGCTCGGCCAGCGCCAGCTCGTAGGCCTGCTGGTAGGGCTCGCGCACCGCCTCGGGGAACTCGGTCCAGATGTGGCGCCCGAGCAGGTCCTCGGGACGGCGGCCGAACAGCTGCGCCGCCTGGGAGTTGACGTAGACGTAGCGCCAGTCGCGGTCGAGCGCCACGAGCGCGTCGCTGACCGCGTCGAGCACCTCGTCCTTGCTGAGCCGCAGCGGCCCGGCCGACCCGCCCTGCTCCGTCACGGTCCCCCCTCCGGGGGCCCGCGACGTCGGGAGCCCCCGCCCATCGTCCTGCCCGCGCGCGAGCAGGGACAACCGGGGCGCTGCTGCTCCCCCCCGGCGCCGCGGAGGGGCGGCTAGGCTGGGGCGCGGCCGACGGCGTACCCGGACCTGCGCCCCACCGCGCACGGGCACCGCCCGTCCGTCGGCCCAGCCGCCTGTCACACAAGTGGAAGCGAACACGTGTTCACGACGCTCCAGGACCGCCTGACCGCGACCTTCAAGGGACTGCGCGGCAAGGGCCGCCTCTCCGAGGCCGACATCGACGCGACCGCGCGCGAGATCCGGGTCGCCCTCCTCGAGGCCGACGTCGCGCTGCCGGTCGTGCGCGAGTTCATCGCCGCGGTGCGCGAGCGGGCCCGCGGCGCCGAGGTGTCGCAGGCGCTCAACCCCGCGCAGCAGATCATCAAGATCGTCAACGAGGAGCTCGTGACGATCCTCGGCGGCGAGACCCGCCGGGTCCGGTTCGCCAAGAACCCGCCGACGGTGATCATGCTCGCCGGCCTCCAGGGCGCCGGCAAGACCACGCTCGCCGGCAAGCTCGCGCTCTGGCTCAAGGGCCAGGGCCACGCCCCGCTGCTCGTCGCGGCCGACCTCCAGCGTCCGAACGCCGTGACCCAGCTGCAGGTCGTGGGGGAGCGGGCCGGCACGCCGGTGTTCGCCCCTGAGCCCGGCAACGGCGTGGGCGACCCGGTCCGGGTGGCGCGCCAGGCCATGGACTTCGCGCGCGACAAGCAGCACGACGTGGTCGTCGTCGACACCGCCGGCCGCCTCGGCATCGACGCCGAGCTCATGCAGCAGGCCGCCGACATCCGCGACGCCGTGCAGCCCGACGAGATCCTCTTCGTCGTCGACGCGATGATCGGCCAGGACGCGGTCGTCACGGCCGAGGCGTTCCTCGAGGGCGTCGGCTTCACCGGCGTCGTGCTGACCAAGCTCGACGGCGACGCGCGCGGCGGTGCCGCCCTCTCGGTCGCCAAGGTCACCGGGCGGCAGGTGATGTTCGCCAGCAACGGCGAGAAGCTCACCGACTTCGACGTCTTCCACCCCGACCGGATGGCCTCGCGCATCCTCGACATGGGCGACGTGCTCACGCTGATCGAGCAGGCCGAGCGCACGTTCGACGCGCAGCAGCAGGAGGAGATCGCGCGCAAGTTCTCGACGGGTGAGGACTTCACCCTCGAGGACTTCATGTCGCAGATGCAGCAGCTGCGCAAGATGGGCTCGATGTCGAAGATCTTCGGCATGCTGCCCGGGATGGGCCAGTTCCGCGAGCAGATCGAGAACATCGACGAGCGCGAGCTCGACCGCACGCAGGCCATGATCTCGTCGATGACGCCCGCCGAGCGCCGCGACCCCAAGATCCTCAACGGCTCGCGCCGCTCGCGCATCGCCCGCGGCTCGGGCACCTCGGTCTCGGCCGTCAACGACCTCGTCGAGCGGTTCGGCCAGGCCCAGCAGATGATGCGGACCATGCGCAGCGGGGGCGCGATCCCCGGCATGCCGGGCTTCGGCAAGAAGTCCAAGGGCAAGCAGGCGCCGCAGCAGAAGAAGGGCAAGGGCGGCCGCTCCTCGGGCAACCCCGCCAAGCGCGCGCTCGAGGCGCAGCAGGCACCGGCGCGTACGCCTGCGGCCGGCAGCCCGTTCGGCCCTGCCGCAGGCGGCGGAGCCGGTGCCGGCGGCTTCGAGCTCCCCGCCGAGCTGCGCGACCTGCTGCCGCCCGGCTCGCGCTGACGCCCGCGGCACGCCCCCCCTCGTTGGCACGATGTGACTCCTTGCCAATCAGATCGGCAAGGAGTCACATCGTGCGGGGGCGAGGCGGACGCCGCAGGGACGTTCGAGGGGCGCGGGTTCGCCAGCACCCCCGCGCGTCTGGCACAATCGCAGGCTGCACCAGTCCGCACGCAGGCCCCTCTCTCCCGCGTGCTGGCTCCCAGCACCCCCGGTGCTGCCGCAGGTCCGGACCCACCCGGCAAGACGGCACCCGAACGCGTCCGACGAGGAGAACCCAGCCCCGTGGCTGTCAAGATCAAGCTGATGCGCATGGGCAAGATCCGTGCGCCGTACTACCGCATCGTCGTCGCCGACGCCCGCACCAAGCGCGACGGCCGCTTCATCGAGGCGATCGGCAAGTACCACCCCACCGAGGAGCCCTCGCTCATCGAGGTCGACGGCGAGCGGGCGCAGTACTGGCTGGGCGTCGGCGCGCAGCCGACCGAGCCCGTGCGCGCGATCCTCACGGTGACCGGCGACTGGCAGAAGTTCAAGGGCCTCCCCGGCGCCGAGGGCACCCTGCGCGTCGCCGCTCCCAAGGCCGACAAGAAGGCGGCCTTCGACGCCGCCGCCCGCGAGGTGGGCACCGGCGAGACCGTCGGCGCCGCGACCACGCCGCGCGCGAAGAAGTCCGCCGAGGCTGCTGCCGAGCCCGCCGAGGCTCCCGCCGCCGCTGAGGCGCCGGCCGCCGAGGCTCCGGCCGAGACCTCCGAGGCGTAGGTGCTCGAGGAGGCCCTCGAGCACCTGGTCCGGGGCATCGTCGACAACCCCGAGGACGTCGCCGTCCGCCGCCGCGAAGGGCGGCGGGGGCGCGTGCTCGAGGTCCGGGTCCACCCCGACGACCTCGGCAAGGTGATCGGCCGCAGCGGTCGCACTGCCACCGCGCTGCGCACCGTGCTCGGCGCCCTGGCCGACGGCCGCCCCGTCCGCGTCGACTTCCTCGACGTCGACGAGCGGCGCTGACGCCCTCCCGGGGCGCGTCCTCGTGATCGAGCTGTCCGTCGGCCGCATCGGCCGCGCGCACGGCATCCGCGGCGACGTGCTCGTGGAGCCCCGCACCGACGACCCCGGGTCGCGCTTCGCGCCCGGGGTCGTGCTGCGCACCGACCCGGCGGCGACCGGCCCGCTGACCGTCGAGTCGGCGCGCTGGCAGTCCGGGCGCCTGGTCGTCCGCTTCGCCGGGGTCGACGACCGCAGCGCTGCAGAGGCGCTGCGCGGCACGCTGCTCGTCGTCGACATCGACGAGCACGAGTCGCTCGACGACCCCGACGAGTTCTACGACCACCAGCTGGTCGGCCTCGCCGCCGTGACCGTGGCCGGCGACCCGGTCGGCACGGTGAGCGACGTGCTCCACCTGCCGGCCCAGGACGTGCTGGCCATCACCCGGCCCGACGGCCGCGAGGTGCTCGTCCCGTTCGTCTCCGAGCTCGTGCCCGCGGTCGACCTCGACGCCGGCCAGGTGCAGGTGGAGCCGATCGGCGGCCTGCTCGACCCCGAGGACTGAGCCACCGGCATGCGCATCGACGTCCTGACGATCTTTCCCGACTACCTCGCCCCGCTGGGCCTCTCGCTGATCGGCAAGGCACGGGAGCAGGGGCTGGTCGAGCTCGCCGTCCACGACCTGCGCGGGTGGACGACCGACCGGCACCGCACCGTGGACGACACGCCCTACGGCGGTGGCCCCGGCATGGTGATGCGGCCCGAGCCCTGGGGGCAGGCCCTCGACGCGGTGGCCGCGATGGGCGCGCCCGAGCGTCCCCGCCTCGTGCTGCCGACGCCGGCCGGGCGCCCGTTCACCCAGGCGGTCGCGCACGAGTACGCCGCGCTGCCCTGGCTGGTCTTCGGCTGCGGGCGCTACGAGGGCATCGACGCCCGCGTCGCGGAGGAGGCGCGCGAGCGCTACGACGTCGACGAGGTCTCGCTCGGGGACTACGTGCTCAACGGCGGCGAGGTCGCGGTGCTGGTCGTGGTCGAGGCGGTCGCCCGGCTGCTGCCCGGGGTGATCGGCAACGCCCAGAGCCTTGACGACGAGTCGCACGCGGCGGGGCTGCTCGAGGCGCCCGCCTACACCAAGCCGGCGCTGTGGCGCGGCCACCGCGTACCCGACGTCCTGCTCTCCGGCGACCACGCGCGCATCGCGCGCTGGAAGCGCGACGAGGCCCTGCGGCGTACGCGCTCGGTGCGTCCTGACCTCGTCGCCGCGCTGCCGCCGGGCGACCTCGACCGGCGCGACCGCGAGGTGCTCGGCGAGCTCGGCTCGGCGCCTCCGGAGGCCCCGGCGGGCTGAGCGAGTTCGTCCGATCCGGCGCGCGTGTGTCAAACTGGCTCGTCGCGCCTATGAACTCGACGGCCGCGCCCTGCCGCAGGGGAGCGCGTTCCGGACGCCGAGCGGCGCACGACCTGACCGCTGAGGGGTCTCGCAGCATGCGAGGTCCCGCCACCCGGGGTGACCTGCCGGCACCCGAGGAGCTCCCACATGAACATTCTCGACGGTCTCGACGCGGCCTCGCTGCGCACCGACATCCCGGCCTTCGGGCCTGGCGACACGCTCAAGGTCCACGTCCGCGTCGTGGAGGGCAACCGCTCGCGCATCCAGGTCTTCCAGGGCGTCATCATCCGCCGCCAGGGCGGCGGCGTCCGCGAGACGTTCACGATCCGCAAGGTCAGCTTCGGCACCGGCGTCGAGCGCACGTTCCCCGTGCACTCGCCGGTCATCGACAAGATCGAGGTCGTCACCCGCGGTGACGTCCGACGCGCGAAGCTCTACTACCTGCGCGACCTGCGCGGCAAGGCCGCCAAGATCAAGGAGAAGCGCGACGTCCTCCCGGGCGCCGGTCGCTGATCTGCTGCGAACGCGCCGGACGGCCCTCTGACGGGGGACGTCCGGCGCGTTCTGCGCGTTGGTCCCACCGGCACGGCCGGGAGGACGTGCCCGCCCCTCCGGGACCCGGCGCAGGCGACGACCCACGAAAGGCCGATGCGTGAGCACGACGGACCCGTCCGAGAGCGCCGCTGCGGAGCCCGAGCGCGTGCCCGAGGACCGGCCGGCCGCGCCGGTGCTGACTTCGACGCCGGGGGAGCCTGCCGGTGACGCGGCCGTCGGCGCGGACGGCCCTGACCCGTCCGCACCCGCCGAGGACGCGGACCAGCCGCACCGCAGCCACCGCCGCCGCGGCTTCCTGCCCGTCGTGCCTTCCTGGGCCGAGCTGCCGGTCCTCGTCGGCCTCGCGCTCGTCCTGGCGATGGTCGTCAAGGCCTTCCTGGTGCAGGCGTTCTACATCCCGTCGGGCTCGATGGAGGACACCCTGCGGGTCGGCGACCGCGTGCTCGTCGACAAGGTGTCCTACCGGTTCGGCGACATCCACCGCGGCGACATCGTGGTCTTCAACGGCGTCGACTCCTTCACCTCCGAGGTCGACGTCGAGGAGTCCGGCAACCCGGTGGCCCGCGCGGTGCGCGAGGTCGGCAGCTGGGTGGGCGTGGCCCAGCCCAGCGAGCGCGACTTCATCAAGCGCGTGATCGGCGTCCCCGGCGACCACGTCGTCGCCGACGGGCACGGCAAGGTGGTCGTCAACGGCGTGCCCCTCGAGGAGACCTCCTACCTGTTCCCCGGCGACGCGCCCTCCGACCGGGCCTTCGACGTCACCGTGCCGGCGGGCAAGCTCTGGGTCATGGGCGACCACCGCAGCGAGTCGGCGGACTCCCGCGAGCACATGGGCGACCCGGGCGGCGGCTACGTCCCCGAGGACAAGGTCATCGGAAAGGCCTTCGTGGTCGTGTGGCCGTTCGGCCACTGGGACACCCTCGGCACGCCGAAGACGTTCCACGACCCCGCCTCGTCCCGGTAGGCCCCTCTCCCGGTTAGCCTTTCGCCCATGTCGGTCCCTCCGAGCCTGCGCTACGAGCGCGAGGCCTGGCGCTCCGGCGCCGGTCTGCTCGCGGCCGTCGACGAGGTCGGGCGCGGGTCGCTCGCCGGGCCGGTCAGCGTCGGGGTGGTGCTGCTGGAGCCGGGCTGCAAGCCGGGCCCGGTCGGGCTGCGCGACAGCAAGCTGCTGACGCCCGAGGCGCGCACCGCGCTGGTGCCGCGCATCCGGCGCTGGGTCCTCGAGGGCGCCGTCGGGCACGCGTCCGCCGCCGAGATCGACGCCGTCGGCATCCTGCGCGCCCTGCGCCTCGCCGCCGAGCGCGCCGTCGCCTCGCTGAGCCGGACGCCCGACTGGGTGCTGCTCGACGGCAACCACGACTACCTCACCCGGCGCCCGCAGCCGCTGCTGCTCGAGTTCGACGACGGGCTCGACGCGCTGGCCGCGGCTCCTGAGCTCGAGGGCGGCTGGCGCTGCGAGGTCCCCGTGCGCACGCTGGTCAAGGCCGACCTGAAGTGCTCGTCGGTCGCCGCCGCCAGCGTCCTCGCCAAGACCGAGCGCGACGCGCTGATGGCCGAGCTGGCCGCGTCCTACCCGGCCTACGGCTGGGACTCCAACCGCGGCTACTCAGCGCCGGCGCACCTCGCGGCGCTCGAGGAGCACGGTCCGTGCGAGCAGCACCGGCGCTCGTGGCGGCTGCCCGGGCAGCGCGGCCCTGCTGACGAGCTGGCAGCTGACGAGCTGCCGGGGTGGGACACCGAGGCGTCGACCGGCGAGGTCGCCGACGAGCGAGAGCAGGAGCTGGCATGAGCGCCGAGGACCTGGAGAAGTACGAGACCGAGATGGAGCTGCAGCTCTACCGGGAGTACCGCGACGTCGTCGGCCTGTTCCAGTACGTCGTGGAGACCGAGCGCCGCTTCTACCTCACCAACTCGGTGCGGCTCGAGCCCCGCACGACCGAGGGCGGCGACGTCTACTTCGAGGTCACCATGTCCGACGCCTGGGTCTGGGACATGTACCGCCCGGCGCGCTTCGTCCGCAACGTGCGCGTGGTGACGTTCAAGGACGTCAACGTCGAGGAGCTCGCCAAGAGCGAGCTGGAGCCCCCGCCCACCACCTGACCCGCCGCCGCGGTCCTCCACAGGGGGCCGCCGCTCCGTCCACAGGGGCCCGGCCGAGAGCGGCGGCACCACGGCCACCTCGCCCAGTGTGGGGCGCGGAGGTGGTTGCCGTGCCCGTGCGCAAGGCAGAGGTGGACGAGGCGGTGCCCCGGCAGGTGCCGGCGGGCACCGCGAGGGCGGCGCTGGGGCGCTACGGCGAGGACGTCGCCGTCCGGTTCCTGGTCGAGCAGGGGATGGTGATCCTCGAGCGCAACTGGCGCTGCGAGCTGGGCGAGGTCGACATCGTGGCGCGCGACGGCGACACGCTGGTCGTCTGCGAGGTCAAGACCCGTCGCTCCGAGCGGTTCGGCCCGCCGCAGGAGGCCGTGACCCGCGTGAAGCTGTCGCGGCTGCGCCGGCTCGCCGTGCGCTGGCTGCTGGCCCACGACGTGCACCCGCCGCACGTGCGCATCGACGTCGTGGCCGTGCGCCGCGACGCCCGCGGCCCGGCCGCGGTCGAGCACCTGCGAGGGGTGGCCTGATGGCGCTCGGTCGCGCGCGCGCCGTCGCCCTGCTCGGCGTCGACGGCGCGGTCGTCGAGGTCGAGGCCCACATCGCTGCCGGGCTGCCCGGGTTCAGCCTCGTCGGGCTGCCCGACGCAGCTCTGTCGGAGGCCCGCGACCGCGTGCGCGCCGCCCTCGTCAACTCCGGCGAGCCGTGGCCGCAGAGCCGCATCACCGTCGGCCTCTCGCCGGCCAGCCTGCCCAAGCGCGGCTCCGGCTTCGACCTGGCGGTGGCCGCGGCGATCATGCTCGCCGCCGGGCAGCAGGCGCAGCCGCCGGTGCACCCCGAGGTGCTGAAGGACGCCCTGCTGCTCGCCGAGCTCGGCCTCGACGGCCGCCTGCGCCCGGTGCCTGGCGTCCTGCCCGCCGTCGCGGCAGCTGCCCGGGCCGGCGTGCGCGCGGTCTTCGTGGCCGAGCCCAACGCCGCCGAGGCGGCCCTCGTGCCCGGTGTCGAGGTCGTCGGCCTGCGCTCGGTGGCGCAGCTGGGCGCGCTGCTGCGCCGCCTGCCGGTGCCCGACGAGCCGCCGCTCCCGGCGCCGCAGCGCCCGCTGGGCTCCGGGACCGTCCCCGAGCCCTCTGACAAGGACCTCAGCGACGTCGTCGGCCAGCACGAGGCTCGCCACGCCGTCGAGGTCGCCGCGGCAGGAGGTCACGCGCTGTTCCTCGTGGGGGCGCCCGGCACCGGCAAGACGATGCTCGCCGAGCGGATGCCCGGCCTGCTGCCCCCGCTCACTCCCGAGGAGGCGCTCGAGGTCACGGCCGTGCACTCACTGGCCGGCACGCTCGACCCCGACACCCCGCTGGTGCGCCGCCCGCCGTTCCGCGCGCCGCACCACAGCGCCACGACGGCGGCCGTCGTGGGGGGAGGCAGCGGCGTCCCGCGGCCGGGCGCGGTCTCGCTCGCGCACCGCGGCGTGCTGCTGCTCGACGAGGCCCCGGAGTTCTCGCCCTCGGTGCTCGACGCGCTGCGCCAGCCGCTCGAGTCGGGCACGGTCGTGCTGTCGCGCGCCGGCGGCACGGCGCGCTACCCGGCGCGCTGCACCCTCGTGCTGGCGTCCAACCCGTGCCCCTGCGGCCTCTCGGTCGGCAAGGGCCTCGACTGCCGGTGCACGCCGCTCGCCCGCCGGCGCTACCTCGGCCGCCTGTCGGGCCCGCTGCTCGACCGGGTCGACCTGCGCGTCGAGGTCCGGCCGGCGCTGGGCGCGGGCTCGACCCTCGAGGGCGAGAGCACCGCCGTGGTCGCCGCGCGCGTGCGGGAGGCACGGGCCCGGGCGGCCCACCGCTACGCCGACACCCCGTGGCGCACCAACGCCGAGGTGCCCGGCCGCGAGCTGCGGGGGAGGTGGCGGGTCGAGGAGGCCCGCGCCGTCGAGGACGCCGTGCGCCGCGGCTCCCTGACGCTGCGGGGCGCCGACCGCACCCTGCGGGTCGCGTGGACGCTGTGCGACCTGGCTGGCCGCGCGCGGCCCTCGAGCTCCGACGTCGCCGCCGCGCTCGGGCTCCGGCTCGCCGGCGGCGCGGGGGTGGCCGCGTGAACCGGCCCGAGCAGGACGCGGCACAGGGTCCCAGGGTCGGCACGGAGTACGTCGACGAGGGGCGCGGCCACGAGGCGAGCGTCCCCGAGGCGTGCGTCCCCGACCCGCGGGAGTCCCGCCGCAGGGCGGTGGCGGTGCTCCTGCGGCTGGTCGAGCCGCCGTCGCCGCACCTGGTCGCCCTCGTCGACCGCAGCGGCCCCGAGGCGGTCGTCGAGCGGCTGCTCGACGACCGGCCGCCGGAGCTCGCGCTGTTCGACGACGGGTCGCGCCCGCTGGCCGAGGCCAAGGCCGAGCACGCCCGGGCCGTCGCCCGGCTCGACCGGTGGCGCGCGAGGCTGCCCGTCGTCGACGTCGACCGCGACCTGATGCTCGCCCGCCGCGTCGGCGCCCGCCTGGTCGTCCCCGGCGACGACGAGTGGCCGACGGGGCTCGACGCGCTCGGCACGACGCGGCCGCTCGGGCTGTGGGTCCGCGGCCGGGGGTCGCTCCGCGAGCTCGCCGAGAGGTCGGTGGCGGTGGTCGGGGCACGGGCGTGCACGGCCTACGGCGAGCACGTCGCGTCCTCGCTGTCGGCGGAGCTGGTCTCGAGGGGGTGGAGCGTCGTCTCGGGCGCCGCCTTCGGCATCGACGCCGCTGCCCACCGCGGGGCGCTCGCCGCGGGCGGTCCGACGCTGGCGGTGCTCGCGTGCGGCGTCGACCTCGCCTACCCCCGGGCCCACGACACGCTGCTGGCCCGCGTCGCCGAGGACGGCCTCGTGGTCAGCGAGTACCCGCCGGCCACTCCGGTGACCCGCGGCCGCTTCCTCGACCGCAACCGGCTGCTCGCGGCGCTCACCCGCGGCACGGTGCTCGTCGAGGCCGGCCTGCGCAGCGGCTCGCGCAGCACCGTCAAGCACGCCCGGTCGCTGAACCGCCCGGTGCTCGTCGTGCCGGGGCCGGTGACGAGCCCCGCCTCGGCCGGCTGCCACGCCGAGCTGCGTGCGGGCGGCGACACCTTCGTGGTGACCGACGCCGACGACGTGCTGGAGGTGCTGGGGCCGCTCGCAGCCGAGGTCGGGGGCGCGCGCAGAGGCCCCGACCGCCCGCTCGACCAGCTCGGTGCGGACGCGCTGCGCGTCTACGACGCGATGCCGCAGCGAGCGGCGATCGGCGTCGACGACCTGTGCCTCGGCACCGGCCTGCCGGTGGGCGAGCTGCTCGCGCTGCTCGGACAGATGGCTGCTGACGGCTTCGTGCGCGCCGAGGAGGGCGGCTGGGCGCGCGTGCCCGCCGGCCGCGGCGGCACCCGCCCCGGCGCGTGACGCGCCGGGGCACGACGCGCCGGGGCACGACGCGCCGGGGAGCGAGGTGCTTGACGATCTTGCCCCTGAGCGTGACCGTGTGCCTGGTGAGCGAGACGGGGCTGGTGGGACCGGCCGACGACGGGGGAGCCCCGGCCGAGCCGGGCGAGGCCCCGCCGGGGGAGCCGGGCGGCTCGGCGGGCCTGCCGCCGGCCCTGGCGTCCGCGCGCGAGGCGTTCGTCGCGCACCTGCGCCACGAGCGCGGCGCCTCCGGCCACACGGTCCGCGCCTACTCCGCTGACATCGCCGCGCTGCTCGAGCACGCCCGGCGCATGGGCCGGACATCCGTGCCTGAGCTCGACCTGCCCGTGCTGCGCAGCTGGCTGGCTCGTCAGCGCGCCTCCGGGTGCGCGCGGTCGACGCTGGCCCGGCGGGCCGCCGCTGCTCGGACGTTCACGGCCTGGGCGGCCCGTGCCGGCCTCGCCGAGGCCGACGCCGGCGCGCTGCTCGCCAGCCCCAAGGCGCGGCGACCGCTCCCGACGGTCCTCCGCCGGGACGAGGCAGCGGCGGTGCTCGACTCGGCGGCCGCGCTCGCGGCCGACGGCGAGCCGCTCCCCCTGCGCAACGCCGCCCTGCTCGAGGTGCTCTACGCCTCGGGGATCCGAGTGGCAGAGCTCTGCGGCCTCGACACCGACGACGTCGACGAGAGCCGGCGGCTGCTGCGGGTGGTCGGCAAGGGCGACAAGGAGCGCCGCGTACCCGTCGGCCTGCCCGCGGTGCGCGCGGTGCGCGCGTGGCTGCAGGAGGGCCGCCCTGCGCTGCGCACGCCGTTCAGCGGACCCGCGCTCTTCCTG
The DNA here is from genome assembly GCF_003634695.1 of Motilibacter peucedani. Classification (NCBI taxonomy): domain Bacteria; kingdom Bacillati; phylum Actinomycetota; class Actinomycetes; order Motilibacterales; family Motilibacteraceae; genus Motilibacter; species Motilibacter peucedani. The sequence goes on from NZ_RBWV01000010.1 coordinate 27,469, forward strand.
GGCGCGCGCGGCGGCCGGCTCGACGTGCGGACCGCCCGGCGGGTGGTCCACGAGCGGCTCGCGGCGACCCCCGGAGCTCCCGACCTCGCCCCCCACGGGCTGCGCCACACGGCGGCCACGCACCTGCTCGAGGGAGGTGCTGACCTACGCAGCGTCCAGGAGCTGCTCGGTCACGCTAGTCTCGGCACGACACAGGTCTACACGCATGTGTCGGTAGAAAGGCTGAAGGCCACCTATGAGCGAGCTCACCCCCGAGCGTGAGGCGGACGCGCCCCACGGCGGTGTGGCAGTAGAGGAGGCGGGACCCCAGGTGGCCGACGACACGTCGGCTTCGAGCCCTGCGGCCTCGCCGGCCCCGGGCGACGAGGCCCTGCAGGCGCTGTGGACCGAGTTCAAGCAGACCGGTGACACGCACGTGCGCGAGCGCCTGATCCTGCACTACTCGCCGCTGGTCAAGTACGTCGCCGGCCGCGTCGGCGTCGGCCTGCCGCCCAACATCGAGCAGGCCGACCTCGTCTCCTACGGCATCTTCGGCCTGATGGACGCCATCGAGAAGTTCGACCTCGAGCGCGGCTTCAAGTTCGAGACCTACGCGATCAACCGTATCCGCGGCGCCATCATCGACGAGCTGCGCGCCATCGACTGGATCCCGCGCTCGGTGCGCTACAAGGCCCGCGAGGTCGAGAAGGCCTACGCGGCGCTGGAGTCGCGCCTGCACCGCTCGCCCAGCGAGGCCGAGGTGGCGCAGGAGATGGGCATCAAGCTCGAGGAGCTGCACCAGGTCTTCAACCAGGTGTCGTTCGTCAACGTCGTGGCGCTCGACGAGCTGATCAGCGTCGGCGGGGAGAAGGGCGACAAGCTCTCGCTCGTCGACACCCTCGAGGACACCCGGGTCGAGGACCCGGTGATGGCCTTCGAGGGCCAGGAGACCAAGCAGCTGCTCGCCGGCGCGATCAACCTGCTGCCCGAGCGCGAGAAGATCGTCGTGACGCTCTACTACTACGAGGGCCTCACGCTCGCCGAGATCGGGCAGGTGCTCGGCGTCACCGAGAGCCGCATCTGCCAGATGCACACCAAGGCGGTCCTGCAGCTGCGCAGCCGGCTGGCCGAGGCGCACGACGACTGAGGAGGGTCGCCGGTCCCGGGGCGTCAGCGACGGCGGAGCAGCAGCAGCGCCGCTGCCCCGGTGACCGCGCCCGCCGCGAGCCCGCCGGTGCGCGGGACGCCACCGGTCGGCGGGCGCCGCGGCGCAGCACGTGCCAGTAGGCCTGAGCCCTCTGCCGGTGTGCCGGAGCCGCGCGCCGGTGAGCCGGAGCCTGGTGCCGCTGCGCCGCCCCGCAGTGGTGCTCCGGTCACAGGGCCGTCGAGCGGCAGCAGCCGCGGCGGGCCGGCCGCGCCGAGCAGCAGCAGCGGGTCGAGGTAGGTCGCGCCCCGCAGCAGTCCCCAGTGCAGGCAGGCGGCGGGGGAGCAGTGGCCGGCCGCAGCCGCCACGACGCCGAGCACCTGCCCGGCCGACACGACCGCGCCGGAGCGCACACCCGCCGCGGGCACGACCGGCTCGTAGGTGGTGCGCAGCGCCCCGTGGCCGACGCTGACCACGCCGCGCCCGCCGACCGGGCCGGCGAAGAGGACGACGCCGGATCCGGCGGCCAGCACCTGCTCGCCGGGCCCGGCCGCCAGGTCGACGCCGCGGTGCCCGGGCAGCCACGGCTGAGCCGGTGCGTCGAACGGTCGGACCACCTCGAGCGGCCCGGTCAGCGGTGCGCGCCAGGCCGGCGCCGCCCGCGCGGGACGGGCCTCCCACCCGGCCGCGGCCCACAGCGCCGCCAGCAGCAGGCCGAGGAGCAGCAGGGGGGCACGGGGGTGCGGGAGACGGGGCACGCGTCCGAGGATCGGCGAGCAGGGGCGGCCGGCGACAGGCGTACGCCGCCGGCTGTGGACGGCCGGGCGCGGCGACCGGTCGGGCTGTGGACGGCCGCCGGCCGCTCCGGACGGGCGGCTGGCGATCTCGCGCTAGACTTGCCGTGCGGCTCGCTCCGGCGGGCCGACTTCGCACGCCCGCAAGTCCGCACCCCGGCACCGCCCGGACGGACGATCCCGGTCGCGCCACCTCGGTCCCTGCGCCACGAGCCTGCTCGTGCACGGGGCGGAGACGCGGCCCGCGGGCGTCAGGCGCGTCCGTGCACCCGCACGGCGCGGACAACCGAGGGGGCTCCGCCGCTGGGCGGGGCCGGAGGAGGAGCGCCGGCCATGGCCGTCGTATCTATGAGGCAGCTGCTCGACAGCGGGGTGCACTTCGGGCACCAGACGCGCCGCTGGAACCCGAAGATGAAGCGCTTCATCTTCACCGAGCGCAACGGCATCTACATCATCGACCTGCAGCAGTCGCTGGGCTACATCGACCGCGCCTACGACTTCATCAAGGAGACCGTCGCCCACGGCGGCACGATCCTGTTCATCGGCACCAAGAAGCAGGCGCAGGAGGCGATCGCCGAGCAGGCGACCCGCGTCGGCATGCCCTACGTCAACCAGCGCTGGCTGGGCGGCATGCTCACCAACTTCCAGACCGTGCACAAGCGCCTCCAGCGCCTCAAGGAGCTCGAGCAGCTCGACTTCGACGACGTGCCGGGCTCCGGCATGACGAAGAAGGAGCTCCTCGTCCTCCAGCGCGAGAAGGAGAAGCTCGAGAAGACCCTCGGCGGCATCCGCGACATGTCGCGCGTGCCGAGCGCGGTCTGGATCGTCGACACCAAGAAGGAGCACATCGGTGTCGGCGAGGCCCGCAAGCTGGGCATCCCGGTCGTCGCGATCCTCGACACCAACTGCGACCCCGACGAGGTCGACTACAAGATCCCCGGCAACGACGACGCGATCCGCTCGGTGGGCCTGCTCACCCGCGTGGTCGCCGACGCCGTGGCCGAGGGCCTGATGGCCCGCTCCGGCGCCCGCACGGGCACCGAGGAGCAGCCGGGCGGCGGCGAGCCGCTCGCCGAGTGGGAGGCCCAGCTGCTCGCGCAGTCCGAGGCCCCGGTCGCTGACGCGCCCGCCGCCGAGGCGCCCGCTGCCGACGCGCCCGTCGCCGAGGTCGTCTCCGCCGACGCGCCCGTCGCCGAGGCCCCCGTCGCGGAGGCCCCCGCCGCGGAGGCCCCCGTCGCGGAGGCCCCCGCGGCCGAGACGCCGCTGGCCGACCAGCCCGCCGGCGACTCCGCCTGAGCGAGCGCAGCACCTGACGGCGGCCCCGGCGCCCGGGACCACCTCCCGGGCACCGGGGCCGCCGCCCACCACCTTCGACGAGCGAGGAGCAACACCGATATGGCCACTATCAGCGCTGCGGACGTCAAGCGGCTCCGCGAGCTGACCGGCGCCGGGATGATGGACTGCAAGCGGGCGCTCGAGGAGGCCGAGGGCGACTTCGACCAGGCCGTCGAGATCCTGCGGGTCAAGATGGGCGCCAAGGTCGACAAGAAGGCCGGCGAGCGCACCGCCGCCAACGGCATCGTCGCGGCCGCCGAGGGCGCGATCGTCGAGCTGCGCTGCGAGACCGACTTCGTGGCCAAGAACGAGCAGTTCCAGCAGCTCGCGAGCGACATCGTCGCCCACGTCGCCAAGACGGGCGTCAGCGACCCGGCCGCCCTGCTCGAGGAGACGCTGGCCGACGGTGCCAGCGTCGCCGAGAACCTCAAGTCGGCCTCGGCCGTCATCGGCGAGAAGCTCGAGCTCGGCGCCGTGGCCTACTTCGAGGGCCAGGTCGCCGCTTACATGCACCGCCGCAGCACCGACCTGCCGCCCCAGGTGGGCGTGCTCGTCGAGTTCGAGGGCGGTGACGTCGACGCCGCCCGCGGTGCGGCGATGCAGATCGCCGCGATGCGTCCGCTCTACGTCACCCGCGACGAGGTCCCGGCCGACCAGGTCGAGAACGAGCGCCGCATCGCCGAGGCGACCGCCCGCGAGGAGGGCAAGCCCGAGGGCGCGCTGCCCAAGATCGTCGAGGGTCGCGTCAACGGCTTCTTCAAGGACGTCGTGCTGCTCGAGCAGGCCTCCGTGCAGGACAGCAAGAAGAGCGTGAAGGCGCTCCTGGACGAGAAGGGCGTCACCGTGCGCCGCTTCGTCCGCTTCGAGGTCGGCGCCTAGCCTCCGCTCCGAAGACAGCGCCGTCCGGCTCCCCGGTCTCCCGCCTGCTGGCGGGTGCGACCGGGGAGCCGACCGGCGAGAGGGCCAGCAGACGAGAGTGGGGCCGACGCAGCAATGACCGCCGACACCAGCCGAAGCACGAGCAGCGGCACCAGCGAGGACCGGGCCGACGCGGCTCGCCAGGACCACCGCCCCGCGGGACCGCGCTACGAGCGCGTCCTGCTCAAGCTCTCTGGCGAGGTCTTCGGCGGCGAGGCCGGCTTCGGCGTCGACCCCGACGTCGTGCAGTCCATCGCCGCGCAGATCAAGGACGTCGTCGAGGCGGGCTCCCAGGTCGCCGTCGTCGTCGGCGGGGGCAACTACTTCCGCGGCGCCGAGCTCAGCCTGCGCGGCATGGACCGCGCGCGCAGCGACTACATGGGCATGCTCGGCACGGTCATGAACTGCTTGGCGCTGCAGGACTTCCTCGAGAAGCAGGGCATCGACACCCGCGTGCAGACCGCCATCACGATGGGCCAGGTCGCCGAGCCCTACATCCCGCGCCGCGCCATCCGGCACCTCGAGAAGGGCCGCGTGGTGATCTTCGGCGCCGGCGCGGGCATGCCCTACTTCTCCACCGACACCGCCGCCGCCCAGCGCGCGCTCGAGATCGGCGCGCAGGTGCTGATGATGGCCAAGGCCGTCGACGGCGTCTACGACAGCGACCCGCGGCACAACCCCGACGCCCAGCGCTACGACACGGTGAGCTACCAGGAGGTCCTGCAGAAGGGGCTCAAGGTCGCCGACGCCACCGCGTTCAGCCTGTGCATGGACAACGTGCTGCCGATCATCGTCTTCAACCTGCTCGAGCACGGCAACATCGGCCGCGTGGTGCAGGGTGAGAGGATCGGGACGCTCGTCTCGACCTGAGGCGGGCACCAGCGGCACGAACGACCAGCGACACGCCAGCCAGCGACACGCGCAGCCCGACGAAGGGGACCCCAGTGATCGACGACACCCTCCTCGAGGCCGAGGTGAAGATGGACAAGGCGCTCGAGGTCGCCAAGGACGACTTCGCGACGATCCGCACCGGGCGGGCCAACCCGGCGCTGTTCAACAAGATCGTCGTCGACTACTACGGCACCTACACGCCGGTCGCGCAGCTCGCCTCGTTCCAGACGCCCGACCCGCGCATGATCGTCATCGCCCCCTACGACAAGGGCTCGATGGGTGCGATCGAGCGCGCGATCCGCGACAGCGACCTCGGCGTCAACCCGTCGAACGACGGCACGGTCATCCGCGTCCCGCTGCCCCAGCTCAGCCAGGAAAGGCGCAAGGACTACGTCAAGGTGGCGCGCACCAAGGCCGAGGACGCCCGGGTCTCGATCCGGAGCATCCGCCGGCACGCCAAGGACGCGCTCGACCGCCTGCAGAAGGACGGCGACGCCGGCGAGGACGAGGTCACCCGTGCGGAGAAGCAGCTCGAGGCGCTGACCAAGCGCCACATCGACTCGGTCGACGACCTGCTCAAGCACAAGGAATCCGAACTGCTCGAGGTGTAGCCCCGTGCTGCCCGACGAGGGCGCGGGCCACGCCACCGGCGTGGCCGACGGCGCACCAGACGAAGCCGTGGCGCGGGTGGCCCGCCCCCGCGGCTCGCGCCGGCACGGCGCGACGCACGAGAGGTCCGAGATGCACGAGCCCGCCGGCGAGCAGCCGGGCCGCCCCCGGCGGCGCAAGCGGTCGGCGGGCCGCAACGTACCCCAGTCCATCGCCGTGGGCCTGGGTCTCGTCGCGGTCGTCCTGCTCTCGCTCTACGTCGTGAAGGCCGCGTTCGTCGGGCTCGCCTCGGTGGCGGTGCTGATCGCGCTGTGGGAGCTCGCGCACGCCTTCCGGTCCCGCCAGGTGGACGTCCCGGTCGTGCCGCTGGGCGTCGGCGGCGTCGCCATGCTGGTGGCCGCCTACGCCGAGGGCACCGGCCCGCTGCTCGGCTGCTTCCTGGCGACCTGCGCCGCCGCGCTCGTGTGGCGGGCGCGCAGCGGCCCGGCCGGGTTCGTGCGCGACGTCACGGCGGCGGTCTTCACCGCCGCCTACGTCCCCCTGCTCGCCAGCTTCGCCGTGCTGATGCTCAGCGCCCACGACGGTGCCGACCGGGTCGTGGCGTTCGTGCTCGCCGTGGTCGCCAGCGACGTCGGCGGCTTCGTCGCCGGCGTGCTGTGGGGCAGGCACCCGATGTCGCCGACGATCAGCCCGCGCAAGTCGTGGGAGGGGTTCGCCGGGTCGCTCGTCGTCGGGGCGGCCACCGGGGCGGCGTCGGTGCCGCTGCTGCTCGACGGCCCGGCCTGGGGCGGCGTGCTGCTCGGCGTGCTGGCCGTGCTCACCGCGACCGCCGGCGACCTCACCGAGTCCCTGCTCAAGCGCGACCTGGAGATCAAGGACATGGGCTCGCTGCTGCCCGGCCACGGGGGCCTCATGGACCGTCTCGACTCCCTGCTGCCGACCGCCCCGGTCGCCTACCTGGTGCTGGACCATGTCCTCAACCGCTGACACGCCCGCCGAGGGCGGCCCCGTCGAGCCCGCGCCCGGTGCCACCCGCCTGGTGCTCGCCGCGCCGCGCCGCGGGAAGCCGCCGCGCCACCTGAGCGACCTCACCCCCGAGCAGCGTCGCGCCGCCGTGGTCGAGCTCGGGCAGCCGGCCTTCCGCGCGAAGCAGCTCTCCACCCACTGGTTCTCGCGGCTGGTCGACGACACCTCGGCCATGCCCGACCTCCCGCTCGAGGCGCGCGAGGTGCTCCGCGAGGGCCTGCTCCCTCAGCTGCTCACCTCCGTGCGCCAGTGGGACACCGACGCGGGCGCGACCGTCAAGACGCTGTGGCGGCTGCACGACGGCGCGCTGGTCGAGAGCGTGCTCATGCGCTACGGCAGCCGCGCGGTCGCCGACCTGCCGGGCGCGGCCTCGAGCCTCCAGGGCCTGGGCGACGAGTCCGAGGAGGAGGGCGCGCCGCGGCGCAGCCGGGTCACGATGTGCGTCAGCAGCCAGGCCGGCTGCGGCATGGCCTGCCCGTTCTGCGCCACCGGCCAGCAGGGCCTGACCCGCAACCTGTCGACCGCCGAGATCGTCGAGCAGGTGCTCGACGGCGCCCGCATGCTGGCCCGCGACCGCGTCGCCGGCGGACCCGGCCGCGTCTCCAACGTGGTGTTCATGGGCATGGGCGAGCCGCTCGCCAACTACGCCGCGGTGCTCGGGGCCGTGCGCCGGCTGACCGACCCCGCGCCCGACGGGCTCGGCATGTCGCGCCGCGGCATCACGATCTCGACCGTGGGCCTGGCCCCGGCCATCCGCAGGCTCGCCGACGAGCAGCTGCCGGTGACGCTCGCGGTCAGCCTGCACGCGCCCGACGACGAGCTGCGCGACGAGCTGGTGCCGATCAACACCCGCTACAAGCTCGACGAGGTGCTCGACGCGGCCTGGCTCTACGCCGACCGCACCGGGCGCCGGGTGAGCATCGAGTACGCGCTGATCCGCGACATCAACGACCAGGCCTGGCGGGCCGACCTGCTCGGCCGCAAGCTCAAGGGCCACCTGGTCCACGTCAACCTCATCCCGCTCAACCCGACGCCGGGCTCGAAGTGGACCGCGTCGCGCGAGCGCGACGAGCGCGCGTTCGTGCGCGGGCTGCAGGCCCACGGCGTACCCGTCACCGTCCGCGACACCCGCGGTCGCGAGATCGAAGGGGCGTGCGGCCAGCTCGCCGCCACCGAGGCCGACCTCGTCCCGCCAGCCGGAGGAGCCTGAGATGCCGCGGCTGCACCGCGTGTCCGTGCTGCGCAAGGGCTACCGGCGCCGGGAGGTCGACGAGGCCGTCGCCCGGCTCGAGCGCGCCTTCGCCGAGCACTCGCCGCCCGCCGCCGCCGAGGTGCGCAGGATCGGCTTCGAGCTCGTACGCCGCGGCTACGAGCCGTCGGCGGTCGACCGGATGCTCGACCGCTACGAGCAGCGGTGCATCGACGCCGCGGTCGCCGGCGCACCGCCCTGGCAGGTGGGCGACGAGCTGGCCCACGACGTCGGCGAGCTGCACCACCAGCTCGACGGACCGCCGGGCGCCAGGTTCCGCCGGGTGTCGCGGCTGCGCAAGGGCTACTCGGTCGCCGAGGTCGACGCGCTGGTCGAGCGCTGCCTCGCCGGGCTGACCGGGCCGCTCGAGGGCCCGCAGGACCCCTCGGCCGACGACGTGCGGCTCTCGTCGTTCCGCCGCGCGCGCCACGGCTACGCCGAGGCCGAGGTCGACGAGGTCTTCGACCGGGTGATCGACCTGCTGCTGCGCCAGGCGGGGCTGCGCAGCGCGCTGTCCGCGCCGTTCGTGCCGCAGGTCGAGCAGACCGGCTACTGGACCGGCTTCGAGCCGCCGGTCGCCCCGGTGGACGAGCCGGAGCCGGTCAGCTCTCCGGACCAGGAGCAGCAGGGGCACCCGCAGCACCCGGAGGAGCGTCAGGAGCAGGCCGAGCAGCGGTGAGCCCGGGCGAGCCGAGCACCCGGTCGACGGCGATCTCGACGACCACCCGCTCCGGGTTCTCGCGCGGCTGCCGGTAGCGCTGGCCGTACGCCGCGACCGCGGCGGCCACTGACTCGGGGTCGCGCAGCACGCGTACGGTTCCCTCGAGCGTGAGCCAGCGCGCGCCGTCGACCGAGCAGAGCACCGCGCGTCCGCCGCGGGCGGCGTTGCGCGCCTTGGTGCTCGTGCCGCTGGTGATGACGCGGGCGACGCCGCCCGAGACCGTGAAGCCGACGGGTACGACGTGGGGCGTGCCGTCCGCGCGCATCGTCGTGAGCGTGGCGAGGTGGCGCTCGGCGACGAACTCCAGCGCCGAGCGCTCGAGCAGCCTCACAACGACTTCTCGTAGCAGCGCGAGAGTGGGTGCCCGGCCCAGTAGCCGAACCCCTCGATCGGGTCGTAGCCGCACGCCTCGTAGAGCGCCATCGCCTCCGGCTGCCGCGTGCCGGTCTCGAGGCGCAGGACCCTCAGCCCGAGCTCGCGGGCCGCGTCCTCGGCCGCCACGAGCAGCGCTCGCGCGACGCCGGTGCGCCGGGCGCCCGCCGCGACGTACATCCGCTTGAGCTCGCCGGCGCCCGGTCCGGCGGGGCAGACCGCGACGACGCCGACGGGGTCGTCGCCTCGGCGGGCCAGCAGCCAGCGCAGGGCCACGACCTGCGGACCGAGGTCGTCGTCCTCGGGGTAGCGCTCGCGCAGCTCGTCCTCGGCGGCGCGCACGAGCCCGGCCACGGCGGGATCGTCTAGCCCGGCCGCCTCGACGAGCAGGGGGTGGGGAGCGGTCTGCACGAGGGTGCACGCTACCCAGGACCGGTCCGCGGCGCGCCCCGGGCCGGGCGCCCGCGGCCGGGTGGGCGGACAATGGGCGGGTGAGCGCAGCTTCCCGGTCAGTCGTCGTCCTCGGGTCCACCGGCTCCATCGGCACCCAGGCGCTCGAGGTCGTGACCGCCGACCCGGAGCAGCGGTTCCGCGTCGTCGGGCTCGCGGCGGGCGGCGACCGCGTCGACCTGCTCGCCGAGCAGGCGCTCGCCCACCGTGTCGAGGTGGTCGCGGTCGCCCGGGCCACTGCCGCCTCCGACCTCCAGCTCGCGCTGTACGCAGCGGCGCAGCGCCGCGGCTTCAGCACCGGCGACTACGTGCTGCCGAAGATCCTGGCCGGCCCGGAGGCCGCCACGGAGGCGGCCGGGTGGCCCTGCGACGTCGTGCTCAACGGCATGACCGGCTCCGTGGGCCTCGGGCCCACGCTCGCGGCGGTCGAGGCCGGCCGGACGGTCGCCCTGGCCAACAAGGAGTCGCTGGTCGCGGGCGGCCCGCTCGTGCGCGCCGCGCTGGCACGTACGCCTGCCGCCTCCCTCGTGCCCGTCGACTCCGAGCACTCCGCCCTGGCCCAGTGCCTGCGCGGCGGCTCGGCGGGCGAGGTCCGCCGGCTGCTGCTCACGGCCTCGGGCGGGCCGTTCCGCGGCCGGTCGCGCGACGAGCTCGCGGGCGTGACGCCGGAGCAGGCCCTTGCCCACCCCACCTGGACGATGGGCCCCGTCGTCACCGTCAACTCGGCGACGCTGATGAACAAGGGGCTCGAGGTCGTCGAGGCGCACGAGCTCTTCGGCGTGCCCTACGACCGCATCGACGTCGTGGTGCACCCGCAGTCGGTCGTGCACTCCATGGTCGAGTTCACCGACGGCTCGACGCTCGCGCAGGCCAGCCCGCCCGACATGCGCCTGCCGATCGCGCTCGCGCTGGGCTGGCCCGACCGGGTCGCCGGCGCCGCGGCCGGGTGCGACTGGACGGCGGCCAGGAGCTGGACGTTCGAGCCGCTCGACGAGGCGGCGTTCCCGGCGGTCGCCCTGTGCAAGAGCGCGGGGGAGCGCGGCGGCACGGCGCCCGCCGTCCTCAACGCGGCCAACGAGGAGTGCGTCGCGGCCTTCCTCGCCGGGCGGATCCCGTTCACCGCGATCGTGGATACCGTGGAGAGGGTGCTCGGCGAGCACGACCCTGCGACGGGGGTCACCGCAGCGGCTGGGAACGCGCTGTCGGTGGCCGATGTTCTGATGGCGGAGGGCTGGGCGCGGCGCCGGGCCCACGAGGTGCTGGCCGCGACCGCGGGCGCAGCGACGAGCGACGGGAGCTAGACCGCGTGTTCTGGGTGGGCCTGGTGCTCTTCGCGCTCGGGATCTTCGTCTCGGTGTGCCTGCACGAGGCCGGTCACATGGTCACCGCCAAGGCGTTCGGCATGAAGGTGACGCAGTACTTCGCCGGCTTCGGCCCGACCGTGTGGTCCTTCCGCCGCGGCGAGACGGAGTACGGCCTCAAGGCCGTGCCCGCCGGCGGGTTCGTCAAGATTGTCGGGATGACGCCGCTCGAGCCGGTGGCCGCGCAGGACGACGACCGCGCGTTCTGGCGCTCACCGCTGTGGCAGCGCACCGTGGTGCTCTCAGCAGGGTCGATCACCCACTTCCTGCTGGCGGCGATCGTCGCGTGGATCGCGGCGGTGACCACGGGGCTGCCCAACGTGCACGGCATCGAGTCGTTCTCCGCTGCGAAGGCCGCGCCCGTGGTCTCGGTGGCCGACTGCGTACCCGCCAGTGCCACGGCCACCACCTGCACCACCAAGGACTCCCCGGCGCGGGTCGCCGGGCTGCACGACGGCGACCGGATCCTCGCGGTCGGGTCCACGCCCGTGTCGACCTACGGCGCGCTGGTCACGACGCTGCGCGCGGTCCCCGCCGGCCCGGTCGTGCTCCACGTGCAGCGCGGCGCGGAGCAGGTCGACGTGCCGATCACGCCCCAGCGCGTCACGCGCACGCTCGACGACGGGACCACCGGCACGGTGTCCGCGATCGGGGTCTTCCTCGACGCGAGCCAGGCGCCGCCGAACCTGCTCCACTACGACGCGGCGGGCGCGTTCGGCGGCACCGCTGTCTTCGGGCGCGAGGTCGTCTCGGCGACCTTCGGCGCGCTCAAGGACTTCCCGAGCCGCGTCCCGAAGCTCGTCGACGCCATCGGGGGCGGCACGCGCGACGCGGACACCCCGGTCAGCGTGCTGGGCGCCAGCCGCATCGGCGGCGAGGCCGTCGAGCGCGGCCTCACCTACATCGCGCTGACCGCGTTCGTCCAGCTCAACGTCTTCATCGGCATCTTCAACCTGTTCCCGCTGCTCCCGCTCGACGGTGGGCACATCGCGGTCGCGTGGTTCGAGCGGGTCCGCAGCGCGCTGGCCCGCCGGCTCGGCCGCCCCGACCCGGGCCGGGTCGACTACGCCAAGCTGATGCCGCTCACCTATGCCGTCATCCTGCTGTTCGGGGTCGTCACGCTGCTCACGCTGACGGCCGACATCGTCAACCCCATCCGCCTGAGCTAGCCGTCCTACCAGGGAGCGAACAGCCGTGTCAGCCTCCACCCAGGTCCCCGTCCAGCTCGGGATGCCGGCGACCCCGCCGCGCCCGCTGGCCACGCGCCGCCGCTCGCGCCAGCTCACCGTCGGCAGCGTCAAGGTCGGCGGCGACGCGCCCGTCAGCGTGCAGTCGATGACCACCACGCTGACCTCCGACATCGGCGCGACGCTGCAGCAGATCGCCGAGCTCACGGCCAGCGGCTGCGAGATCGTGCGCGTGGCGGTGCCGAGCCAGGACGACGCCGACGCGCTGCCGGTGATCGCCCGCAAGTCGACGATCCCGGTGATCGCCGACATCCACTTCCAGCCGAAGTACGTCTTCGCCGCCATCGACGCCGGGTGTGCGGCCGTCCGGGTCAACCCGGGCAACATCAAGCAGTTCGACGACAAGGTCAAGGAGATCGCCAAGGCGGCCGGCGACGCCGGCACCCCGATCCGCATCGGCGTCAACGCCGGCTCCCTCGACAAGCGGCTGCTCGCGAAGTACGGCAAGGCGACGCCCGAGGCGCTGGTCGAGTCGGCGCTGTGGGAGTGCTCGCTGTTCGAGGAGCACGGGTTCCGCGACATCAAGATCTCGGTCAAGCACAACGACCCGGTCGTCATGATCAACGCCTACCGCCTGCTGGCCCAGCAGTGCGACTACCCGCTGCACCTGGGCGTCACCGAGGCCGGCCCCGCGTTCCAGGGCACCATCAAGTCCTCCGTCGCCTTCGGCGCGCTGCTGGCCGAGGGCATCGGCGACACCATCCGGGTCTCGCTCTCGGCCCCGCCGGCCGAGGAGGTCAAGGTCGGCATCGCGATCCTCGAGTCGCTCGGCCTGCGCCAGCGCGGCTTCGAGATCGTCTCGTGCCCGAGCTGCGGGCGCGCCCAGGTCGACGTCTACACCCTGGCCGAGCAGGTCACCGAGGCGCTGTCGGGCATGGACGTGCCGATGCGCGTGGCCGTCATGGGCTGCGTCGTCAACGGCCCGGGCGAGGCGCGCGAGGCCGACCTCGGCGTCGCGTCCGGCAACGGCAAGGGCCAGATCTTCGTCAAGGGCGAGGTCATCCGCACCGTGCCCGAGGCCGACATCGTGCCAACCCTCATCACCGAGGCCAACCGTCTCGCCGACGAGCTGCGCCTGGCCGGGGTACCCTCCGGCGAGCCGACGGTCAGCTGGGCCTGACGCCGGCCGGTCAGCCGGGGCGCAGGAGAGGGGAGAGGGAGCAGACGTGCTGCGTACCTCCTCCCTGCGCGTCCTCGGCCCGCGGGACACCGCAGCGGCCCTCGAGCTGGTCGACCGCGACCCGGTGTCCAACGTCTTCGTCGGCGCGCGCCTGCACGCCGCCGGGCTCGACAGCTGGCGCCTCGGCGCCGAGGTGTGGGGGCACGTCGTCGACGGCCGCATCGACGCCCTCTGCTACGCCGGGGCCAACCTGGTGCCGGTGGAGGCGGGGCCCGACGCGGTGGCGGTCTTCGCCGAGCGCGCGCGGCGGCTCGGCCGGCGCTGCTCCTCGATCGTCGGACCCGCCGAGGCCGTCGCCCAGCTCTGGGAGCTGCTCGAGCCGTCGTGGGGGCCGGCCCGCGACGTGCGCGCCTCGCAGCCGCTGATGGCGATCTCGCAGGCCCCAGCTGTGCCGGCCGACCCGGCGGTGCGCCGCGTGCGCCGCGACGAGCTCGACGTGCTGCTGCCGGCGTGCCTGGCGATGTACACCGAGGAGATCGGCGTCTCGCCGCTGGCCGGCGACGGGGGAGCTGTCTACCGCGCCCGCGTCTCCGAGCTGATCGCCTCGGGCCGGGCCTTCGCCCGCATCGAGGACGGCAAGGTCGTGTTCAAGGCCGAGGTCGGCGCCGTCGTGCCGGGCGCCTGCCAGGTGCAGGGCGTCTGGGTCGACCCCGCGCTGCGCGGGCGCGGCTACTCCGTGGGCGGCATGGCCGCGGTCGCCGAGACCGCGCTGCGCGAGATCGCGCCGGTCGTCTCGCTCTACGTCAACGACTACAACGCGCCGGCCCGGGCCGCCTACGAGCGCGTCGGCTTCACCCAGGTGGGCAGCTTCGCGTCCGTGCTCTTCTGACGCCGCGAGCTACAGCGCGGCTCGGGCGACGTCCTTGTGGTCGTCCAGCGTGGTGAACCCGACCGCAGCGGCCTCGTCGAGCGGCAGCTTGGCCGTCAGCTCGAGGTGGCAGGTCGGGCCCCAGGCGGTCCACGTGCCGGCACCCACCCGGGTGCCGTCGTGGCGCTCGAGCCACAGCCCGTACCTCCGCCCGTCGACCAGGCCCCACGCGTCCATCCGGATCTCGGTGGTGCGCGCGGTCGTCACGAAGTGCACGGTCGCGGTCGCCTGCGAGCCGCCGACCGAGGCGAGGTGGCGCTCCTGCGGCGCCGACGAGCCGGGCAGGCCGATGACGAGCAGCAGGGCGACGACCGCGGCAGCGGCGGCCATCGGTGCGGCGAGCAGGGCCCGCCGACGCCGCCGACGGCGCAGCTCGTCCTCGCGACCGAGCGCGTCGAGCACCGACTCGCGCAGGTGGGCCGGCGCGGCCGGCACGAGCGCGGGCGACCACGCCTCGGCCTGCTCGTCGGACAGGCTGCGGTAGTCGAGCAGCTCGTCGTCCTCGGCGAGGGTGTCGGGGTCGACCCGGCCCAGCAGCGCGACGACCGGCTCCAGCTCTGCCAGGTCGGTGGCGCAGTGCGGGCAGGCGGCGACGTGGGCGCGGGCCCGCGCCTCCTCCGCCGGCGTCAGCCGCCCGAGCAGGAGGGGGCCGAGGGCCGCGCGCGCCGCGAGGCACTCCTGCGACTCGCTCATCCGCCCCACCCCATCTCCTCCAACGCCAGTCTGAGTGCCTTCAACGCGTAGAACGTGCGGCTCCTCGCCGTCCCCTCCGGTATGCCCAGCTCGGCCGCGACCTCGGCGTAGGCCCGGCCCCGCAGGTGCACCTCGACCAGGATCCGGCGGTGGTCCGGCCGCAGCCGGCGCAGCGCGTCCTCCACCATCCAGCCGTCGAGGACGCGGTCGAACTCGTCGTCGCCCTCGCTGTGCGGCTCGGGCTCGTCGCCCCTGGCCATCGGCGGGCGCACCGCGGCGGCCCGTGAGGCGTCGACGAGGACGTTGCGCAGGATCGCGAACAGCCACGTACGCAGCGAGCCCGCGCTCTCGTCGTAGCGCTCGGCGGCGCGCCACGCGCGGACGAAGGTCTCCTGCACCGCCTCCTCGGCGGCGTGGTGGTCGCGCGTGCGGCGCACGGCGAAGCCGTAGAGCTCACCCCCGTGGGCGTCGAACGCGCGGCGCAGCATCGTCTCCGCCGGGGGGCGGGCAGCCGCGGTACGTCCGAACACACCTCTGTCTACGTCACCGGGGCCCGCCGCGTTCACGCTTCCCGCACGTTCGTGCCGCCTCCCTGATTGGCACGATGTGACTCCTTGCCAATCCCATGGGCAAGAAGTCACATCGTGCCAACGGGGCGGGCGGGGGGGGCGGCGCGGGGGAAAGGGGTGGCGCAGCGCCGATACCCTGGGCGCGTACCCGAGGTCCCTCGACGAGGAGTTCCACCAGCATGCTCCAGCGGATGTCGACGTTGTTCCTGCGCACGCTGCGCGAGGACCCGGCCGACGCCGAGGTCGCGAGCCACCGCCTCCTCGTGCGCGCCGGCTACGTGCGCCGTGCCGCGCCCGGCATCTACAGCTGGCTGCCGGTCGGCTGGCAGGTGCTGCGCAACGTCGAGCGGGTCGTGCGCGAGGAGATGGAGCGGTCCGGTGCCCAGGAGGTGCACTTCCCGGCGCTGCTGCCGCGCGAGCCCTACGAGGCGACGGGGCGCTGGACCGAGTACGGCGAGAACCTCTTCCGCCTGCACGACCGCAAGGGCGGTGACTACCTGCTCGGGCCGACGCACGAGGAGATGTTCACCCTGCTGGTGAAGGACCTCTACTCCTCCTACAAGGACCTGCCGCTCTCGCTGTTCCAGATCCAGAACAAGTACCGCGACGAGGCCCGACCGCGCGCCGGCATCCTGCGCGGTCGCGAGTTCGTCATGAAGGACAGCTACTCCTTCGACGTCGACGACGCCGGCCTCCAGGTGTCCTACGACTCCCACCGGGTGGCCTACCAGCGCATCTTCGAGCGGCTCGGCCTCGACTACGTCATCGTCTCGGCGGTCTCCGGCGCCATGGGCGGGTCGGCCTCGGAGGAGTTCCTCGCGCCGTGCGAGGCGGGCGAGGACACGTTCGTACGCTGCACGTCCTGCGACTACGCCGCCAACACCGAGGCGGTGCGCACACCGGTGCCGCCGGCCCTCGACACCTCCGCCGCGCCGGCTTCCCGCGTGGTCGACACCCCGTCGACGCCGAGCATCGCGACGCTGGTCGACCTGCTCAACGCCACGGACGACCTGCGCCGCGGGGACCGGGAGTGGACCGCGGCCGACACGCTGAAGAACGTCGTCGTGACGCTCGTGCACCCGGACGGCACGCGCGAGCCGCTGGTCGTCGGCGTTCCGGGAGACCGGGAGGTCGACGCCAAGCGGCTCGAGGCGGCGGTCTCGCCGGCCGAGGTGGAGGCGTTCACCGACGAGGACTTCGCCAAGCACCCGGCGCTCGTGCGCGGCTACATCGGGCCCGGGGCGCTGGGCGAGCAGAGCGCGTCAGGCATCCGCTACCTCGTCGACCCGCGCGTGGTCGAGGGAAGCGAGTGGGTCACCGGTGCCGACGAGACCGGCAAGCACGTGGTCCACCTGGTGGCCGGCCGCGACTTCACCGCCAACGGCACGATCGAGGCGGCCGAGGTGCGCGAGGGCGACCCGTGCCCGGTCGACGGCGCGCCGCTGACGATCGCGCGGGGCATCGAGATCGGCCACATCTTCCAGCTCGGGCGCAAGTACGCCGACGCGCTGGGCCTCAAGGTGCTCGACGCCAACGGCAAGCAGGTCACCGTGACGATGGGCTCCTACGGCATCGGCGTCTCGCGCGCGGTGGCGGCGATCGCGGAGCAGACCTCTGACGAGCTCGGCCTGGTCTGGCCGCGCGAGGTGGCGCCGGCCGACGTCCACGTGGTGGCCACGGGCAAGGACGCGTCGGTCTTCGACGAGGCCGAGCGCCTCGCGACCGGGCTCGAGGCGGCCGGTCGCCGGGTGCTGCTCGACGACCGGCGCGGGGTCTCGCCCGGCGTGAAGTTCAAGGACGCCGAGCTGCTGGGCGTGCCGACGATCGTCGTCGTCGGCAAGGGCCTCGCGACCGGTGTCGTCGAGCTGCGCGACCGGCGCACCGGCGAGAAGCAGGAGATCGCGGTCGAGGGCGCCGTCGAGGCCGTGGCCGCCGCCTCGGCGAGCTGACCCGGGCCGACCCGGAGCGAGCGGCGTGCCCGACGGCTGGGCGGTCCTCGCGCTGTGCGGCGCGTCCCTGCTCGCCGGCTGGGTCGACGCCGTCGGCGGCGGGGGAGGGCTCGTGCAGCTGCCGGCCCTGCTCGTCCTCGCCCCTGGCGCGAGCCCGGTGCAGGTGCTCGCGACCAACAAGCTGTCAGGTGCCTGCGGCACAGCGGTCGCGGCCTGGACCTACCTGCGCCGCGTGCGTCCCGACCTGCGCACCGCGCTGCCCATGGCTGGTGCGGCGCTGCTCGGCTCGGCGGGCGGTGCCGGCTGCGCGTCGCTGCTGCCGGAGTCGGCCTTCCGCCCGCTGGTGGTCGTGCTCGTCGTGCTCGTCGGCGCCTACACGGCGCTGCGGCCCGACCTGGGCGGCACCTCGGCCCTCCGGTGGTCCGGGCGCTCGCACTACGTCGCCGCGGTGGCGGCCGCCGTCACCATCGGCTTCTACGACGGCATCTTCGGGCCCGGCACCGGCAGCTTCCTCACCTTCGCCCTGGTCGCCCTGCTCGGCTACTCCTTCGTGCAGTCCTCGGCGAAGGCGCGCATCGTCAACCTGGCGACCAACGTGGGGGCGCTGGTGGTCTTCGTGTCGCAGGGGGCGCCGATGTACCGCCTGGGCCTGGCGATGGCCGCGTGCAACGTCGTCGGCGGGCGCCTCGGCGCGCTCACGGCGATCGAGCGGGGAAGCCGCTTCGTACGCACCGTCTTCCTGGCCGTCGTCGCCCTGCTGCTCGTGCGCCTCGGCGTCGACCTGGTGGACTGAGTGGTACGCGTGGGCTGAGTGGCAGTTGGAGGACTGCCGGTCCTACCTGCGGCGCAGAGGGTACGTGTCGGTGGTGACCGTGCCGGTGCCGCCGCCCGCGGTCTCCACAGGGACCAGCCGCGAGTGGCGGTCACGCGGCAGGCGCAGGGTGACGGTCGTGCCGGCGCCGACCTCGCTGGTCACCGTGGCCGTACCGCCGCTCTGCTCGACGATGACGCGCACGATGGTCAGCCCCAGCCCGGTGCCCGGCCCGTGTCCCAGGGCGACGGAGGTCGTGAAGGGCAGGAACACGAAGGGCAGGCGGTCACCCGGGATGCCGGCTCCGGTGTCGCTCACCTCGAGCACCACGTCGCCGTCCTCGACCCGCCCCTCGAGGCAGATGCGGTCGCCGGGCGAGGTGAACTTCACGGCGTTCTCGACGAGGGTGTCCAGGGCGGTCTCCAGCCGGGCCATCGGGCCGTGGAACGAGCCGACGCTGCTGCTCACCTGCCAGTCGCGCTCGGCGGTCGGCAGCCAGCGCATCGTCGTGCGGCGCAGCAGCGCGTCGACGTCGAACAGCTCGGGCGTGAAGCCCTGCTGCACCTCGATGATGGTGAGCAGCCGCTCCGAGATGCGGCCGATCTTGTCGAGCTCGTCGAGGATGATGGCGGTGTCCTGCAGCGTCGTCGGGTCCGGGTGCGCCGAGCGCACCAGCTCGGCGTAGCCGCGGGCGACGGTGATGGGCGTGCGCAGCTCGTGGGACGCGAGCCGGGTGAACAGCTCCCGCGACTCGCGGCGGCCCTGCTCGGCTGCGGCGAGCGCCTCGGCCATGGCGACCGCCTGCTGACGGCGGTGCACGTGCCACGCCATCACGGCGAAGACGGCGGTCATCAGCGGGATCTCGAAGAGCTCGTCGCTGTGCGTCCCGCGGACGACGGAGAGCCCGAGCACGCTGCCCGTGACGAGGGCGACGGACGCGAGCGCGAGCAGGGTCTCGCGCAGGCGCCAGACCGTGAAGCCGTAGACGAGCCCGAGGCTGATCCAGATGAAGTGGAACGGGACGGTCTCGCGGCCGGTGAGGTAGAACATCCAGACGACGTTGGCCAGGCTGAAGACGACCCAGCCGATCGTCCACAGCCGGCTAGCCGGCCAGGAACGCATAGCCCACATTGCGCACCGTCTCGATGTAGCGCTGCCCGATCTTCGAGCGCAGCCGGCGCACGCTGACGTCGACGACGTTGCTGCCGGGGTCGAACGTCAGCCCCCAGACGCTGAGCAGCAGCTCGGCGCGGCTGCAGACGGTGCCCGGACGGGTCATGAGGTGGTGCAGCAGCTCGTACTCCCGCTCCGAGAGGGCGACCAGCCTGCCGTCGACACGGATGCTGCGGCGCGCGTGGTCGAGCTGCAGCGCGGACGCGGACGGCTGGTCGGCCGTCTCGACAGGGGAGCGCAGGCGTACGCGCACCCGGGCCAGGAGCTCCTCGACCGCGAACGGCTTGGGCAGGAAGTCGGCGGCGCCCAGCTCGAGCGCGGCCACCCGCGGTGAGACCTCCGAGGTCGCCGAGAGCACGAGGACCCGCTGGTGGGGCAGCTGCTCGCGCAGCCGGCGCAGCACCTCCAGGCCGGGGATGCCCGGCAGCACGAGGTCGAGGATGAGCATGTCGTAGTGGGCGACGAGGGCCAGCTCGAGCGCGCGGGTGCCGGTGTAGGCGAGCTCGGCCTCGTGGTTGTCGCGGGCGAGTGCCCGCGCGACGAGGCTTGCCAGCCTCTCGTCGTCGTCGACGACCAGCAACCGAGCCATGTCTCCCCCTGGGGACGTCGGGCGCGTCGGCGCACCCGGCTCCGGGACAGAGGATGCACCAACGACCGGGCCGGCGGGACGGCTTTGCGGCGACGCGGGTGTCAGTAGCGGGCAGTCGTCGGCGATGAGTGACCGCTCGGACGCGAAGCGTCGATCTCCATGACAGGTCCATGACAGCGGCATGACAGGGCCGTCATGTTCGGCGACGGCCGGCGCGACCCGGCACAGGGTGACGCCGAAACCCCGCGAGCTCCGCGGTGGAGCACGTCTATGGAGGGAGGGGCCGTGTTCGGACCACGAACGGCCTTGAGACGCTCGTTCCCAGCCCTTGTCGCCACAGGTCTCGTCACCGTGGCCATGCCGGCAGCGCAAGGGGGCCTCGCGACCCCGGCCGCTGCGGCGGCGGAGAGCCCGGGGAGCATCCACCTGCACGTGCAGAGCGCGCGCTCGGTCAACAACGGGCCGGGCTTCGTGCACGCGGGCGACGCCGTGACGGCGTACCACTGGATCATCAACGAGGACGACACCGGCAACCCGCGCGACGCCCTGGCGAACTGCCTGCCCTCGAGCGCGAACGTGGCGAGCGCGCACGACTTCGCCGACCACTGCCAGTGGCCGTCGACGCGGACGACCGCCGGCTGGGCACCGATCGTCGCGCAGGGCGACCAGACGACCCTGGACGACGACACGGCCCTCGACGGGCTGCCCCCGGGCAAGTACCTCATCTCGGTGACGGCCGACGGCTTCAAGATCGACGGCTCGCACTTCACCGTCGGCGCCGGCACGAGCCAGCAGGTCACCGTGGGCCTCCAGCCCTCGCCCCTGCCACTGCAGACCATCCGCCTGCAGGTCTTCAACGACAACGCCCCGGTGGACGGCACCTACGAGGTCGACGCCGAGCAGGGTCTGGCCGGCTTCACAGGGAACCTGACCGACGTCTTCGGCCCGGTGAGCGTCGACTACTACGGCAACGCGCTGTGCACCGTCTACAAGCACACGACCACGTCGCCCACCTCGCCGATCGTCTTCGACGCGAACAACAAGCCCGTCGTCGACACCACGAGGTCGACGGGCAAGTGCACCAGCGACCGCACCGGCCTCATCACCATCCCGAACCTCGGGCCGAACCGCTACGCGGCCACGGTCACCCCGCCGCTGGGCTCGACCTGGGTGCAGACCACCACGCTCGAGGGCGGCCACGACTACGACATCTGGCAGCAGGAGGGCGAGACCGGCTTCGACACCGAGCAGACCAAGGGGGCCGAGCTCGTACCCTCCGTGCACTTCGGCTTCGCCCTGCAGAAGGCGGTGACGATCCCTCGGCGCAACGTCCCCACCGGTGAGATCAAGGGCGTGGCCGTCGCCGGTCTGCCCTACATCGGCGGGCAGAACGGCCAGGTGGTCCCGGAGACCGGATTCGCCGGCGCGAAGATCGGCGGCCCCATCCGGAACCCGTGGATCGCGCTGTCGGATCTCGACCAGGGCGACGCGGAGGTCTACCTCGGCCGCGGTGACGCCAACGGCGCCTTCGACATCAAGAACCTGCCGGACGGCACCTACTCGCTGACCGTGTGGGACGACGACCAGGACTACATCCTCTGGGCGTTCCAGGTGGAGGTCCACGACGGCGGCGTCACCGACGTCGGCAACAAGATGATCGTCGGCTGGTTCACCCACATCTACGGCAAGGTCTTCGTCGACACCAACGGCAACGGCAAGCTGGACGCCGGCGAGAAAAGCGTGCCGCAGTTCGGCCTGACCCTGCGCGAGCGGGACAACTCGCTGATGGACCAGTACACCAACACGGTGACGACGGGCAGCGATGGCGTCTACGACATCCGCGAGGCCTACCCGATCGGCAAGTGGCTGGTGCTCGAGGCGTTCAACACGCGCTACCGCACGACGGGCGTCACCTACAAGGCCGAGAACGAGACGAAGGCGACGACGCTGCTCGGCAGCGCCGTCGACATCGACGTGCTCGACATCATCGGGCTCGGTGGCGAGGTCGACTGGGGCGTCGAGCCCTACCCGGCGGGCGCGAACGGCGGCATCGTCGGCACCGTCTCCTACGACACCACCCGCAACGAGCTCGACCCCGCTGACGCGGCGAGCGAGAGCTACCAGCCGGGCATCCCGGACGTCCCCGTGCACGTGTACCTGCCGAAGGCGTGCGACGACCCGAGCACCGAGCTGTGCCGGCAGGGCTACCAGATCGAGCCGCCGCAGGTCCCCGACCCCGACGACAGCAGCAAGCTGGTCGACAACCCGCAGAACGGTGCCTTCGTCAAGGGGCCGGAGGTGCAGGACGCCTACACCTCCGAGACCTGGGCGCCACCCCGGGGGTGCACTGCACGCATGTTCAACGGCCAGCCGCTCACGGACCAGCAGGCGCTGCCCGCGTTCGGGGCCACGGCGAACGAGAAGTGCATCGAGGCGCCGATGATGGGCTTCCAGACCGGCGCCTCGGAGACCGGCCCCGACGGGTTCGCCCAGACGGTCAACGGCAACTACGGCTTCGCGACCTCGAAGATCAACCTGTACGCGCCGGGCGACAGCCGCAACCCGGCACCCGACCACGACCTGCCGCTCTACGCCGACCTCAAGGCCAACGGCTACGAGGAGCAGGACCTGCCGGCCAAGGACTACATCGTCTCGGTGGAGATCCCGCAGAACCCGGTCGGCGGCGGGGACATGTACAAGGTCACCTCCGAGGAGGACGTCAACGTCTTCGACGGCGACGGCTACCTGCCGCAGGAGAACTTCCCGCCCACGCTCGCGCAGGCCAACGACATCCCCGGCCCGCCCGAGAGCGACCCGCTGCCGCCGACGCAGCCGCCCTCCCAGCAGGCCGGCATCATCTCGCCGTGCGTCGGGGTGCTGCACAAGGTGGACGTCACCGACCAGGCCTTCCTCGACGGAGGAGGCAGCCCGTTCCAGGGCCAGGAGCGCCCGTCGTGCTCCGACAAGCTGGTCACGGTCCGCGCCGGCCAGGCGACCGCGCCGAACTTCAACCTGTTCACCACGGTCCCGGTCCCCACGCACTTCTGGGGCCTGACCATCAACGACCTGGGCCTCTCGCTCGACAAGCGGAGCATCAACTTCGGCGAGGCGCAGGGACTTCCCTACGTCCCCGTCGGGCTCTACGACTGGTCCGGCCGCCTGGTCGACACCACGCTCACGGACTTCAACGGCATGTACGAGGCCCTGGAGCCCTCCACCTCCACCTACAACTGCCCGGTGCCCGCAGGACCCTGTCCGAACATGTACCGCTTCGTGGGCAACGACCCGGGGCAGCCCGGGCACCTGAACCCCGACTACAACCCGCGGTTCCGCACCATCGCGACGAACTTCCAGGCGTGGCCGGGGCTCTACACCGTGACGGACACCGCCCCCACGCAGGTCGCGACGACGGCGCTGGCACCTGACACGACGACGGTCAACCCGACGATGTGCGACCTCGGCCCGACCATCCCGCAACCGCTGGCCGTGGACCGGCCCTACATCCGCAAGAACGACACCAACCGGACGCTCACCATCACCGGCACCGGCTTCGGTGCCGCGGGGACCGTGAAGCTCGGCGCCACCGCTCTCGCGGTGACCAGCTGGACCGACAAGCAGATCAAGGCGACGGTCCCGACGACGCTCGCCTCAGGCCCCACGGTGCTCTCGATCGTCACCGCCGCGGGCCAGAAGAACGTCAACGGCCTGACGGTGCAGCTGCTCGACGCCGCCAACGCTGCGACCGCCGGCACGACGGCGACCAACCCGCTCCTGGCGGAGGTCGGCCCCGGCAAGTCGTTCTCGACCGTCCAGTCGGCGCTGGAGGCCGCCAAGCCCGCCGCAGCCGTACGCAACAGCCGGGGCCAGGTCGTCACGGCTGCCAAGCCGTACTGGCTCGTGGTGGTCTGGCCGAACGCCCAGACCAGCGCCAACCCGCACGGTGAGTACACCGAGAACGTGATCGTCCACCACCAGGTGCGCATCCAGGGCGTGGGACCGGGCGGCTTCGACTCGGCCGGCACCTTCGTCCCGGGTTCGATCCTCGACGGTGCCGGCTTCAACCCCGACAACCCCAGCGGCGCCAACTGGATCGCGCTGCTGAGCTCGCTGCGCTACGACGGCCCTGCGGCCGTGCCCGACGCAGCGGTGGTCACGGTGCTCGACGACCCGGCCCTCGCCGGTGTCGTGCCGAGCAGCTACTACCCGGCGATCGACGGGCTCCAGATCACCGGTGGCGCACAGTCGGACTTCGCGACCAACATCAACGAGGTCACGGGCGGCACCAAGACGCCGTACGGCGCCACGGGTGCGCTCGTCACCCAGGGCGGCGGGGTCTTCGTCCACGCCGGCGTGCAGAACCTGCAGGTGACCGACGACGTCATCCGCGGCAACGGCGGGTCCTACGGCGGGGGCGTGCGGGTCGGGACCCCGTACGCAGGGGACCTGAACAACCACAACCTCCTGCTGGCACGCAACCAGATCCGCGACAACGGCGGCACCAACCTCGCCGGCGGCATCGGCATCTTCAACGACAGCGACGGCTACACCGTCGACGGCAACGCCATCTGCGGCAACTTCTCCGCGGAGTACGGCGGCGCCATGACGGCCTACGGCTACGACGGGACCGCCGGGGGCAAGGTGACCGGCAACCGCATCTGGTTCAACTCGTCCTACGACGAGGGCGGCGGCGTGATGATCGCCGGCGAGCTGCCGGCGGACCCGTCCCTGCTGTCGGAGGGCAGCGGACCGGTCACGATCGACAGCAACGTCATCCAGACCAACCTGGCGAGCGACGACGGTGGCGGCATCCGCCTGCTGCAGACCAGCGGCTCGCACATCAGCCGCTACAGCCCGGAGACGATCACCATCAGCAACAACACGGTGGCGAACAACGTCTCGGCCCATGAGGGCGGTGGCATCTCGCTCGACGACGCGGCCTTCGTCAACGTGGTGGGCAACACGGTGGCCAAGAACCTCACCACGGCCACCGCGGTGACGAGCGACGGGAACCCCGCCCCGGCGGGCCTCTCGACGGCGATGAACAGCGACCCGCTGCAGGCCCGGCTGCGGAACACCTCGCTGCTCGTCTTCCCCGCGTCGAGCACCCTGGCCGCGACGACCTTCAGCAAGCCCACGCTGCTCGACAACGTCTTCTCGGACAACAGGGCGGGCACGTTCAGCGGTGGCTACGTCTACGGCATCGGCGGGAGCCTCCCGGACGGCACGGCCAACGACGTCAACGACTGGGACATGGGCGTCGCCGACGGCGACGGCAGCCAGCTGCTGGCACCGCTGAGCTCGGTGCTGCAGACCACCACGGGCACCGCGTCCTCGGCCACGAACACCGTGACGGACGACGCAGGGCTCCTGCAGCCCTGGGACGTGTCGGTGAACGTGCTGGCCTCACGGACCTACCCGGCCTTCCGGCAGTCCGTGATCGTGGCGGAGATCCTGCCGCCCAGCCTCATGGGCGACTACCACCTGGCGGCCACGTCGGTGGCGAAGGGCCGGGGAGCTGCCAGCACCAACGTCGTCTGGGGCACCGGAGCGCTGGGGTTCAGCTACACGGTCAGCGCTCCCAGCCGCGACATCGACGGCAACGCCCGGCCGAGCGGCACAGGCGCCGCGCGGCGCTGGGACGCCGGCTCCGACCAGCTTCAGCCGTAGGCCCCGCCACCTGCCCCGCCCGCCCGGGCGGGGCGGGTGGCCTCCCACCCGACTCCGCACCCACGTACCCGCAGGAGTGCTCCCGTGACACACACCCGCTCGTCCTTCCCGATGTCGAGGCGGTCGTTCCTCGGCGCCACCGGGCTCGCTGCCGCCACCGCGGTGGGGGCCCGCCTCGTCGGCGGCGAGGTCGCCCAGGCGGCCACGTCGGCGGCCGCGGCCGTCACCCATCCCCGCAAGGAGCTCCACCTCGTCGGCACCGACGGCTGGGTGTCCATGCCGGCCGACGCGCCGGCCGACCCGCCGTTCTTCCCCGACGCGCTGGCCCCCTCGCCGTTCAACACCTACGTGTTCGGCTTCCGCGACGTCAGCGGGATGACCGCGAGCCAGGTCGCCGCGCAGCGCGGGCACGCGCAGATCAGCGCGCCCATGATGGCGTTCGACGAGGAGGACGACATCTACCTCACGCTGACCAACCTCGGGCTCTCGCAGCGGCCGGACCTCTTCGACGGCCACACGCTGCACTGGCACGGCTTCGTCAACGCGATCCCGCTCTTCGACGGCGTCCCCGAGCTCTCGCTGGCCGTGCCGGTCGGACGCGACCTCACCTACTTCTACCGCCCGCACGACGCCGGGACCTACATGTACCACTGCCACTTCGAGGACGTGGAGCACGTGCAGATGGGGATGACGGGCATGGTCTTCGTGCGGCCCAAGCAGAACAAGCTCGCCGTTGCAGGGAACCCCGTCGGCACGAAGTACGCCTACAACGACGGCGACGGGTCCACGAGGTACGACCGCGAGTTCGCCTACATGATCACCGAGCTGTGGTCCGCCGCGCACTACCGCGACGCGCACATCCAGGTCAACGACTGGACCGACTACGACCCGAGCTTCTGGCTGCTGAACGGGCGGGCCTACCCGGACACCCTCGCGCCGACCGGGGACCCGAGGACGAGCACCGGACGCCTGCAGTACCAGCCGATCTCCTCGCTGGTGCAGTGCAACGAAGGCGAGCGGGTGCTGCTGCGCCTGTCCAGCCTGGGCTACCAGAACCACGCGATGACGGTCGACGAGATCGACCTGCAGATCGTGGCGAAGGACGCGAGCCTGCTGAAGGGCCGCGACGGCACGACGAACTACATCACCACGAACACCGTCGACGTGGGGCCGGGGGAGAGCCGCGACGTCATGTTCACCGCACCGGCGCCGGGCGAGTACCTGCTCTACGACCGCAAGTACTCCTACCTCGACAACGGAGGCGGCCCCGGCTACGGCGGCATGATGACGAAGATCGTCGTGCACCCGGCGGGGCAGCTGGCCAAGCAGACCAACCCCAACACCTGATCCGCGGAACGGAGGAGACGACCATGCACCCCGCACTACGCGCGCGAGCCCGCTCTCTGACCGCCGCCGGCGCCATCGGCGCCTTGGTGTCAGGAGTCCTGCTCACCACGCCGCACGCCGCCAGCGCGGCGATGTCCGAAGGGCTGGCCTGCGACACCAGCTCCAGCGGCACGTTCTCCCTCACGGCGTCCGACGGCTACGTCTCGACGCCCGACGGGAACTCCATCTACATGTGGAGCTACGGAGCCAGCAGCCGCGGCTTCCAGCTCCCGGGCCCGACGCTGTGCGTCGAGTCGGGCAGGACGGTCACGGTCGTGCTGCACAACAGCCTGCCGGAGAGCACGTCGATCGTCTTCCCCGGTCAGCGGGGCGTACGCGCCAACGGTGCCCCTGCCCAGCCGCAGTTCGACGACGGCGGGTCGCTGACCTCGCTCGTGCAGGCGGCGGCGCCGGGCGACGGGTCGGTGACCTACACCTTCACCGCCGGCAGCCCCGGGACCTACCTCTACGAGAGCGGCACCGACGTCAGCAAGCAGGTGCAGATGGGGATGTACGGCGCCCTCGTCGTCCGCCCGGCCGGGCACCCGGACCAGGTGAACGACCGCGCCGACTCGAGGTTCACCGCCGACAAGGACTACGTGTTCCTGCTCTCCGAGGTCGACCCCGACGTGCACCTGGCCGTCGAGCGCAACCAGCCGATCGACGACTCGGCCTACACGGCGCGCTACTTCATGATCAACGGACGGAGCATGCCCGACACGCTCGCGCCGAACGGCGCGTCGTGGCTGCCGAACCAGCCCTACGGCGCCGTCGTCCACATCAAGCCCTACGACGCGGCAACGAACCCCTACCCCGCGGCGATCCGCTACCTCAACGCCGGCACGGTCAACTACCCGTTCCACCCGCACGGCAGTGACGAGCGGGTCGTCGACCGCGACGGGCACGCCCTCGAGGGACCGAACCACGAAGACCTCTCCTTCCAGAAGTACGACCTCGACGTCGGTCCCGGGCAGACGCTGGACGTGCTCATGGACTGGCGCGACGTCGAGCACTGGAACGCCCTGACGAACCCCGTGCCCACGAAGCTGCCCGCCATCACGGACCAGGACCTCGTCGGCACCGACACGTGGTTCTCCGAGAGCCCCTACCTCGGCACCAAGAACGCGCTGCCCACGAGCATCACGTCCAACAACCAGTGCGGCGAGTACTACCACATAGCCCACAGCCACGCGCTCGAGCAGGCGACCAACTACGGCGCAACCTTCGGCGGCATGATGACGGTCTTCCGCATCGACCCGCCCAACGGCTGCCAGGCACAGTGAGGACGGCAGCGATGAGCATCTACGACACTCCACGGCGCTCGGCCCCGAGGGCCGGCCGCAGAGTACGCACGGCGGCCCTCAGCTCCGCCGCGGCCGCGAGCCTGCTCGCCGCACAGACGCACGCGGGCGTCGCGAGCGCCGAGACGCCGGCCGCCCCGGTCGTCACGGCACCGGCCGCCACGGCGGTGCACGCCGCGGCGGTGGGACAGCTGGCCGCGAGCGGCTGCACCGAGACGGCAGGTGCTGCCACGTGCGACCTCTACGCCATGACAGGCAGCCTCTCGCTCCTCGGCAGGACGATCCCGATCTGGGGGTTCTCGACGACCGGCGCGGCCGGCTCGGCGACCGCCCCTGGCCCGGTCCTGGTCGTGAACGCGGGCGACGCGGTCACGCTCACCCTGCACAACGCCATCGACGGCGAGACGATGTCGCTCGCGCTGCCCGGCCAGCAGGCCGTCAGCTCCTCCGGAGCGATCGGCGACGACGTGACGGGGGTGGGCTCAGGAGGCACCAGGACCTACACCTTCACTGCCGGGCGTCCCGGCACGTTCGTCTACGAAGCGGGCCACACGGCCAACGGCACGCGGCAGGTCGCCATGGGTCTCGCGGGGGCGCTCGTCGTGCTCCCCGGCGACCACACGGCCTACGGAGCCGGCTCGACCGGCCCCAGCACCGCGTACGACGACGACGCACCGCTGGTGCTCAGCGAGATCGACCCCAGGCTCAACGCGGACCCCGCGCACTTCGACATGCGCAGCTTCCGCCCGGTCTACCGGCTGGTGAACGGCGAGGTCTTCCCCGAGACGAACTCCGTGAGCACCGACCAGGGACACACGGTCCTGCTGCGCTACGTGAACGTGGGCTCCGAGACGCACTCGATGAGCCTGCTCGGCGCTGACCAGCTCGAGGTCGCCCAGGACGGGCACCCGATGAGGTTCGGTACGCGGCTGGCCGCCGAGAGCATCGAGCCCGGGCAGACGGTCGACACCCTCGTGACGATGCCCACCGGGCCCGAGGCCAAGGTCGCGGTCTACGAGGCCGCCCTGCACCTCGACAACGGCCAGCACACCGCCGACCCGCGGCAGTTCGCCTTCGGCGGCATGCTCACCTTCCTCGACACCAACGCACCAGCGCCCTCGACCGACGTCGTCGGACCGACGGCGACGCACATCGCCCTCACGCCGAACCCGTCGAACGGGCTGGCCGACGTGACCGTGACCGCGGACCTCAGCGACGCCAACGGCGGCAGCGCCGTCACCCAGGCAGAGCTGGTCGTCGACGACCCGACGGCGACCGGCCCCGGCTTCGGCACCCCGATGACGGGCGCCTTCGGCACGGTCGACGTGTCCCACGCGACCGGCACCATCCCCACCGCGGTCCTCGACACCCTCGACGCCGGCAAGCACACCGTCTACGTGCGGGCGATGGACTCGGCCGGCAACTGGGGGGTCGTCGGATCGGCCGTCCTGAGCCTGCCGAAGACCGGCCCGCAGACCGTCGCCGGCTCCGTGGTGGACGTGCCGGCGAACGGCACCGCCGACCTCGAGATCAGCGCCACGGGCGACGACAGCGCGGCCGGCGGGACGATCACCGCGGCTGAGTACTTCATCGACACCGCAGGACCGGACGGGACGGGGACCCCCCTCACGCCGAACCGCACGGCCACCGTCGTGGCCGAGTCGGCGACCGTGCCGGCCGCCCAGGTGGCCGCGCTCGGAGAGGGCCGGCACCACCTGCTCATCCACAGCAAGGACAGCCTCGGCCTCTGGGGCCCGACCCTCGACGTCGCGCTGCCGGTGGACCTCACCGGTCCGCAGGTGGACGCCGCCGCGATCGGCCCCAACCCCAGCAACGGCCTGCTCAGCGACAAGAGCAACCCCGGCTACCTGCTGATCTCGGCCCAGGTCACCGACAAGGACGCAGGCGGCGCGGTGCAGAGCACGCTGACCGACGCCGAGGCGTTCCTCGACCCCAAGGCGGCCAACCCCGCCGGCGGCGCCGGCATCCAGCTGATCGCCGTCGACGGGAGGATGGACAGCCCGACGGAGTCGGTCTACGGGCTGCTGCCCATCGGCCAGGTCAAGGCCCTGGCTGACGGGGACCACACCGTCTCGGTGCGCGGGCAGGACGCCGCCGGCAACTGGGGGCCGCTGTTCGCCTTCAAGCTGACGGTCGACAAGACGGCCCCTGTCCTCAGCGCCTTCGCCGCGTCGCCCAGCCCCACCGGTGGCGCAGCCTCGCTCACCCTCACCGCGAAGGTCGCTGACGCGTCGCTGATCTCCAACGCGGAGTACTGGACCGGCACCACCGACCCCGGCGTCGGGAAGGCCTCGCCGCTCGCGGTCAACTTCGCCAACGGCACGGTGACCGAGGTGGTCGACCTCACCGGTGTGCCGGCCGGCGTGACGCAGTTCAACCTGCGCGTCAAGGACCTCGCGGGCAACTGGAGCAAGGCCGTCTCCACCTCGGTCACGGTCCAGCCGCCGAACGCGATCTTCTCCGACACGTTCGACTCCGGCACCCTGGCGGCGTGGAGCGCGTCCACCGGCGGCGTCTCGGTCACGGCAGCGGCGGGCATCGTCGGCGGCAAGGGCCTGGCTGTGAACCTGCCGGGTGGCCGGAACAACCGCGCGGCGTACGTGACGGACACTCGGCCGGCAGCTGAGCCGAGCTACCACGCGAGGTTCGCCTTCAACCGCAGCACGTTGACCTCGGGATCGAACGCGGCAACCGCGCTCACGCTGTTCGAGGCGCGGAACGCGGCCAACGCGCAGGTGTTCGCGCTGCAGTACCGCCTGAGCGGCAGCCAGGCACAGCTGCGCACGGTGCTGTCACGCACCGGCGCGACGGCCATGACGGGTGCGTGGGTCAACCTCGCGGCCGGGACCTCGACCCTGCAGCTGGACTGGCAGTCCGGCGGCGCGACCGGCACTCCTCAGGGCAAGCTGGTCCTGTCGGTGGACGGCGCGGCAGTGCAGAGCGCCACCGGCAACACCAGTGGGCTGAAGGTGGACACCGTCCTGCTCGGAGTGACGGCAGGGGTGACCACGACCACGACCGGCAGCACCGCCGGCACGGCGTACGTCGACTCCTTCGTCTCGACCCGCTCCACGATGCCCTAGCCCTGGCACCACCGGGCACCTCCCGGGGCCGCGCGCACTGCGCGGCCCCGGGACCTCCGCTCCGAAAGGAACTCCCATGGTCCTCAGCCTGCGCGTACTGCGTCCCTCGGTCCCGACGGCCCTGCGCGCCGTCGCCGTCCTCGTCGTCGCGCTCCTGGTGTGCCTCCTGGCGCGCAACCTGCTGCTCACGCCGGCGGACGCGACGACCGCCTCAGTGCCGCAGAACGCGACGATGGAGGCCCAGCTCGGCATCCGCTTCTCGCGGGTCGCCGTGGTGGGCGACGGTGGTCTGGTCACCGTCACCTACGTCGTGCTCGATGCCGAGAAGGCCCAGCAGTTGCAGGCCTCCCAGGCCCACCCGCCCGTGCTCAGCAGCGAGTCCCGCAAGGGCAGCACCTCACGGGTGTCGCTGATGAAGCAGGGGCACTCGCTGCGCGCGGGGCAGACCTACTACCTCGTCTACGAGAACACGCGCGGCGCGCTGCGGCACGGCGAGCGCGTCACCATCACCGACGGCGCCCTGCGCCTGGCGCACGTCCCGGTGCTGTGATGGCGCGGCTGGCCGGCCGGCTCGCCGCGGTCGTGGTGGTCGCCGCGGCGGCGCTGGTCGGGCCGGTGTCGTCCGCCTCGGCGCACGCCTTCCTCGTCGAGAGCGGGCCGTCGGACGGGCAGGTCGTCCCCACCGCTCCGGCGACGCTGCGGATGCAGTTCAGCGAGTCGGTGGCACTGCCGGCGACCTCCATCGACATCGTCGACGGGGACGGCCGCCACTACGCGCCGACGCACCTCGAGCTGGTGCGCAGCAGCGAGGACGACGAGGATCCCGTGCAGGTCGTGGCGACCCTGCCGGCGCTCCCGCACAACACCTTCCGCGTGTCGTGGGAGACGCTGTCCAGCGACGACCTGCACCGCACCAGCGGTGTCCTCGTCTTCGGCGTCGACGTCCCGGTGCGCTCGAGCGGCCTGCACGAGACCAACCCCTCGCCCGAGGAGTCGGCGCTGCGCTGGGCGCTGTTCACCTCCGTCGCGCTCGCCCTCGGCGGGCTGCTGCTCCGCCGCCTCTGCGTGCCAGCCGGACTCGTCGCGCAGGGGCGGCGCGCCGCCGGGCTTGCCTGCCTCGGAGGGGTCGGCGCGCTCGCCGCGTCGGTCGCGCTGCTCCTCGACCAGCTGGGCGGCGCCGGCTGGCGGTTCCAAGCCGTGCTGGTCGGCGCCTACGGCGTCCGGTGGCTGGTGCGCGAGGCCGGCCTGCTCCTCGTGCTCACCGCCGCGTTGACCGCCTGGCGGGCGCGCCGTCCCGTGGCGGGCGTCGGCCTCCTGGCGGCCGCCGGGACCGTCGCCGCGATGGTCGGCTCGGCCCTGCTCGGGCACGCGGGAGCCGCCCGCGGCCCGGCCCTCACCCGGGTTGCTGCCGAGGCCGCCCACTTCGGCGCCGCTGCGCTCTGGTCGGGCTTCCTGCTCGCCGCGGTGCCGCTGCTGCTCCCGCTCCTGCGCCCGGGAGGCGACGCCGGGGCCGCCCGCCGCGTCCTGCGCGGGTTCGGCGTCCCGGCCGCTGCGTGCGTCAGCACCGTGGTGGTGACCGGTGTCTACCTCGCCAGCGGGGTCGTCGGCTCGGTCGACGCCGCGCTGTTCACGACCTACGGGCGCGTGCTGCTGCTGAAGGTCGTGGTCGCGGCGGTCGCCGGAGCGCTGGGGCTCCAGCACGTACGCCGCCTGCACGCCGCCGTCCCGCGGCCGGTGCGCGCGTGGACCCTGCGCGCTGAGGCGGGGGCCGCACTGCTGGTGCTCGGGCTGGCGGGGGTGCTCACGAGCGGGCAGCCCGCCCAGGAGCCGCAGCTGGTGCGCGCACCGCACGCTGCGACCGTCCCGGTGGTGGACGGGGCGATCGCCGACCTGCAGTCGGCGGTCAGCGTGCAGCCGAACCGGCCGGGGCGCAACGTGGTCCTCGTCGACACCTTCGACACCCGCCGGCCCTCGCCGGGAGCGGTCCGCCGCGTCACGCTCACGGTGGTGGGCCTCGACGGCCGCTCCTCCCCGCCGGTGGCAGCCGAGCGGATCGCCGAGGGCCGCTGGTCGGCAGCGACCACGCTGAGCTCGCCGGGGCGTACGCAGCTGCTCGTCAGCGTCACGCGCACCGGCCTGCCCGAGGTGCACCGCACCTTCTCGTGGACGGTCGCCGGGGCACCGTCGCCCACCCGCGCGGCCCGGGTGTCGACCGCGCCGGTCGACGGCCTGCTGCGCGCGGCGGCCGCGGGGCTCGCGCTGGCGGTGCTGGCCGGGTGGCTGGGGTTCGCGGTGCTGCGCCGGCGCGGCCGGCGGCTCCTGCCCGACGCGGTCCCGCCGGCTCGCCGAGCCGACGAGGACCTGGCGGAGGAGGCCGAGCTGGTGCGCTCCTCGTCGTAGCGCACCCGTGGACCGGGTGCCCAGGCACGCCCCCTGGGCCTGGCACCCTGCGGTCGGACCCCTCCTCGCTGGCGCCCCCCTCCTCGAGGAGAGGTCCGACCGCCTCGTGCGTGTGCCTGGTGCCTACGCCTCCAGCCGCAGCATGTTCCACGACAGCGGGGGCAGCACGACCTGCGCGCGGCCGCCGTCGAGCGAGATGCTCCCGGCGTCGCGCGGCACCACGCGGTCAGGCTGCTCGGCGCTGTTGACGGCCTCCGGGTCGTCGTCGGAGAGGCACGTGTGCGAGCCGCGCGCCAGACCGGTCATGCCCCGCAGGTCGAGGTCGAGGGTGACCGGCGTGGTCTGGTCGCGGTTGACGGCGAAGACCGTGACCGCGCCGCTCTCCTCGTCGAGCACCGCGACCGAGTCGAGCACGGGCACCTCGCCCTGCCAGGCGGTGTCGTGGACAGGGGAGGTCGGCTCCACCCGCAGCACGGTGCCCCGGCCGTACTTCGAGGTCAGCGCGAACGGGTGGTAGATGCTCTGCCGCCAGGCCGGTCCGCCGGGCTCGCTGCGGATGGGCGCGATGACGTTGACCAGCTGGGCGAGGCAGGCGATGCTCACCCGGTCGGCGTGGCGGAGCAGGCTGTTGAGCAGCGTGCCGACCACGACCGCGTCGGTCACCGAGTAGACGTCCTCGATCAGGCGCGGCTTGTCGGCCCACTCGAGGTTCTTCTCGCCGACGAACTTGCCGATGTACCACACGTTCCACTCGTCGAAGCTGATGTTGATGCGCTTCTTGTGGCGCCCGACGGCGCGCACGTGGTCTGCAGTGGCGACCACCGAGTCGATGAAGTTGTCCATGTCGACGGCACAGGCGAGGAAGCTGTCGCGGTCGCCGCCGCGCTCCTCGTAGTAGGTGTGCGCCGAGATGTAGTCGACGTCCTCGTAGCACTCGGCGAGCACCGTCGCCTCCCACGAGCCGAACGTGGGCATCCGGCTGTTGCTGCTGCCGCAGGCGACCAGCTCGATCGTCGGGTCGACCAGCTTCATGGCCTTCGCCGTCTCGTGCGCCAGCCGGGCGTACTCCTCGGCCGTCTTGTGCCCGATCTGCCAGGGGCCGTCCATCTCGTTGCCGAGGCACCACAGCTTGATGCCGTAGGGGTCGGCCGACCCGTTGGAGCGGCGGAGGTCGGACCACTGCGTGCCTGAGGAGTGGTTGCAGTACTCGACGAGGCGGCGTGCCGCGTCAACCCCGCGGGTGCCCAGGTTGACGGCCATCATCGTCTCGGTGCCGATGCCGCGCGCCCACTCCTGGAAGTCGTCGACACCCACCTGGTTGGACTCGATGGAGCGCCAGGCGAGGTCGAGGCGGGCGGGCCGCTGGTCGCGCGGCCCGATCCCGTCCTCCCAGTTGTAGCCGGAGACGAAGTTGCCTCCCGGGTAGCGGACGATCGGCACGCCCAGGTCGCGCACCAGGTCCGCGACATCGGTGCGGAAGCCGTGGGCGTCGGCCGACGGGTGCTCCGGCTCGTAGATGCCGGTGTAGACGCAGCGGCCCATGTGCTCGACGAACGAGCCGAAGAGCCGGGGGTCGACCTCGGCGACGCGGAAGGCCGGGTCGAGGGTGAGTGACGCGGAGTGCAAGGGGTTCTCCAATCGGGTGGGCTGCTCAGCCCTTGAGTCCGGTGCCGGCGATGCCCTGGACGATGTGCTTCTGGAACAGCAGGAACACCGCCACGAGCGGGAGCGCGCCGAGGATGGCCGAGGCCATCGTGTCGGCGTAGCGGATGCCGAAGGAGCCCTGGACCGTCGCCAGGCCCACGGGGATCGTCATCAGCTTGGGGTTGGTCAGCACCAGCAGCGGCCACAGCAGGTTGTTCCACGCCTGCACGAAGGTGAAGATCGCGACAGCGGCCATGGCCGGGCGGGTCAGCGGCATGATGACGGTGCGGTAGACGCGCCAGAAGCTCGCGCCGTCGACGCGGGCGGCCTCGTCGAGGTCGCGCGGGAGACCGTCGAAGAACTGCTTGAAGATGAACACCGCGACCGCCGTCGGCACCTGCGGGAGCACGACCGCCCAGAAGGTGTTGAGCAGCCCGACGCTGTTGAACTCGCGGAACTGCGGGACGATCAGCACCTGCCCGGGGATCATGATGCCGGCGAGCACGAACCAGAAGACCCAGTTCTTGAAGCGGAAGTTCAGCCGCGACAGGGCGTAGGCCGCGAGGCTCGCGGTGATCACCGTGAAGATCGCGTTGAGCGCCGCGGTGATGAAGCTGGCGGCGTACCACCGCAGGATGTCGGTGTCCTGCAGCGTGCGGCGGAACGCGCCGAAGGTCGGGTTGTCGATCCACCAGGTGGCCTTGGTGGTCTCGGCGTTGGGCTTGAGGCCGGTGTCGAGCGCCCAGGCGAGCGGCACGAGCCACAGGATCGCGAAGGCGATCAGCACGCCGAGGCAGATGCGGTTGAACAGCTTGGTACGCGCGTCGACCTGCGCGCGGGTCACCCCGCCGCCGCGGCGGCCGGACTCGGCGGGGGCTTCGAGGGTCGTAGCCATGTCAGGCCTCCTTCTCCTGGGTGCGGACGATGGCGAACCAGACGGCCGAGACCGCGAGGACCACCACGAAGAACAGCATCGAGACCGCCGAGGCGTAGCCGACGCGGAAGTTGGTGAAGCCCTCGTCGTAGACGTACTCGAGGACCGAGCGGGTGCTGAAGTTCGGCCCGCCCGCGGTCATGATGTACATCTGGTCGAAGACCTTGAGCGAGGCGATGACCTGCAGCACCGCGACCAGCGTCGTCGTGCGCGCGAGCAGCGGGATGGTGATGCTGCGGATCTGCTGCCACGGGCCGGCGCCGTCGATGGCCGAGGCCTCGTAGAGCTCCGGGTTGATGTCCTGCAGGCCGGCCAGGTAGAGGATGAAGTTGAAGCCGAGGGTCCACCACACGGTGGTGATGGCCAGTGAGGGCATGGCCCAGTGGATGTCGCCCAGCCAGTTGGGCGAGCCGATGCCGATCTTGCCCAGCGCGGTCTCGAGGATGCCGAGCCCCGGGGTGTAGATCCAGATCCAGATCAGCGAGATGACCGCCGAGGGCAGGATGAACGGCGCGAAGAACGCCAGGCGGAAGAACCAGCGCCCGCGGGCCACGCGGTCGGCGAGCAGGGCGAAGACGAAGCCGAGCACGATCAGCGGCGGGGTGGTGAGGATGGTGAACCACACCGTGTGCCACAGCGAGGACCAGAAGTCCTTGCTCTGCAGCGCTTCGGAGTAGTTGCCGAGGCCGGCCCAGCTCGAGAGGCCGGGCTTCACGAGGCTCGTGTTGAAGAAGCTCATGACCAGGCCGTAGATCGCCGGGCCGATGATGAACAGGACGTAGAGGATGACGAACGGCGCCAGGAACGCGGCGGCCGGGCGACCGTGGTCGTTGAGCGCGTGGGTGCGCCGGCTCGGCGCTGCTCTGCCCGTCGTGGCGGGAGCGTGGGTCTGCGTTGACACGGACGACCTCCGGGGTCGGAGTGGACGGCGGGGCAGGGCTAGATGGGGCTGGCGGTGTTCGCGAGGTTGCCGAGCTTGGCGTGGATCTGGGACACCGCGCTCTTGGCGCTCTGCTGGCCCGACTGCACGCCGCCGATGGCCGACCCGATGATGATCTCGAAGTCCGAGCCTGAGCCGGAGTACCACCCGTCGGGGTCGTAGACCGCGGCGTCCGCCGCGGCGGCGTAGTTCGACTGAGGCTGCAGCTTCTTGAAGTCGGGGCTGTCTGCGTAGGGCAGCCAGGCGGGCACGTGGCCGCCGGCCGCCCAGATGTCGCTCTGGTCGAGCATCGAGCGGATGAACCCCAGCGAGCGCGCGAAGGCCTTGCTGTCGCTGCCCGGTTGCTTCGGGATGACCAGGGTGTGCGAGTCGGCCTGGCAGGCGTACTTCTCGCCGCCGTAGACGTTCGGGAACAGCGTCATGGAGAACGGCATCTTGGCGGTCTGGAAGGTGGAGATCTCCCACTCGCCCTGGAAGAGGAACGCTGCCTGGCCATTGGCGAACATCGCGATCGAGCCCTGGTAGTCGGCGCTGCCCGGGAACACCTTCTGCTCGCGCCAGCTGTTCATGAAGTTGAGGACCTTCATGGCCTTCTCGTCGTCGAGCACGACCTTGGTGCCCTCGTCCGAGAGGACCTGGCCGCCGAGCTGCGAGTAGAACGACTGGAAGATGCGCCAGGGCGTCGAGGTCTCGTTGTTGATCGCGCTGACCCCGCCGTAGGCCTTGGTGACCGCCTTGGCCTTCTTCATGGCGTCCATGAACTCCTCCTCGCTCGTCCACGGCTTGAGCTTGCCGTCGGAGTCGAGGAGACCGGCCTTCTTGCAGATGTCGGTGTTGTAGAAGGTCACGATCGGGTGCGTGTCGAGCGGCACCGCGTACGCCTTGCCGTCGACGAGCCCGGCCTCCCACGCCCGCTTGTTCAGCTTGTCCGGCGTGATGCCGACGCTGGCGAGCGCGTCGGGTGTGAGCTCCTCGAGCAGGTCGCTCGCGATCATCGTCTTCGCGCGCGTCAGGTGGGCGACCGCGACGTTCGGCGGCTTGTCGCCGAGGGTCGCCAGGGAGAGCTTGGTGTAGTAGGGGTTGCCCCACGCGAGCGTGACCGCGCTCAGCTTGGTGCCGCGGGCCGCCTTGCGGTAGCCGTCCTCCATCTGCTGCATGCGCACGCCGTCGCCGCCGCCGAAGAGGTTCCAGAAGTCGATCGAGTTGCCCTCCTTGCGCGAGACGGTCAGCCCGCTCGCGACGTTGTCGGAGGAGCAGCCGCTGAGCGCTCCGGCGAGCCCCAGGCCGGCGGCCGCGAGACCTCCGCCGAGGAAGCGCCGCCTGCTCAGGCCGTGGTGGCCGAGTGGGGGTTGTGGTGGACGGGTGGTCATGCTGGTTCTCCTAGCGACGTCGTCGGAGCTGGGGGAGCTGGCCTGTCGTGGTCTGCCGGTGGGGGAGGGCGTGCGGTGCTGGCGCGCTCCACCAGCCGCACCGGCAGCAGCTCGCGCAGCGGGATGCGCTCGCCGCGCATGCTGTCGAGCAGGAGGGTCGCGGCGCGTGCCCCCGTCTCCTCGAAGGGGACCCGCACAGTGGTCAGCGGTGGTGTGAGGTACTCCGCGACGTCGAAGTCGTCGCAGCCGACGACGGAGCAGTCGTCGGGCACCCGGAGGCCGTGCTCCGAGAGCGCTCGGAGCACCCCGATCGCCATGAGGTCGGTCTGCGCGAAGACCGCGGTCGGGGGCAGCTGCTCGTCGAGCAGCCGGCAGGTCGCGACGTAGGCGCCCGCGCTCGTCCAGTCGGCCTCCGCCACGGCGTCGTCGGGCAGCTCCACGCCGCCGGCCGCGAGCGTGTCGCGCAGGCCGCGGAGCCGGCTCGCGGTCACCCGCCGGCGACGCGGACCGGTGACCGTCCAGATGCGCCGGTGGCCCAGGGCCAGCAGGTGCTCGGCGGCCAGGGCCCCGGTGCGGCCGTGGTCGGAGCCGACGAGGGGCACCCGGGCGCCGGGGATCGAGCTCAGGCTGACCACCGGCAGGGAGGAGGGGAGCGCCGCGGCGAGGCGCCGGTTGCCCTCGAGGCTCGGGGCCACCACGAGCACGCCCTGCACCCGGTGCTCCTGCAGCCGGCGTAGCAGCGAGACCGGGTCGCTGCCCGGCGCGATGCTGACGACGAGCGCCGAGTGCCCGGCGCCGTCGACCTCGCGCTGGGCGCCGGTGACGAAGCGGGCGATGGCCGCGTCGGAGAAGTCGTCGGACAGGATGCCGACGGTGGGGCTCACCTGGTGGACCAGGCCGCGGGCCAGCGCGTTGGGCACGTAGCCCAGCGAGCGCGCGGCGGCGAGGATCCGCTCGTGCGTGGCGGGGGAGGCGACGCCCGGCTGCCCGTTGAGCACCTTGCTCGCGGTCTGGAAGCTGACCCCGGCGAGGGCCGCCACGTCCTTGATCGACGCGTACACCTCGTACCCCTCCGTTGGGGCGAACGTTCGCGGTGCCTGACCTGGCAGATCATGCGCTTGCAGCGCTGAAAGGTCAAGGATCTGGAGGTCGCGCCAGGCGTGTCGCTCAGGGCCGGGCGGCCCGCCTCAGCGGCCGGGCAGGCCGGGCAGCGCGGGGGTGGACCCGGTCCAGCGCGCGCCGCGCTCGGCGGCCGCCGCCAGGGCCGCGCCGGCCAGGGCGACGACGGCCGGCTCGGCCGGCTGGGCCAGCACCACGGCGTACGCGGCGGCGCAGGTCTGCTCGACGCGCCCCACCACTCCCGCGGGGGCACCGGCGGGCACCGCGTAGCCGGGCTCGGAGGCGACCGGCTGGGCGCCGCGTCCCGCCAGCAGGTCGGTCAGGGCGTCGCGGGCGGCCCGGTGGGCGGCCAGGGCGTCGAGGGCGTCGGGAGCCCGGGCGGCCGGCACCTCCGCGGCGAGGACGGACCAGGCCCAGACGGCGGCGTGCTCCGTCGCGAGCGCGGCCTGGAGCGCGTCGTCGAGGGTCACGCGGGCACCTCCAGCAGCGCGGCGTGAGCGGCCTCGCAGGCGCCGACCGAGGCGAGCAGCGGGCGCAGTCGCGGCGAGGCGGCGGGCAGCGTACGCAGTGCAGCCGTACCTGCGGCGGCCTCCGCCGCGCGCAGCCTGGCCAGCGCTGTCGCCGCGCTGGGCCGGGTGCCGGGTGCGGTGCTCGCACCTGCGCCCGCGGGTGCGCTGCCGGTCGGTGCCGGTGACGAGGTGCCGCCGAGGGCGGCCAGGTGCTCGCGGTGGTGGGCGAGCAGCGGCGCGAGGCGGGCCGCGAGCTCGGGACGGGCGGCCACCGCGGCCTCGTGGGCGGCGACCAGGCCGGCCTCCCGGGTGCGCGCAGCCTCGCGGAGCGCCTCGTCCGGGTCGACCGGGGCGGGCGTCGGCCGGGGCGGGGCCGACCTCCCGGTGCACCCGGCGAGCGCGGCCGCGCCGGCCGCCAGGAGCAGCGCGCGGCGGGACGGACGCAGCTCGCGGGGCACGTCTCCCACCCTGCCAGACGGTCCGGGCCGCACCCGCCGGCCCGGTAGGGTGGGAGGCCGTCCCGGGCGTGTCCCGACAACAGCAGTGCCCCACAACAGCAGAGAGGAGGGACGCAAGCATGGCGAGAGCCGCTTCCCGTGAAGCCCTCCTCGACCTCCTCGGCCCCGTGGTCCAGGGAGCGGGCTGCGACCTCGAGGACCTCGAGATCACCCCGGCCGGCAAGCGCCGCCTGGTGCGCGTGGTCGTCGACCGCGACGGCGGCGTGCCGCTCGACGTCGTCGCCCAGGTCTCGACCGCGGTGTCCGAGGCGCTCGACGCCGACGAGCCGTTCGGCGACGCGCCCTACGTCCTCGAGGTGTCCAGCCCCGGCGTCAGCCGCCCCCTCACGCAGCCCCGGCACTGGCGGCGCAACGTCGGCCGGCTGGTCGAGGTCGTGGTGGCCGACGGTGCGAGCGTCGTGGGCCGCATCACCTCGGCCGACGACGCGGCCGTGGTCCTGGACATCGCGGGCGCCTCGCGCACCGTCCCGATCGCCCAGCTCGGCGCCGGACGAGTGCAGGTGGAGTTCTCGCGCCCCGGCTCCGACGACCACATCGACGACGACGACCTCGACATCCACGACGACGAGCCGGACGATGACGACGAGGACGACGGCGAGACGCACGACGAGGACGGGGAGGCCTGAGTGGACATCGACATGGGAGCCCTCAAGGGGCTCGTCCGCGAGAAGGAGATCTCCTTCGACCTGCTCGTGCAGGCGATCGAGCAGGCGTTGCTGATCGCCTACCAGCGCACCGAGGGCCACGCGCCCCGCGCCCGCGTCGAGCTCGACAGGCAGACCGGGCACGTGACCGTCTGGGCGCAGGACACCGACGTCGCCGAGGGCGCCGCGCCGCGCGAGTACGACGACACGCCCTCCGGCTTCGGGCGCATCGCAGCGACGACCGCCAAGCAGGTCATCCTGCAGCGGCTGCGCGAGGCGACCGACGAGCAGACCTTCGGCGAGTTCAGCGGCAAGGAGGGCGACATCGTCTCCGGGGTGGTCCAGCAGGGCCGCAACCCCGACGAGGTGATGGTCGACCTCGGACGCATCGAGGCGCTGCTCCCGCCGCACGAGCAGGTGCCGGGGGAGAAGTACGAGCACGGCTCGCGGCTGCGCTGCTACGTCGTGGCGGTGCGCAAGGGGCCGAAGGGCCCGCAGATCGCGCTCAGCCGCACCCACCCGGGGCTCGTCCGCAAGCTGTTCGCCCTCGAGGTGCCTGAGGTGGCCGA
This sequence comes from Motilibacter peucedani, assembly GCF_003634695.1. Taxonomy (NCBI): domain Bacteria; kingdom Bacillati; phylum Actinomycetota; class Actinomycetes; order Motilibacterales; family Motilibacteraceae; genus Motilibacter; species Motilibacter peucedani. The sequence goes on from NZ_RBWV01000010.1 coordinate 69,502, forward strand.
CGGCAGCGTCGACATCGCGGCCATCGCGCGCGAGTCGGGCCACCGGAGCAAGATCGCCGTGCGGGCCACCCGCCCGGGCCTCAACGCCAAGGGCGCGTGCATCGGGCCGATGGGCTCGCGGGTGCGGGCGGTCATGACCGAGCTCCACGGCGAGAAGATCGACATCGTCGACTGGTCGGACGACCCGGCGACCTTCGTCGCGAGCGCCCTGTCGCCCGCCCGGGTCAGCTCGGTCGAGGTCCTCGACCTCGAGGCCAGGTCCGCCCGCGTGGTCGTGCCGGACTACCAGCTCAGCCTGGCCATCGGCAAGGAGGGCCAGAACGCCCGCCTCGCCGCCCGGCTCACCGGCTGGCGCATCGACATCCGCAGCGACGCGGCGCCCGACGAGCAGCTCGGCGGGGCCGGCGCCGCACGCGCTGCGCGCAGCTGAGCGGCCTGGGTCGAGCCGCCGGCGGCGGGCTCGGGGTAGACTCGTCCGTGGCTTCGCGCTCGATCCCGTCCCGCACCTGTGTGGGATGCCGGGCCCGGGCGCCCAAGCCGGAGCTGGTCCGTGTCGTGGTGGCAGGTGCGCAGTGCGTGCCCGACCTCCGCGGCCGGCTGCAGGGACGTGGTGCCTACGTGCACGGCGACCCCGCGTGCATCGAGCTCGCCGAGCGCCGGCGGGCGTTCCCGAGGGCCTTGCGGGTCCCGGGTCCGCTCGACGCCACGCCCGTGCGGGCGCTGGTGGCGCAGCAGCAGAGCGGTCAGCAGCAACGAGGTCAGCAGCAACCAGGTCAGCAGGAGACTGCGCAGCAGGAGCACGACCGCCACCAGGCGGCCGGCTCGCAGAACGTTCCGGCGGCACCCGCCGCCGGTAGCCCCGTCAGAGAGCAGGTCGAGAAGCGATGAGCGCTCGATGAGCATGCAGCGATGACGTCGCACCAGCACTAGCGGTCCGACCCCGCACGGGGATCCGGACCTGACAAGGAGAGCAGTGGCAAAGGTCCGGGTCTACGAACTCGCCAAGGAGTTCGGGGTCGAGAGCAAGGTCGTCCTGGCCAAGCTCCAGGAGATGGGCGAGTTCGTCCGGTCGGCGTCGTCGACCGTCGAGGCTCCTGTCATCCGCAAGCTGAAGTCCGAGTTCCCCGGCGGCGCCGGTGGCGCCGCCCCCGCGGCAGGGAGCGCCTCCGACGGCGCGCCGCGCCCCGCCGCCCCCCGTCCGTCCGGCCCCACGCCGGGCCCGACCCCGGCTCCCGGCCAGGCTCCCGCGCCGACCCCGGGTCCGCGCCCGGCTGCCGCGGCCGCCGCGCCGGCGCCGGCCGGTCCGCGTCCTGGTCCCGCCCAGCCGAGCGCCCCTGCGGCTCCGGCGGCTCCGCTGGCTCCCGCTGCCGGCCCGCAGGGTCCGCGTCCCGGTTCGGCCGCCGCGCCGGCCGCTCCCGCGGCCCCGGCCCGTCCGGGCGCTCCGCGCCCGGGTGCGCCGTCGGCACCGGTGGCCCCCGCGGCCTCGGCGGACGCCCCGGCCGCGTCCCGCCCGGCGCCCGCCGCCGGTGCGCCTCGGCCCGGTGCCCCGCGTCCCGGCGCTGCCGGTCCGCGTCCGGGCAACAACCCGTTCAGCGCCGGTGGCAGCACCGGCATGCAGCGCCCCGGCGGTCCCCGCCCGGGCAACAACCCGTTCACCGCGGGCGGCAACAGCGGCATGGGGCGCCCCGGCGCCCCCGCCGCCGGTCCTGCCGGCCCGCGCCCGGGTGCTCCCGGCCCGCGGCCGGGCGGCACCGCCGGTCCGGGCGGTCCCCGCCCGAACCCCGGCATGATGCCTCCGCGCCCGCAGCAGCGCCCGGCCGGTCCGGGCGGCGTGGGCCGTCCCGGTCCCGGCGGCCGTCCCGGCGGTCCCGGTGCCGGTCGTCCCGGCGCGCCCGGCGGTGCTGGTCGTCCCGGTGGCGGCGGCTACGCCGGCCGTCCCGGCGGCGGCGGTCCCGGTGCCGGTGGTCCCGGCGGCGGTGGCGGCGGCTTCGCCGGCCGTCCCGGCGGCGGCGGCGGCCCGCGCGGCCGCGGCGGCACAGCGGGTGCCTTCGGCCGTCCCGGCGGCAAGCCGGCGCGCGGTCGCAAGAGCAAGAAGCAGCGGCGTCAAGAGTTCGACAACATGCAGGCGCCCTCGATCGGCGGCGTGTCCGTCCCCCAGGGCGACGGCACGACACCGGTGCGCCTGCGCCGCGGCTCCTCGCTGACCGACTTCGCCGAGAAGATCGGCGCCAACCCGGCGTCGCTGGTGACGGTGCTGTTCCGCCTCGGCGAGATGGCCACCGCGACCCAGTCGCTCGACGAGGACACGTTCCGCCTGCTCGGCTCCGAGCTCGGCTTCGACGTGCAGGTCGTCTCCCCGGAGGACGAGGACCGCGAGCTGCTCGAGTCCTTCGACATCGGCGGCGAGTTCGAGGACGACGAGGCCGACCTGGCCCCGCGTCCCCCGGTCGTCACGGTCATGGGCCACGTCGACCACGGCAAGACCCGCCTGCTCGACGCGATCCGCAAGACCAACGTGCAGGCCCGCGAGGCCGGCGGCATCACCCAGCACGTCGGCGCCTACCAGGTGTCGCACGAGCACGAGGGCGTCGTCCGCGACATCACCTTCATCGACACCCCGGGCCACGAGACCTTCACGGCCATGCGCGCCCGCGGTGCCAAGACGACCGACATCGTCATCCTGGTGGTGGCGGCCGACGACGGCGTGATGCCTCAGACCATCGAGGCGCTCAACCACGCCCAGGCGGCCGACGTCCCGATCGTGGTCGCGGTCAACAAGATCGACAAGCCGGGTGCGGACCCGACCAAGGCCCGCGGCCAGCTCACCGAGTACGGCCTGGTGGCCGAGGAGTACGGCGGCGACACCATGTTCGTCGACGTGTCGGCGCTCTCGGGCATCGGCATCGACGACCTGCTCGAAGCCGTCCTGCTCACCGCCGACGCCTCGCTCGAGCTGGTGGCCAACCCGACGGCCGACGCCCGCGGCACCGCGATCGAGGCCCGCCTCGACCGCGGTCGCGGCCCGGTGGCGACGGTCCTCGTCCAGCGCGGCACCCTGCGCGTCGGCGACTCGATCGTCTGCGGCGACGCGTTCGGCCGCGTCCGCGCCCTGCTCGACGAGAACGGCGACCCGATCGAGTTCGCCGGCCCGTCGCGCCCGGCGCAGGTGCTCGGTCTGACCTCGGTGCCGGGGGCCGGTGACACCTTCCTCGTGGCGCCGGAGGACCGGATCGCCCGGCAGATCGCCGAGCGCCGGCAGGCCGCCGAGCGCAACGCCCAGCTGGCCAAGTCGCGCAAGCGGGTCAGCCTCGAGGACTTCCTCGAGCGCAGCAAGGTCGAGACGCTCAACCTCATCCTCAAGGGCGACGTGTCCGGCTCGGTCGAGGCCCTGGAGGACGCGCTCCTCCAGCTCGACGTGGGCGAGGAGGTCGACCTGCGCATCATCGACCGCGGCGTGGGTGCGATCACCGAGAACAACGTCATGCTGGCCGTGGCGTCCGACGCGGTGATCATCGGCTTCAACGTCCGGCCCGAGGGCAAGGCGCGCGAGCTGGCCGAGCGCGAGGGCGTCGACGTGCGCTACTACTCGGTCATCTACCAGGCGATCGACGAGGTCGAGGCAGCGCTCAAGGGCCTGCTCAAGCCGGAGTACGAAGAGGTGCAGCTGGGCACGGCGGAGATCCGCGAGGTCTACCGCTCGAGCAAGTTCGGCAACATCGCCGGCTGCCTGGTGCGCAGCGGGGAGATCCGCCGCAACTCCAAGGCGCGCCTCATCCGCGACGGCGTGGTCGTGGGCGACAACCTCTCGATCGGCTCGCTGCGCCGCTTCAAGGACGACGCGACCGAGGTTCGCGAGGGCTTCGAGTGCGGTATCGGTCTGGGGTCGTTCAACGACATCAAGGTCGACGACGTGATCGAGACCTTCGAGATGCGCGAGAAGCCTCGCGTCTGACCGAGGGTCCTGTTCCACCCGCGTCCCGACGCTCGGTCCCGACCTCCCGCTCCGGCGGGCGGGTCGGGGCCGGGCGTCCGGCGTCGCGGCCCGCACGCGGCAGCTGACGAGGAGGGCTCGGCATGTACGTCGGCGCCCTCGAGCTCGACCTGCTGCTCGGCGACGTGCACTCGCTCAAGCAGAAGCGCTCGCTGGTCCGCCCGGTGCTCGCCGAGCTCGTACGCCGCTTCGCCGTCTCCGCGGCTGAGGTGGGCGACCACGACCTCCACCGCCGCGCGCTGATCGGTGTCGCGGTCGCCGGTGCCGACGCCCGGCACGTCAGCGAGGTGCTCGACTCGTGCGAGCGGCTCGTGGCCGCTCGCCCCGAGCTCGACCTGCTCTCCGCCCGTCGGCGGCTGATGGGCCCCGACGACGACTACCCCGCCACCTCCAGCGAAGGGAGCACCAGCCATGGCTGATGCTGCACGGGCTCGCAAGCTCGCCGACCGGATCCGCGTCATCGTCGCGGAGATGCTGGAGACCAAGGTGAAGGACCCCCGCCTCGGGTTCGTCACGGTCACCGACGTACGCGTCACCAACGACCTCCAGCAGGCCACCGTCTACTACACCGTCCTCGGCGACGACTCCGAGCGCACCTCCACCGCGCTGGCGCTGGAGAGCGCGAAGGGCGTGCTGCGCAGCGAGGTCGGGAGGCAGACCGGCGTACGCTTCACGCCCTCCCTCGCCTTCAGCGCCGACGTCGTGCCCGAGACCGCCAAGCACATCGAGGACCTGCTCGCGGCCGCCGCGGCGGCCGACGCCGAGGTGTCCCGGGTCGCCGCCGGCGCGACCTACGCGGCCGGGCCGGACGCCTACCGCACCAAGGACGACGACACCGACCCGGCGGAGTGAGCGCCGCCGGGACCGCCGCGACGCTCGACGCGGCGCTCGACGACGTCGCGGCACTGCTCCTGCACCCAGCGGGTCCGGTCGTGCTGGCCGCCCACGTCGCGCCCGACGGCGACGCCCTGGGCTCCAGCCTGGCGGTGGCGCACGCGCTGCGCAGCCTCGACATCGAGGCGGTGGTGTCGTGGGGCGAGGAGCCCTTCGCCGTGCCGCGCTCGCTGCGGGTGCTGCCCGGGTGGGACGCCGAGTTCGTCGTGCCGCCCAGCCGGGTGCCGCGGGCCCCGGGCGTGCTCGCCGCGTTCGACCTGGCCTCCCGCGGGCGGCTCGGCCTTCTCGAGCCGCTGCTCGACACCGCCCAGGCGGTCACCGCGCTCGACCACCATGCCTCGCACGTGCCCTTCGCGCAGGTCACGGCCCTCGACCCGAGCGCACCGGCGACCGCCGTGCTCGCCGCGGCCCTCGTCGACCGGCTCGCGGTGCCCCTCGACCCGACCATCGCCGGGTGCCTGTGGGTCGGGCTGGTGACCGACACCGGCTCCTTCCGCCACCCGAGCACCACTCCGGCCTCGCTGCGGCTGGCCGCCCGGCTCGTCGAGGCGGGCGCCGAGGCTGCCGCGCTGAGCCGGGCCGTGCTGGACGACGTGCCCGTCGCGTTCCTGCCCGTGCTGGGTGCGGCGCTGTGCCGCGCGCGAATCGCGCCGGGCGCTCTGGACGGGCACGGGCTGGTCACCACGTGGGTGCCGGCCGTCGAGCGCCGCGCGGCGGGGCTCGCGGTCGAGGACCTGGCACCCGTGGTCGACGCGGTGCGCCGGGCTGCCGAGATCGACACCGCCGGCGTGCTGCTCGAGGACGACGCGGGGGCCTGGCGGCTCTCGCTGCGCTCCAAGGGCGCGGTCGACGTCTCGGCGGTCGCTGTCGCGCTCGGGGGCGGCGGCCACCGGATGGCGGCCGGCGCGACGCTGCCCGGGTCGCTCGAGCAGGCGCTCGAGGCCGTGCTCGACGCGCTCGCCGGCGTGCCGACCGACGAGGTCGCGTGAGCGAGGCTCCCGAGGGCCTGGTGGTGGTCGACAAGCCGGCCGGCTTGACCTCCCACGACGTCGTGTCGCGGCTGCGGAGGATCGCCCGCACCCGCCGCGTCGGGCACGCCGGCACGCTCGACCCGATGGCGACCGGCGTGCTCGTCGTGGGCGTCGGCCGGGCGACCCGCCTGCTCGGCCACATCGCGGCGGGCGACAAGGCCTACAGCGCGACGATCCGCCTCGGGGAGTCGACCACCACCGACGACGCCGAGGGTGAGCTGGTGTCCTCGGCCGACGCGTCGGGGGTGTCGCTGGACGACGCGCGGGCCGCCGCCGCGCCCCTGACGGGCGAGATCTCGCAGGTGCCGTCGTCGGTCAGCGCGATCAAGGTCAACGGCGAGCGGGCCTACAAGCGCGTCCGCGACGGCGAGGCGGTCGAGCTCGCAGCACGCCCGGTGGTCGTCTCCCGCTTCGCTCTCGACGACCCGGTCGCCGACGGTACCCGGCTCGACCTGCGCGCAGAGGTGGTCTGCTCGAGCGGCACCTACGTGCGCGCGCTCGCCCGTGACCTCGGCGCGTCGCTGGGGGTGGGTGGGCACCTGACGGCGCTGCGGCGTACGCGCGTCGGCCCGTGGACGCTCGCCGACGCGCGCACGCTCGAGCAGCTCGAGGACGAGCTGGTGGTGCTGCCGCTGCCGGCGGCGGCCGGGCGTGCCTTCCCGCGCCGCGACGTCGACGCCGAGCAGGCCCGGCTCGTCGGCTACGGCGTCGCGCTGCCGGCCGTCGGGCTGGGGCCCGGCCCGGTCGGGGTCTACGGTCCGGGCGGCGAGCTGCTCGCGCTGGTCGAGGAGGTCGACGGGCGCGCCAAGCCCTTCGCCACCTTCGTCGCTGCGGGCTGAGCGCGGCGTCCCGGCCAGTCGGCGGGAGGCGAACGGCGGACGAACTCCACCTCGGGCGCCGGGTGCGCAGCACACGCGTCGTCGGCGAAGGCGACGTGCACCGGTACGCCGTCGCGGGTCACCGCCCGCGCGACCGGCCCGCCCTCGATCGGCAGGTGCCGGTCGCCCCACTCCTGCAGCGCGCCGAGCACCAGCCGCAGCTCCTCGCCCGCGGGCGTGAGGTGGTAGCTCTCGCGCAGCCGCGCGCCGGCCTCCTGGTAGGGGCGCTTCTCCAGCACACCGGCGCGGACGAGTGTCGCCAGCCGGTCGGAGAGCACGTCGGCGGCGACGCCGAGCGCGTCGCGGAACTCGGAGAAGCGCGTCGCGCCCGACACCGCCTCGCGGAGCACCAGCAGCGTCCATCGCTCGCCGACCACCTGGAGGCTGCGCTCGATGGGGCAGAACGGGACTCCTGGGCTCGACCGCATGCCGCCCAGTCTGCCTCGCCCGCCGGATCCGACCCCAGCCTTGCTGAGTAGGAACAACCAACCCAGATGGGCGGTTGCCGGTGGGGCAACCACAACTCCTCGGAGGACCTCATGCAGATCGCCGGCTCGACCGCCCTCGTCACGGGCGCCAACCGCGGCATCGGTCGCCACTTCGCGCTCCAGCTCCTCGAGCGCGGGGCCACCGTCTACGCCACCGCCCGCAACCCCGAGACTGTGGACGTCCCGGGTGCCACGGTGCTGGCCCTGGACATCACCGATCCGGACTCGGTGCTCGCCGCGGCGACCGCGGCGCAGGACGTCGACCTGCTGGTCAACAACGCGGGCATCTCGACCGGCGCGCAGCTCGTGGGCGGCGATCTCGCGGAGGTGCGCCGTGAGATGGAGACGCACTACTTCGGGACGCTGTCGGTCGTGCGCGCCTTCGCGCCGGTGCTCGCCCGCAACGGGGGAGGTGCCGTCCTCAACGTCCTCTCGGCGCTGTCGTGGGTCTCGTTCCCGACCACCGGCGCCTACTCCGCGGCGAAGGCGGCCGAGTGGGCGCTCACCAACGGCGTACGCCTGGAGCTCGCCGAGCAGGGCACCCTCGTCAGCGCGCTGCACCTCGGCTACACCGACACCGACATGACCGCCGGCGTGGACGCGCCCAAGAACGACCCGGCCGACGTCGTGCGCGTCGCGCTCGACGCCGTCGAGGCCGGCGAGGTGGAGATCCTGGCCGACGAGACGAGCCGGTCGGTCAAGGGCGCGCTCGGAGCCCACGTCTCCGCGCTCTACCCGCAGCTCGCCGCGAGCTGAACCCCCTCAGCGCACGCCCCAGCCGACGTCGAAGACCTCGTCGTCTGGTCGGGCAGCGTTGAAGTCGGTCCAGTAGGTCTCGCAGGGCGGGCCGTCGAGCTCCAGGCCGGACCCGGCGGCCCACCGCTGCAGCGTCGCGTAGACCTCGCCGAGGCGGCCGTCGTCGACGGTCCGCCGGGTCACCCGCACGAACGCCTCGGAGCGGGCCGGCACGACGGCGAGCCCGTCGCCCGGCGAGTCCGGCGCCACCGGGGAGCAGACCTCTACCTCGGCCGGTCCCTCGTGCGGGTCTCCGCGGTAGACGACCACGAAGACGGGCTCCGGCGCGAGGGAGCCGCGCTCGAGGTAGGGCCAGGCACGGGTGTCCAGGGGCCTGTGCTGCTGCGCCTGTGCCCACACCCGGGCCATGGCCCCGGGCAGCCACTCCTCCAGCTGCGCCTGGTCGACCGCGCGGCGCTCGACCACCGCGACCTGCTCCGGCACCGCCCTGCGTCGCACCTCGAACATCGGGCCCCCTGAGGTCTCGTCGTCCTCCGAGGTGACGAGCCAGGGCGCGGGAACTCATCGCCCTGCCGCCCGGTCACCCCGCCCGGCCGCGGATGATCGCGAGGGGGCGGGGCGGGCGTCAGACGGTGGAGAACCGCAGGGTGAGCGATCTCGGCTGGGCCGGCAGCTGGTAGGCCGGGAGCACGCCCGGCCCGCACGACGCGGAGCCGAGGCCCGACTGGGCCAGGTCGAGCTCGACCCACACCCGGTCGCCGGGCACCAGGTCCGGCGTGTGCCGGGCGGCGGTCAGCTGCTCGGAGGTCCACCGGCGGACCGTCAGCCCGAACTCCGGCGACCCCTCGACCCGCAGCCCGGCAGTCCCGCCGCCGGTGAGCTCGGCCCAGCGGACGCCCGAGCGGTGCCCGTTCTCCTGCGGCATGACATAGGGCGTCTGCAGCCCGTCGACGCTCGAGGACCACCGGCCGAGTCGCGCGGCCCGGACCGAGTCGGGGTAGCTCTCGCCCGGCCCGAGCCCGGACCACGACACGTCGGACACCGCTGCCGGCAGCGAGAACCGCAGACCGAGCCGCGGGAGCACGACCGGCCACCCGCCCTCGGGCTCGACGTCGACCCGCAGGCGCAGCGCGTCACCCGTGCCGCTCCACGACTGGGTCACCAGGAGCGCCACGTCGGCGGCGGCCGGTGCGTAGCGCTCGCGCAGCCGCAGACCGGCCGACTGCTCCTCGACCAGCTCGAGCCGGCGCACCATCCGGTCGAGCCCGAGCGCGCGCCACTCGACGGCGAGCTGGTTCGGCCCGTGGTAGCCCATGTCGTTGTCGGTGGGCGCCCGCCAGACGACCAGCGCCGGCGCATCGAGCACCTCGACACCGCCCAGCGAGCGCAGCCGCCCGGTGCCGCGGTCGAAGCGGGCCGGGCCCACCGCGTACGAGTCGCCGTCCACGCGCGCCGGCGTGGCGAAGGCCAGGACGTCGACGGGAGGACGCGACGCGTACTCGGCCTGTCCCCACGAGACCTCGTGACCGGCCGGGGCCCACGGCTCGTCGGCCGCGAGCACCGCGCTCACCGTGACCTCGGCGTCGGCCGTGGCGGCGGGCAGCGGCGGCAACGCCACGGTGACGCTCTCGCCGGGCCCGACCTCGGGCACGTCGAGCGTCCCCGCGCCGGTGGCCTCGCCGCCCTCGGAGGTGCTCCACCCGAACGAGAGGTACGCGGTGGTCCGGACCTCGTGGAGGTTCGTGACGACGACCTGCCGGGTGCCGGCGTCGATCGCGGTGCGCACGGGCTCGACGACCTTCTTGAACTCGAGCAGGCCCGGCGACGGCGTGCGGTCGGGCAGGACGAGCCCGTCGGCCACGAAGTTCGAGTCGTGCAGCGGCTCGCCGAAGTCGCCGCCGTAGGCGAAGAACTCCGTGCCGTCAGGCGTCCGCTGCCGGATGCCGTGGTCGATCCACTCCCACACGAACCCGCCGCAGCAGCGGTCGTAGGCCTCGAAGAGCTGCTGGTACTCCGTCAGCCCGCCGGGACCGTTGCCCATCGCGTGGGCGTACTCGCACTGCACGAACGGGATCGAGCGCCGGTGCGCGTCGAGCGCCGGGTCGACGGTGAGCGGCTCCTCGTGGCGGCCGATCGCGTCGACCTCGGCGTGGGTCGCGTACATCCGGCTGTAGACGTCGACGTAGCCGCTGTCCCAGTCGCCCTCGTAGTGCACCGGACGGCTGGGGTCGCGCCGGTGGATCCACTCGGCCATGGCGGCGAGGTTGCGCCCGTGGCCCGACTCGTTGCCGAGCGACCACAGGATCACGCTGGGGGAGTTCTTGTCGCGCTCGAGGGTGCGGGTCATGCGGTCGAGGTAGGCGTCTCGCCAGCGCAGGTCGTCGCTGGGGTTCTGGCGCCAGCCGTTCGGCTCGAAGCCGTGGGTCTCGAGGTCGTTCTCGAGGACGACGTAGAGCCCGTACTCGTCGCAGAGGCGCACGAAGTCGGGGTGCGGCGGGTAGTGGCTGGTGCGTACGGCGTTGATGTTGTGGGTCTTCATCAGCAGCACGTCGCGCAGCATCGTGTCGGCGTCGACCGCGCGACCGGTGTCGGGGTGCCACTCGTGGCGGTTGACGCCGCGCAGGAGCACCGGACGCCCGTTGACCTTGAGCACGTCGCCGTCGATGCGTACGCTGCGGAACCCCACGCGCAGGGTCACCGTCTCGCTGTCGGTGGCCACCACCACCTCGTAGAGGCGGGGGACCTCTGCAGACCACGGCTCCACAGAGGCGATCTCGACCGCAGTGCCGGCCGGGACGTCGGCGAGGCCGAGCTCCTCGACGCTGATGCGCGCCAGGGGAGCCGCCTCGACCAGCAGCCGGCCGCCGCCGGTGGTCTCGTCGTAGTCGGCGTGGACGAAGACGTCGTCGATGCCGCCGGCCGGCCGCAGCTGCAGGGAGACGCTGCGGAAGAGTCCGGACATCCACCACATGTCCTGGTCCTCGAGGTAGCTGCTGGCCGCCCACTGCGACACCCGCGCCACGACGACGTTCTCGCCGGCGACCAGGAGGTGGCCCACGGCGAACTCGGCGGCCAGCCGGCTGCCGGTCGACCAGCCGAGCAGCTCGCCGTTGACCCAGACGGTCAGGTGGGCGTCGGCACCCTCGAAGCGCAGTACCGCCTCCTGGCCGACCCACTCCTCGGGGACGGTCACGGTCCTCACGTAGTCGCCGGTCGGGTTGGCGTCCGGGACGACCGGCGGCTCGACGGGGAAGGGGAAGCGCACGTTGGTGTAGGCCGGCGACCCGTGGCCCTGCAGCTGCCACATGCCCGGGACCGCGATGGCGCCCCACCCCTCGCCGGTCGAGGGGTCGGGCACCTCGTCGGTGGCCGGGACCGCCGGGTGCAGGCGGAACGCCCACTCGCCGTCGAGGGAGATGCGCGGCGCGTCCGAGGGCAGCGAGGCCCGCGCGGGCAGCCGTCCGGCGCCGGGCGCATAGGAGCGGATGCGGTCGATCGGGCTCACAGTGCGGTCGCCTCCAGGATCACGGCGTGCTCGGGTTGGGTCAGCGGCAGCTGCAGTCCGGCGGTCGCCAGGGCGCGGCCGGTCAGCACGACACCGCCCTCCTGCTCGACGGCGAGGAGGTGGTTGGTGGTCGAGCGCGGACGCGGCTCAGGCGTCGAGACCACGACGCGGTAGCGCGCGTCGGGGTCGAGCCCGGGCAGCTGCTGCGGGCCGGGCCACTCGAGCGGCGAGGTCGCCATCCGCACCTCCGCGTAGACGGCGGTGCGCCGGTCCTTGGCCACGACGCCGTGCAGCCACAGCGCCGGGTCGGGGGAGTCGGCCCGCACGACGGTGCCCGTGTGCAGCAGCGGGCGCAGCCGCTTGTAGAGCTCGATCCAGCGCCCGAGCTCGGCGCGCTCGTCGGCGCTCGCGCGAGTCACGTCCCACTCGATGCCGAAGTGGCCGAACAGCGCGGTGGCGGCGCGGAAGCTCAGGTCGTGGGTGCGGTCGGTCGTGTGCGAGCGGGTCGGGCCCACGTGGGCGCCGATCAGCTCGAGGGGGAGCAGCTGGGCGGTCCAGCGCTGGATCGACTGGCGCTCGAGCGCGTCGTTGCAGTCGCTGGTCCACACCCGGTCGGTGCGCTCGAGGATGCCGAGGTCGACGCGCGCGCCGCCGGAGGCGCAGCTCTCGAACTCGACGCCGGGGTGGCGGCGGCGCAGCTCGTCGAACAGCGCGTAGACCGCCTCGGTCTGCCGGTGGACCCCGGCGCGGCCGCCGATCGTCGACGCCCCGACCAGCATGCGGTTGTGGTCCCACTTGACGTAGCCGATGGGGACGTCGCTGAGGATCGCGTCGATGCGCTCGAGCAGGTAGTCCCAGACCGCCGGCTGCCCCAGGTCGAGCACCTGCTGGTTGCGGGTGTCGGCCGGCAGGCCGCTGGAGGCGCCGAGCAGCCAGTCGGGGTGCGCGCGCGCGAGGTCGGAGTCGGGGTTGACCATCTCCGGCTCGAACCACAGGCCGAACTCCATCCCGCGCTCCTGCAGCGCGTCGGCGAGCGGTGCGAGGCCCTGCGGCCACACGGTCTCGTCGACGTACCAGTCGCCCAGCCCTGCTGTGTCGTCGCGGCGGTGGCGGAACCAGCCGTCGTCGAGCACGAAGCGCTCGACGCCCAGCTCGGCGGCCACGTCGGCCAGGGCGGTCAGCCGGTCCAGGTCGTGGTCGAAGTAGACCGCCTCCCAGACGTTGAGCGTGACCGGCCGCGGCCGCCCGGTGGGCGACGGGTGCTGCGGCCGGGCGCGCAGGTAGTCGTGGTAGGCCTCGCTCACCCCGTCGAGCCCGGCGCCGGAGTGCACCGCGTAGACCCACGGCGTCGCGTAGGTCTCGCCCTGCCCCAGCACCAGCTCGCCCGGCTGCAGCAGCTCGCCCGCGGCCAGGACGCCGAGCCCGAGCGGCGTGCGCTCGGCCCACACCGTGCTGTTGCCGCTCCACCCGAGGTGCACGCCCCACGCCTCGCCCCGGCGGAAGCCGAGGTCGGGCGTGACCGCCATCAGCACCGTCACGTTGTCGTGGCCCGGGCGGCCCTGGCGCGCCTCGCGCAGCCAGGTGCCGACCGGGAACGCGTGGCGCTGAGGGGACTTCTCACGGATCCACCGGCCGGTGAAGTCCATCAGCTCGCCGGCGCGCACCGGCACCGGGAGCGCGACGACGAGGCTCTCGACCGCGTACGCCGTCGCTGCCCGGTTCTCGAGGACGTGGCGTGCCCGCAGCACGCCCGAGGGCTCCAGCTCGAGCTCGCTGACGAGACCGAGGCCCGAGCGCTCGGAGACCGAGCGCAGGCGTACGCGCTGGCCCTCCACCTGCGCGGACTCGAACGTGAACACGGGCGCCCAGTCCGAGCCGTCGGGCCGCGAGCCCAGCAGGCCAGGACGCCCGCGCCACCCGGTGGTGTGCTCCGGGAGCAGGGCGAGGGGTACGGCTGTGTCCTGGTTGCCGTTGACCACCGGCTGCGCGCCGGCGGCGAGCAGCGAGCCGAGCTCCTCCTCGCCGAGGTCGCCGAGGTCGGCGCCCCAGTGCACCACCCCGGGGGAGTGGGGGCCGGAGGCGTCGATGACCAGGCTGGTTCCGGACGCGCGCAGGTGGATGGTGGAGCTCATGCAGGTGTGTCTCTCTCAGCCCTTGGTGGCGCCGACCGTGAGGCCGCCGATGAATTGGCGCTGCAGCGCGAAGTACACGATCAGCGTGGGGATGGCCGTCAGCAGCGAGGCTGCGGCGATGAGGTTGTTGTTGGTGAAGTACTGGCCGTGGAGGTTGGCCAGCGCCGACGTGATGGGCTTCTTGTCACCGCTCTGCACGAGGACGGTGGCCCAGAAGAAGTCGTTGTAGATCCAGGTGAACTCCAACGTGGCGAGGGCCGCGAACGGCGCACGGCACAGCGGGAGCACGATCTGGTAGTACTGCCGCCACACCGACGCCCCGTCGACCAGGGCGGCCTCGGTCAGCTCGTGCGGCAGCGTCTTCATGTAGTTGCTGAGGACGAAGGTGCAGAAGCCGATCTGGAAGGCCACGTGGATGAGGATGAGGCCCCAGTAGGAGTCGTAGAGCGTCCCCGAGTCGCTCATCCACCCCGGCAGCGGCACCTTGATGTAGAGCCGGTAGAGCGGGGTGATGAGCACCTGCTGCGGCAGCAGGTTGCCGGCCGTGAAGATCATGAGCAGCAGCAGGTTGCCCTTGAAGTTGAAGCGTGACAGGCCGAACGCGACCATCGAGGACAGGATCAGGATCAGCACGAGCGAGGGTGCCGTGACGATCAGCGTGTTGACGAAGTAGTGCGGGAAGTCCGCCTGCGTCCACGCGTCGGTGAAGTTCTTGAAGTTGTAGTGGCCGCCGAGCGAGAAGTAGCCGCGCGCGTTGCCCGCCGTGTCCTGGTAGGGGCGCAGGGCGGTGTAGACCGCGTAGAGCAGCGGGAACAGCCACACGAGCGAGGTGACGGCGAGGAAGACCTGCAGCACGACCCGGGCAGGGCGCAGGGGCGCCTTGCCCTCCCTGCGCTCAGCGGACGACCCGCGCGTGCGCGCCGGGGTCTCGACGCCGATGGAGGTGCTCACGACTCGGCCTCTCTGCGGAACGTGTTGACCAGGTAGGTGATGATGAACGTGAGCGAGATGACCAGCAGGATCACCGCTATGGCTGACCCGAAGCCGAGCCGGCTCGCCTCGCCGAGGATGTTCTGGGTGATCAGCACCGAGAGCAGCTCGAGCCCGTTGGTGCCGCCGTTGAGGATGTAGACGATGTCGAAGGCACGCAGCGACTCGATCACCGTCACGACCAGGACGACGACGTTGACGGGCCGCAGCGCCGGGAAGACGACGTAGCGGAACGTCTGCACCTCGGTCGCACCGTCGATCGACGAGGCCTCCTTGATGGAGGTGTCGACGCTCTTCAGGCCCGCCAGGTAGAGCACCATGATGTAGCCGACGTGCTTCCACGTCGCGGCGACCAGGACGGCCCAGATGTTGACCTTCGGGTTGCCGAGCCAGTCGACGTGCGAGCCGAAGGCGTTGTTGATGAGGCCCTGGTCGTTGGAGTAGATCAGCGTCCAGATGAAGCCGACGAGGGCGAGCGACAGGACCACCGGCGTGTAGAGCGCGCTCTGGTAGAACCTGCTGCCCTTGAGCTCCTTGTCGAGCAGGATCGCGAAGAACAGCCCGAGCGGCGTCCCGATCAGCAGCAGGACGCCGAGCCAGTAGAGGTTGTGGTGGACCGCCGGCCAGAACGGCGGGTAGTTGGTCGCGATCTGGTGGTAGTTGTCAGCGCCCACCCACTTGATCGAGCTGACCCCGCCGATGCCGTCCCACTTGCCGAACGACAGGACGACCGAGAGGACCGCAGGCAGCCAGACCAGCGCGACGTGCAGGACCGTGGGCACGCCGAGCATGAGGCCGAGGACGAGCTTGTCCCTGCCGGAGAAGCGGCGGCTGCCGCGCCGTCGGCGGGGGGCCGGGGCCCCCGCCGTCGGCGCGGCAGGCTGCTGCGTGCTGGTTGCCATGTGCTCAGCTCGCGAAGATGGACTTGGCCTGGGACTGGATGTTCTTGGTCAGCCCGTCGATGTCCTTCGGGTTCTTGATGAAGGACTGGAACGACGGGATGATGACGGTCGAGGCGAAGTCGGGGCGCGTGTCGCGGTCGAGGAACTGCGCGATGTTCTTGGAGGCGCCGATGAGCTCGGCGGCCTTCTTCTGCAGCGCGTTGTAGCCCGAGGTGTCGGCCTGCTTGTTGGCCGCGACGTCGTTCGAGTCGGTCTTGAGGTAGGTGTTCTCCGCCTCGGCCGAGCCGACGTAGGTGAGGAACGCCTTGGCGCCCTCCTCGTTCTTCGGCTTCTTGGCCATCATGAGCCCGTCGATCGGGGCGTCGATGGAGTCGGTGCCGTGCTCGGGGTTGATCTCGGGGAACGCGAAGAAGTCGAGGTCCTCGAGGTCGGCGCCCGTGAACTGCTGGCCGACGAACGAGCCGAGGACGTACATCCCGGACTTCTTGTTCTTCAGGTTGCCGGCGGCCTCCTGCCAGGTGCGCCCGAGCGCACCCTGCTCGGAGAACTGGAGCAGCTCGGCCCAGTGCGAGAACACGTCCTTGACCTTGGCGTCCTCCCACGACTCCTTGCCGGCCATCAGGTCGACGTGGAACTGGTAGCCGTTGACGCGCATGTTGATGATGTCGAACGTGCCCATGGCGGGCCAGCCGTCCTTGTCGGCGAAGCCGACCGGCGCGAGGCCGTCGCCCTTCATCTTGGTGGCGAGCGCCTTGAGCTCGTCCCACGTCTTGGGGACGGTGTAGCCGCCCTTCTCGAAGACGCTCTTTCGGTAGAACACGGCCCACGGGTAGTTGTAGATCGGGACGAAGTACTGCTTGCCGTCGTCGCCGGTCGAGGCCTGCTTGAAGGCGTCGGAGAAGTCGGCCCCGATGTTCTGCCACACGTCGCTGATGTCGCCCGCGAGGTTCTTGGCCGCGAAGAAGCGCATGCGGTAGCCGGCGAACCAGGTGAAGACGTCGTCCGGCTTGCCCTGCAGGTAGGAGTTGATCTGCTCCTGGAACGTGTTGTGGTCGACGGTGTTGATCTTGACGTCGGCACCGGAGTTCTTGGCCTTGAACGCGTCGGCGACGGCCTGGTAGGCCGCCTTCGGGACGGCGTCGGAGCCGTTGGAGCCGAAGGTGATGGTGCCCTTCGCCGCGCCGGCGCCACCCGCGGAACCGGTGCCGGCCGAGGCGGCGGCCCCGCCCGAGCTGCTCGCGGGCGCGCTGCTGCCGGACGGGCTGCTGCTGCCGCCGCACGCGGCGAGCGTGGGCACGGCGGCGAGCGCGCCGGCTCCGGCGATGCCCTTGAGCATGGTGCGGCGGTCGACGCGGAAGCCGACCTCGCGCGGACTGGGCGAGGTCGGGCCGAAGCGACGGGTCATGGAGCTCTCCTTGACGAGGTCGAACTGACAGAGTCGTGTCACCGTGGAGCAGGAACCGAACGGAACCGAACAGAACTGCTCGCCATTCCACGACTCCGCACACGCCGTGTCAATCCCCGGGTCGATAACGCTACGGACACGATCTGCTGTGAGGCAGGCAGATCTGCGCCGCCTCAGCGGTTCCGGCGACTGGCGGGGGTGGAGGTCCGGCTTGTTGGAACTTGTTGACTTGGTCCGCTTCCTGGGGCAGGGTGGGCGCCGTGACCTCCGTCCAGGGCCTGCTCGCACCGCAGCGGCAGGCGCTGATCCTCGAGGAGCTCAACAACGCCGGAGCGGTGCGCGTGAGCGAGCTGGTGCGCCGGCTCGGCGTCTCGGACATGACGATCCGGCGCGACCTCGACAGCCTCGCGAGCCGAGGCCTGGCCGAGAAGGTCCACGGCGGCGCGACGCGCCCGGTGGTCCGTCCCTCCGACGAGCCGACGTTCGTGGCGAAGTCGTCACGGCAGACGGCGGAGAAGCACGCGATCGCCCGCCGTGCCGCGACGCTCGTGCAGCCCGGGGCCGCCGTCGCGATCTCGGCCGGCACCACCACCTCCGCGCTGGCGCAGCAGCTCACCGCCGTGCCGGGCCTCACGGTGGTCACCAACTCGCTGCCGGTCGCCGAAGCGCTGATGGAGAACGACTCCGACGACCGCACGGTGGTGCTGACCGGCGGCGAGTGCACGCCGTCGCGGGCGCTCGTCGGCACCGTCACCGTCGCCGCCCTGCACTCCCTGCACGTCGACCTGGTGTTCATGGGCGTGCACGGGCTCGACGCCCAGGCAGGGCTGACGACGCCCAACATGCTCGAGGCCGAGACCAACCGCGCGATGATCGCCGCCGGCGGCCGGCTGGTCGTCGTGGCCGACCACACCAAGTGGGGCACGATCGGGCTCAGCCGCTTCGCTCGCATCGACGACGTCGACGTCGTCGTCAGCGACGCGGCGCTCCCCGACGACGCGCGCGAGCACCTCTCGCAGCGCACCGAGCTCGTGCTCGCCGGCTGAGGCCGGTCGGTCGGCCCGGGGCGGTCTGGCAGGCTGTGGCACCGTGCAGGTCTGGCGAGGAGTAGACGCGGTCCCGGCGAGCCACGGGCCGTCGGTGGTGACCATCGGCGTCTTCGACGGCGTCCACCGCGGCCACCGGGCGGTGGTCTCCGAGGTCGTCGCGCACGCGCGCAGCCGCGGCGCCGCCGCGGTCGTGGTCACCTTCGACCCGCACCCGCTGGAGGTGCTGCGCCCCGAGCTCGCTCCCAAGGCCCTGACCACTGTCGACCACCGGGCCCAGCTGCTCGGCGAGGTCGGCGTGGACGCCGTCCTCGTGCTGCCCTTCGACCGCGAGCTGGCGGGCTGGTCGCCCGAGCGGTTCGTCGACGACGTGCTGGTGGGCGCCCTCGGCGCCGCCGAGGTCGTCGTCGGCGAGGACTTCCGCTTCGGCGCCCGGGCCGCCGGCGACATCACGACGCTGCGCGCGCTCGGCGCCGAGCGCGGGTTCGAGGTCACCGCGCTGGCGCCGGTCGGCGACACCGGGCACCGCTGGTCGAGCACGTACGTCCGCGACCGGGTCGCGCTCGGGGAGATGGAGGTGGCCGCGCGCGCCCTGTCCCGCCCCCACCGGCTCGAGGGCCCGGTCACCCACGGCGACAAGCGCGGCCGCGAGCTCGGCTTCCCGACGGCCAACCTCGGCGTCGGCCCGCACGCGGCGATCCCGGCCGACGGCATCTACGCCGGCTGGCTGCTGCGCCCCGCCACCGGCCAGCGGCTCCCCGCCGCCGTCTCGATCGGCACCAACCCGACCTTCGACGGCGTCGCGCGCCGGGTGGAGGCCTACGTGCTGGGCTTCGACGACCGGCCCGAGGAGCTCGACCTCTACGACGAGCACGTCGCGGTCGACTTCGTCACCCGCATCCGCGACACCGTCCGCTTCACCAGCATCGAGGCCCTGGTCGAGCAGATGCACCGCGACGTGGTCGAGGTCGCCCGCGTGCTCGGCGTCTGAGCAGCACGAGCTCGGCCGACGGGCCGGTCGCCGCGTGGCTGGTAGCCTGGGAGCTGCCGTCATCGACCGGCCACGGACAGAGAGCGCCTCGCGGAACAGCCCGGGGCACCGTGCAACGAGCCCGGAAGGACCCCGCGTGCCCCTCGACTCAGACACGAAGAAGCGCATCCTCGACGAGTACAGCCTCACCCCTGGCGACACGGGTTCCCCGGAGGCCCAGGTGGCGCTGCTCAGCCAGCGCATCCGCGACCTCACCGAGCACCTGAAGACCCACAAGCACGACCACCACAGCCGTCGTGGTCTGCTGCTGCTGGTCGGCCGTCGGCGCCGCCTCCTGCAGTACCTCGCCAAGACCGACATCGCGCGCTACCGCTCGCTCATCGAGCGGCTCGGCCTGCGCCGCTAGCACTGCACGGAGGGAGCAGCCCCAGGGCTGCTCCCTCCGCCCGCTTCCGGGCCAGTCCGCATCCGGTTCCACGAACCACACGCCCTGCACCAGGCAGGACGACACCACCAGGATGAGGTCGGCCCGCCCGACGAGGACGTCACCCGGTCCTCGGCAGTGGCTCCCGGGACCCGGCTCCGCGCCGGCCGCCCGAGGGCTTCTCTCGAAGACCGGCGCCCAGACGCAGCTCGCCCGGCGGACCGTCCCCCGAGCACCACAGGAGGACCCGTGTCGGGTCAGGAGATCACCACGGCCGAGGCCGTCATCGACAACGGGCGCTTCGGCACCCGCACCGTCCGCTTCGAGACCGGGCGCCTCGCCCGGCAGGCCGCCGGCTCCGCCGTCGCCTACCTCGACGACGAGACCATGCTGCTCTCGGCGACCACCGCGTCGAAGAACCCCAAGGACCAGTTCGACTTCTTCCCGCTGACGGTCGACGTCGAGGAGCGGATGTACGCCGCGGGCAAGATCCCCGGCTCGTTCTTCCGCCGCGAGGGCCGCCCCAGCGAGGACGCGATCCTCACCTGCCGCCTGATCGACCGCCCGCTGCGCCCCTCGTTCGTCAAGGGCCTGCGCAACGAGATCCAGGTCGTCGTCACGGTCATGTCGCTCAACCCGCAGGACCCCTACGACGTCGTCGCCATCAACGCCGCGTCGCTCTCGACCCAGCTGGCCGGCCTGCCCTTCAGCGGCCCGATCGGCGCGACCCGCGTCGCGCTCATCGAGGGCCAGTGGGTGGCGTTCCCGACCCACGAGCAGAGCGAGCGCTCGGTCTTCGACATGGTCGTGGCCGGCCGCGTGGTCGCCGACGGCGACGTCGCGATCATGATGGTCGAGGCGGAGGCCACGCCGTCCGCGTGGAGCCTCATCAAGGACGAGGGCCAGGGCGCCCCGACCGAGGAGGTCGTCGCCGAGGGCCTCGAGGCGGCCAAGCCGTTCATCAAGGTCCTGTGCGAGGCGCAGTCGCGCGTCGCGGCCGAGGCCGCCAAGGAGACCCGCGAGTTCCCGCTCTTCCCGGACTACCAGCCCGACGCCTTCGAGGCCGTCGAGGCCGCGGTGAGCACCGAGCTCTCCGCCGCCCTGACCATCGCGGGCAAGCTGGAGCGCGAGGCCGAGACCGACCGCGTCAAGGGCCTGGTCTCCGAGCGCCTCGGCGAGCAGTTCGCCGGGCGCGAGAAGGAGCTCTCCGGCGCCTTCCGCTCGCTGACCAAGAAGCTGGTGCGCGAGCGCATCCTGCGCGACAACGTACGCATCGACGGCCGCGGCCTCGCCGACATCCGCTCGCTCGCGGCCGAGGTCGAGGTCGTCCCGCGCGTCCACGGCTCGGCGCTGTTCGAGCGCGGCGAGACCCAGATCCTCGGGGTCACGACGCTCAACATGCTGCGCATGGAGCAGCAGCTCGACACGCTGTCGCCGGTGACGCGCAAGCGCTACATGCACAACTACAACTTCCCGCCCTACAGCACCGGCGAGACCGGCCGCGTGGGCTCGCCCAAGCGCCGCGAGATCGGCCACGGCGCGCTCGCCGAGCGGGCGCTCGTGCCCGTGCTGCCTGCGCGCGAGGAGTTCCCCTACGCGATCCGCCAGGTCTCCGAGGCGCTGGGCTCCAACGGCTCGACGTCGATGGGCTCGGTCTGCGCCTCGACCATGTCGCTGCTCAACGCCGGCGTGCCGCTGCGCGCGCCGGTCGCCGGCATCGCCATGGGCCTGGTCTCCGACACCGTCGACGGCGAGACCCGCTACGCGGCGCTCACCGACATCCTCGGTGCCGAGGACGCGTTCGGCGACATGGACTTCAAGGTCGCCGGCACCACCGAGTTCGTGACCGCGATCCAGCTCGACACCAAGCTCGACGGCATCCCCGCCTCGGTCCTGGCCGGCGCGCTCACCCAGGCCCGCAACGCCCGCCTCGAGATCCTCGAGGTCATGGCCGAGGCCATCGACGCGCCCGACGAGATGTCGCCGTTCGCGCCGCGCATCATCACGGTCAAGATCCCGACCGACAAGATCGGCGAGGTCATCGGCCCCAAGGGCAAGATGATCAACCAGATCCAGGAGGACACCGGCGCCGAGATCTCGATCGAGGACGACGGCACCATCTACATCGGTGCCGCCGACGGCCCGAGCGCCGAGGCCGCGCGCACCGTCATCAACGGCATCGCCAACCCGACGATGCCCGAGATCGGCGAGCGCTACCTCGGCACGGTCGTCAAGACCACCACCTTCGGCGCCTTCGTCGCCCTCACCCCCGGCCGCGACGGCCTGCTGCACATCTCGCAGCTGCGCAAGATCGCCGGTGGCAAGCGCGTCGAGAACGTCGAGGACGTGGTCAAGGTCGGGCAGAAGATCCAGGTCGAGATCGCCGAGATCGACCCCCGCGGCAAGCTCTCGCTCGTGCCGGTGGTCGAGGAGTCCGCCGACTCCGCGGCCGAGGGCGCTGACGCCGCGACCGTCGACGCCTGACGTGACGACCCGTAGCACCTCTGCGAGCGGCCGCCCCTCCGGGCGGCCGCTCGTCGCGGGTCCCGCCGCCGCTGCCCCTGCTGCGCGCGGCCAGCGGCTCGCCGTGCAGAAGCCCGGCACCACCCGCACCGTCGTCGAGCAGGGCGCGGGCGGCGGCACCATCCGGCGCACCGTGCTCCCCGGCGGCCTCCGGGTCGTCACCGAGGCCGTGCCCGGCGTGCGCTCGGTCGCCGTCGGCATCTGGGTCGGCGTGGGCTCGCGCGACGAGACGCCCAGCCTCGCCGGCGCCAGCCACTACCTCGAGCACCTGCTGTTCAAGGGCACCCGCAGGCGCTCCGCGCTCGACATCTCGGTCGCGATCGACGCCGTCGGCGGCGAGATCAACGCGTTCACGAGCAAGGAGTACACCTGCTACTACGCGCGGGTCCTCGACGAGGACCTGCCGCTGGCCATCGACGTCGTGAGCGACCTGGTCACCTCCTCGGTGATCACCGCCGCCGACGTCGAGGCCGAGCGCGGGGTGATCCTCGAGGAGATCGCCATGCACGACGACGACCCGAGCGACGCCGCCCACGAGGTCTTCACCGAGGCGCTGTTCGGCAGCTCGCCGCTCGGTCGCCCCGTGCTCGGCACGGTCGAGTCGATCGAGTCGCTCTCGCGCACCGCCATCAACGGCTACTACAAGCGCCGCTACCGCCCCGAGTCGATGGTCGTGTCCGTCGCCGGCAACGTCGAGCACGCTGCGGTGGTCCGCCTGGTGCGCAAGGCGTTCCGCGCCTCCGGCGTGCTGGTCGACTCGGTGCTGCCGAGCGCGCCCCGGCTCGGCGTGACCCGCCCGCTGCGGCCGGTCGTCCCCGTGCGGGTGCTCGAACGGCGTACCGAGCAGGCGAACGTCGTGCTCGGCGTCCCGGGCGTCGCGCGCACCGACCCCCGCCGCTTCGCGCTCGGCGTGCTCAACGCCGCCCTCGGCGGCGGCATGAGCAGCCGGCTGTTCCAGGAGGTGCGCGAGAAGCGCGGCCTGGCCTACTCCGT
Source organism: Motilibacter peucedani (assembly GCF_003634695.1). Lineage (NCBI taxonomy): Bacteria > Bacillati > Actinomycetota > Actinomycetes > Motilibacterales > Motilibacteraceae > Motilibacter > Motilibacter peucedani. The sequence continues at coordinate 92,451 of NZ_RBWV01000010.1, forward strand.
CTACAGCTACACCGCGCAGTACGCCGACGCCGGCATGTTCGGCGTCTACGCCGGGTGCCAGCCCAAGAAGGTCGACGACGTGCTGGCGATCTGCCGCGAGCAGCTCGCGCTCGTCGCGGCCGAGGGCCTCACCGAGGAGGAGCTGCGCCGCGGCAAGGGCCAGCTGCGCGGCGGGCTCGTGCTCGGGCTCGAGGACAGCGGGTCGCGGATGAGCCGGCTCGGCAAGGCCGAGCTCGTGCACGGCGAGCTGCTCGGCGTCGACGACCTGCTCGCCCAGATCGAGTCGGTCACCCTCGACGAGGTGTCCGTGGTCGCCGCCCAGCTGCTCGGCGCCACCCCGACCCTCGCGGTCGTGGGTCCGTTCGACGAGGGCCGCGACTTCAGCGCCGCGGTCGCCTGACCCCCGCACCAGAGAGGGGAGCCGCGTGATCCGCGTCGCCGTCGTGGGCGCCTCCGGGCGCATGGGCACCGAGGCGTGCGCCGCCGTCGGGGCGGCCGACGACCTCGAGCTGGTCGCCGCGCTGGGCTCGTCCGACGACCCGGCGCGGCTCGCCGGAGCCGACGTCGCCGTCGACCTGACCCGCCCGGACGCGGTGCTCGGGACCCTCGAGCGGGCCCTCGGGCTGGGGGTCCCCGCAGTGGTCGTCGGCACGTCGGGCATGACCGGCGAGCGGCTCGACGCGGTGCGCGCGCTGCTCGACCGGCACCCCGCCGCGAGCGTGCTGGTCGTCCCCAACTTCAGCGTGGGTGCCGTGCTCCTCACCCGCTTCGCCGCGCAGGCCGCCCGCTTCTACGAGTCGGTCGAGATCGTCGAGCTCCACCACCCCGGCAAGCTCGACGCCCCGAGCGGCACCGCCAGGCGCACCGCCCAGCTGGTGGCGCAGGCGCGTCGCGAGGCAGGGCTCGGCGAGCTGCCCGACGCCACGGTCGACGACCCCGACGGCGCCCGCGGCGCCCGCGTCGACGGCATCCCCGTGCACGCCGTGCGCCTGCGCGGCATGGTCGCCTCCGAGGAGGTGCTGCTCGGCGCGCCGGGGGAGGCGCTGACCCTGCGCCACGACTCCTTCGACCGCGCGAGCTTCATGCCGGGGCTGCTGCTGGCGGTGCGCCGGGTGCGCGAGCGCCCCGGCCTGACCGTGGGGCTCGAGGCCTACCTCGACCTCGGCTGACCGGCCGCGTCGCAGATGCGCATGAAGGCCCAGCACGTCGTCGCCCTGCTCGTCGTCCTGCTGCTCGTCTACGCCGCCTCGCTCGGCGAGCACGGCGTGCTGCTCGTGCGCGACGGGCGGCCCGTGCCGGTGGTGCTGGGCGTCGCGGTGCTGCTGCTGCCGGTCGTCGGCATCGTGCTGGTCGCCGCCGAGCTGCGCTTCGGCCGCCGGGTGGAGGCCCTGGGCCGCCGGCTCGACGCCGAGGGCGGGCTCCCTGCCGACGAGCTGCCGCGCCGCCCCAGCGGGCGTGCCGACCGCGCCGCCGCCGACCAGCTCTACCAGCGGCGCCGGGCCGAGGTCGAGGCGAGCCCCGAGGACTGGCGCCCGTGGTTCCGGCTCGCAATGGCCTACGACGACGCGGGGGACCGCACGCGCGCGCGCAAGGCGATGCGCACCGCGGTGGCGTTGCACGCCGCCCACGAGCCCCGCTGAGCTCTCAGCCGGTCCGCGCTCAGCCCGACGTGCGGATCGGCTCCAGCGTGAAGAGGTCGGCCACGCCAGCGAGCTCGAGGAAGCGGGCGAAGCGGCTGCCGTCCTCGACCTGGAGCACCAGCTCGATGCCGAGCAGCTTGGCGCGGCGCAGGGTGGCGACGAAGGCCTGCAGGCCGCTGGAGTCGCAGAACGTGACGCCGCCGGTGTCGAGCAGCAGCAGGCCGGCGTGCAGCTGGGTGAGCTCCGAGGCGAGGAACTCGCGCAGCCGCGGGCCGCTCTCGAGGTCGATCTCGCCCGTCACGGCCACGGTCGTGCGACCGGGCTCGTGCTCCGCCCACCAGTTGCTCAGGTCCACCCGGTCCCCGTCCTCAGACCCGCGACTGCGGCCTCCCCGGTGCCCGGGGAGCCCTGCTGCTCCAACGGGACGGCGCTGCCGTCCCGTCCCACAAGGTAGCCGCTCGTTCACAGGAACGGGGCTGGAGGTGCGGCGCGTACCGCCGTCCGGGTGGCAGGCGGCCGGTCGCGCTGGTCCGGACGGGTACGGTGACGAGCATGTCCTCCTCCTCGGACGCCCCCTTCGGGCGGGTGGTCACCGCCATGGTCACGCCGTTCACCGCCGACGGCTCGCTCGACGCCGACGGCGCCGCCCGGCTGGCCGAGGCGCTGGTCGAGCAGGGCAACGACGGGCTGGTCGTGAACGGCACGACGGGGGAGTCGCTGACCACCTCCGACGCCGAGAAGGACACCGTCCTGCGCGCGGTCCTCGAGGCGGTCGGCGAGCGTGCGAGCGTCGTCGCCGGCATCGGCACGAGCGACACCGTGCACACCGTCGAGCTGGCGCGCGCGGCCGAGAAGGCCGGAGCCCACGGCCTGCTGGCCGTCACGCCCTACTACTCCAAGCCGCCGCAGGCCGGGCTGGTCGCGCACTTCACCAGCGTCGCCGACGCCACCGGCCTGCCGGTCATGCTCTACGACATCCCCGGCCGCACCGGCACGCCGATCACGACGCCCACGATGCTGCGGCTGGCGGAGCACGAGCGCATCGTCGCGGTGAAGGACGCCAAGGACGACCTCGTCGCCGCGTCGCAGGTGCTCGCCGCGACCGACCTCGTCTACTACTCCGGCACCGACGCCCTCACGCTGCCGCTGCTGGCGGTGGGCGCGGTCGGCGTCGTCACGGTCGCGGGCCACGTCTGCGGCCCCGGCATCGCCGCCATGGTGGCCGCGCACGCCGAGGGGCGCGTGGCCGAGGCGCGGCGCATCCACCACGAGCTGCTCCCGGTGCTCACCGGGCTGTTCCGCACCCAAGGCGTCATCCTCGCGAAGGCGGCCCTGGCGCTGCGCGGGCTGCCGGCGGGGCCCGTGCGCCCGCCGCTCGTCGACGCCACCGCCGAGGAGGTCGAGCAGCTGCGGCGCGACCTCGCCGCGGCCGGTCTGCCGGTCGACGGCTCGTGAGCCACCCGCACCCCGACCTCGCGGTCCCGCCGCCGCTGCCCGAGGGCGCCCTGCGCGTCGTGCCCCTGGGCGGGCTCGGCGAGGTCGGGCGCAACATGACGGTCTTCGAGCACGCCGGTCGGCTGCTGGTCGTCGACTGCGGGGTGCTGTTCCCCGAGGACGTGCAGCCGGGCGTCGACCTGATCCTCCCGGACTTCGACTACGTCCGTGACCGGCTCGACGCGATCGACGGCATCGTCCTGACCCACGGCCACGAGGACCACATCGGGGCGCTGCCCTACCTGCTGCGCGAGAAGCCCGACATCCCGCTGATCGGGTCGCGGCTCACGCTCGCACTGGTCGAGGCCAAGCTGCAGGAGCACCGGCTGCACCCCTACTCCCTGACCGTGCGCGAGGGGCAGCGCGAGCGCATCGGGCCGTTCGACTGCGAGTTCGTCGCGGTCAACCACTCGATCCCGGACGCGCTCGCCGTCGCGATCCGCACCCCGGCCGGGCTGGTGCTGCACACCGGCGACTTCAAGGTCGACCCGCTGCCGCTCGACGGCCGGGTCACCGACCTGCGTGCGCTGGGCCGGCTGGGCGACGAGGGCGTCGACCTCTTCCTCGTCGACTCCACCAACGCCGAGGTGCCCGGCTTCGTCACCCCCGAGCGCGACATCGCGCCGGTGATCGACCGCGTGTTCGCGAGCGCCCGCCGCCGGGTGATCGTGGCCTGCTTCGCCTCCCACGTCCACCGCGTGCAACAGGTGCTCGACATCGCCGAGAAGCACGGGCGCAAGGTCGGCTTCGTCGGCCGGTCGATGGTGCGCAACATGGGCGTCGCGCGCGACCTCGGCTACCTGCGGGTGCCCGACGGCGTGGTCGTCGACGCCAAGGCGCTCGAGGGCATGCCCGACGACCGGGTCGTGCTGGTCTGCACCGGCTCCCAGGGAGAGCCCATGGCGGCGCTCTCGCGCATGGCCAACCGCGACCACACGATCCGCATCACCGACGGCGACACCGTGCTGCTCGCCTCGTCGCTGATCCCCGGCAACGAGAACGCGGTCTACCGCGTCATCAACGGGCTCACGCGGTGGGGCGCGCGCGTGGTGCACAAGGGCAACGCGCTGGTGCACACCTCGGGCCACGCGAGCGCCGGCGAGCTCCTGCACGTCTACAACCTGGTCGGCCCCCGCAACGTCCTGCCGGTGCACGGCGAGATCCGGCACCTGCACGCCAACGCCGAGCTGGCGGTGGCCACCGGCGTGCCGCGCGAGCGGGCGCTCGTGATCGACGACGGCGTGGTGGTCGACCTCGTCGACGGGGTCGCACGGGTGGTCGGCGCGGTGCCGTGCAACTACGTCTACGTCGACGGCTCGACCGTCGGCGACGTGACCGAGACCTCGCTCAAGGACCGGCGGATCCTGCGCGACGAGGGGTTCGTCTCGGTGTTCGTCGCGGTGGACTCCTCGTCGGGCAAGATCCTCGCGGGCCCGCAGATCTCGGCGCGCGGAGTCGTCGCCGACGACTCGGTGTTCGACGCCGTCGTGCCGCTCATCGAGGAGGCACTGGCCCGCGCTGCGCAGGACGGCATCAGCGACACCCACCAGATGCAGCAGCTCGTACGCCGCGCCGTCGGCTCCTGGGTCAGCAGCTCCCTGCGCCGCAAGCCGATGATCGTCCCGGTCGTCGTCGAGGTCTGACGGCTGCGCTAGAGGTGCGCCGCGGCGGCGCGCTCGTGCGCGCGCTCGCCGGTGTCGGCGGCCAGCCACTCGAGGGTCTTCGAGCCGGGCATCGGCCGCGCGAGGTGGTAGCCCTGGATCTGCTCGCAGCCCAGCGTCGCGACCCGCTCCCACCCGACGCGGGTCTCGATGCCCTCGGCCACCACGTGCAGCCCCAGGTCGTGGGCGAGCGCGACCGTCGCGCGGATGACCGTGGCGTCGTGCTCCGAGAGCTCGAGCCGCTGCACGAACGAGCGGTCGATCTTCACCTCGTTCACGGGCAGGCGCTCGAGGTAGGCCAGCGAGGAGTAGCCCGTGCCGAAGTCGTCGACCGACAGGCGCACCCCCAGCGCAGCCAGGGCGTCGAGCACCGCGAGGCAGCGCTCGGGGTCGGTCATGACGCCGCTCTCGGTGATCTCGAGCGTCAGGGCGGCCGGTGGCGTGCCCGTCTCCGCCAGCATCCGCGCCACGGCCGCCGGCAGGTCGGCGTCGCGCAGGTCGGCGGGCGTGATGTTGACCGCGATGTCGAGCAGGTGCCCGGCCGCCGCCCACGTGGCCCGCTGGTGCAGCGCGTCGGAGATCACGGCGTCGGTGAGAGCGCGGATCGTGCCGGTGCGCTCGGCGATCGAGATGATCTCCGGCGGGGGGACGAAGCCGAACTCCGGGTGGTCCCAGCGCAGCAGCGCCTCGGCGCTGGTCACGCGTCCGGTGTCGGACTCCGCCTGCGGCTGGAACCACACCTCGAAGCGGTGGTGCTCGATCGCGCGGGGCAGGTCGCCGGCGAGCACGAGCCGTCGGTGGGTCGCGCCGCTGTCCTCCGGTCGGTAGACCGAGACCCGCGTCGCGCCGGCCTTCGCCGCGTACATCGCCGCGTCGGCGTGGGCGAGCAGCTCGTCGGCCTGCTCGCCGTGCAGCCCCAGCACGGCGATGCCGATGCTCAGCCCGGTGCTCAGCGTGAGCCCCTCGAGGGGCACCGGCTGGGAGATCACGTGCACCAGCCGCTCGGCGACGCCGAGGGCCTCCTCTGCACCGGCGCCCGGCAGCAGCGCGGCGAACTCGTCGCCGCCGAGGCGCGCCACCGTGCCGTTCGTGCTGGCCGCCAGGCGCTGCGCGACGACCTCGAGCAGCGCGTCGCCTGCGCTGTGCCCGAGGGTGTCGTTGACGTCCTTGAAGTCGTTGAGGTCGATGACCAGGAGCGCGCCGCCGCGCCCGTCGGTGAGCTGGGCCGTGACGCCCTCGAGCAGCGAGCGCCGGTTGGCGAGCCCGGTCAGCGGGTCGTGCAGGGCCTCGTGCTCGCGCTGCGCGGCGAAGGTGCGCAGGTCGTCCATCAGTCGCGACTTGCTCAGGGAGACGACGGCGTGCGCGGCCAGGGTCTCGAACAGCCGGAGGTCCTCGCGTCCGAACGTCTGCTCCTCGAAGCTGCGGTCGGTGACGATGAGGGCGCCGACGAGCGCGCCGTCCGAGCGCAGCGGCACCGCCAGCCCGTCACGGGGACCCTCGGGCAGCGTCGCCGAGGGACGGCGCCGGCCGGGGGCCGAGCGCAGGACCGTACGCCCGGCGAGCGCCGCGCGCCACCAGTCGTCGCCGCCGTCGGGCCGCAGGAGCTCCTGCGTGCGCGTCATGGTGCCGCCGTCGAGGTCGAGCCGCACGCCGTCGGCGTCGACGCCGGGCGTCTGCGGCAGCAGCACGAGCGTGGCGCGGTCGGCGCGCATCAGGGTCGCGGCCTCGCGCAGCAGGGTGTGCGCCGCCTCGGGACCGCGCTCGCGGGTCGTGGAGGCGATCTCGACGAAGGAGTAGAGCAGCTGCAGCCGGCTGTAGCCGGTGCCCAGCGTGACGAACGCCCGGTATCCCACGACCAGCATCGCCAGTGCGGCGCCCAGCAGCGGCAGCGCCTCGGGACGCACGTCGACGAGCACCACGACCAGCAGCGCGAGGCAGGTGTTGACCAGGGCGGCGGGCACGCCGGAGCGCAGTGCCTCGCGCATCACCTCGCCGTCGTAGCTGCCGTCCGACAGGCTGATCACCGCGGTGACGGCCATGGCGGTGACCAGGTCGGTGACGAGGACCGCGGTGGTGGCGGCGAGCCAGCCGCGCGGCTGCGCCGGCGCGCTCGCACCGAGAACGGCGTGGAAGACGACGAGCCCCAGCGTGGCCTCCACCGCGTACAGCGCGATGTTGAACGCGAGCTTGCGGCCGCGCTGGTGGCTCCACAGCAGCAGTGCGGCGCCGGCGCCCAGCGTGCAGACGGCGAAGTACTCGCCGGGCGCGAGCAGCGAGAGGCCGGCGATCGCGGGGACCTCGCGCAGCGTGTGGCTGTGCGAGCTGCGCTCGGCCGGCAGGTGGATGACGAGGATCTCGGCCAGCGCGAACACCGGCAGCAGGACGAAGGCGGCGGTCGACGGCACCGAGAACCGGGTGTCGAGCCCCGCCGGCTCCGCGAGGAGCGCCGCGAGCGCGGCCATCGCGCCGATGAGCAGCCAGACCAGCAGCGTCGAGCGGGCGGCCCAGGCGGGAGGCGTCGCGTCGTCGGTCATGCGGTCGCCTCCTCGGGATCTGCTCGGTGCCCCCGGGTGCGTGGCGCCCGAGGTGCTGACGCACTCCCATCGGCCCCGCCTGCCGCCACCTGAGGCGAGCGGCCGGGGCATCCGGGTCCGGAGACGCCGATGGCGCGGGGGACGACTCGCGTCCCCCGCGCCACCTGTCCCACCTCGAGCCGTGAGCGTCGGGCCTAGTAGAGCCCGCGCCAGCTGCGCGCGTCCCAGCTGTCGGCGCGCCAGCTGCGCGCGTCCCAGCTGTCGGCGCGCCAGCTGCGCGCCTGCCAGTCGGTGCCGGTCCACGACGCCCCGGTCCAGGCGACCGACCCGTAGCCCTGCGGCGTCCAGCTCGTGCCGGTCCAGGTGCGCCCGTTCCACGTGCCGCCCGACCACGCCTTGCCGGCGTCGGAGGCCGCGGCCCAGTTCGCCGCGTTCCACGGCTGGCCCATGGCGTCGGTCTCGCCGGCCAGCGTGGCACCGCTGGCGGGGTCGGCGACGGACTCGCCACCACGGGTGGCGGCCAGGCTCCCGGTGCCGGTCGAGCGGGTCCAGTCCTGCGAGGGCACGAACAGCGCGAGCTGCTTCTGCATGTCCTTCATGTCGATGACGCCGGCGCCCATCGCCGGCTGCGGGTAGGTGTGCAGCGGGTCGGCCGTGGCCTTCAGCACGCCCTTGACCTGGTCAGGCGTGAGCCAGGGGCGCGCCTGGAGCATGAGGGCGACCGCGCCCGAGACGACCGCGGTGGCCTGCGAGGTGCCGCTGCCGCGGAAGAAGCGGCCGGTGGTGTCGCCGGGGACGAGGCCCTCGGGGTGGGCGAGGTCGACGTAGGAGCCCGGGTCGCGCAGCGACACGACCGACTTGCCCGGTGCGAGCAGGTCGGGGCGGCGCGTGGCGTCGCCGCCGTTGCTGAACGAGGCGACCTGGTCGTCCTTCTCGTCCGCGGTGCCCTCGTGGTCGACGGCGCCGACGGAGATGACGTACGGGTCGGCGGCCGGCATGAGCACCGGGTTCGCGATGCCGTCGTTGCCGGTCGAGGCGACCACGACGATGCCGTTCTTCCACGCGCTCTCGACGGCCTTGGCGAGCGGGTCCACCGCGGCCGGCTGCGTGGAGTGCACGCCGTAGGACAGGTTGATGACGCGGACGTTCATGCCGTTGTCGTTGCGGTGCTGCACGACCCAGTCGATCGCCGCGATCACCTGGGTGACGTCGGCGCCGCCGTCGGCTGCGGCGACCTTCATGTTGAGCAGGCTGGCGCCGGGCGCCACCCCGGCGAACTTCGCGCCGGTCTTCACCGCGGCCGCGGTGGTGTCGCTGCCGGCGATGATGCCCGCCATGTGCGTGCCGTGGCCGAACCCGTCGGTGTAGCGGGTCGAGTCGAGCTGGCTGTCGAACGAGAGGTCCGGGCCGTTGACGACCTTGCCGGGCGCGTCGAGGCCGAGCACCGGGGTGATGCCGGTGTCGATCAGGGCGACCGTGACGCCGGTGCCGGTGAGCGGGCGGCCGAGGAGGTCCTTGGTGGCCAGGAAGTCGGTGATGCTGGCCTGCTTCTTCAGCAGGGGCAGGGCGCCGTTGTCCTTGTTCGGGTCCCACTTGCCGGTGCCCGCGGCCGCCTTGGTGCTCTCGCCGGAGGTGTCGTCGCCCCACTTGACGGCGAGGTCGGCCTCGTGGCCCTTGGCGGGCTTGGGCGTCGGCGGGGTGGCCGCCGACGCGGAGGAGGCGGGCCCCGCCACGCCCCACGCCGCGCAGGCGGCGGCGACGACGGCGGCGGCGCGCCAACTGTGGCTGTTGATGCGAAGTTCCATGACAGCGAGCATGCGGGTGCTCACGCAGCGCGTCCATGCTCGGACGGCAACAGCACCCGGGGGGAGCAGGACCCGCTCGGGCGCTCCTGGGACCAACGTCCCGGCCGGCAGGGGCGGGCAGTCCCGGCGGCACGGCGCGCTGGTGCTGGTGTGACGCCTGTGGTTGGCGGGACGCTGCGGCTACGCTGCCGCCATGGCCATGCGCAGCCCGAGCGGCACCCGACCCGGCACAGCGACGCGGCCGGCGGCACGACCCGCAGGCGGTGGGCGCCCGACCGGTACGCGTGCGGCCGGCACGCGCTCCACCGCCGCCCCCAAGGGCGGCGGCAGCCGGTCGAGCGCCGCGCCGCGCCCGCGCGCGGCGGCACCGACGCGTACCGGCCCGGGCCTCGGCGTACGCCTGCTGCGCGCCGTCCTGCGCCTGCTCGCCGCCGTCTGGGTGGGCGTCGGGCACGCGTTCGGCTCCGCCGTGCGCCACGTCGGCTCCGGCGCCCGCGACCTCGACCCGGCCCACCGCCGCGACGGGCTCGGGCTGGCGGTCCTCGCGCTCGCCGTCCTCACCGGCGCGACCGCCTGGGGACAGGTGGAGGGCCCGGTCGGCGGTGCCACGGACGCGCTGGTCAGGGGAACCGTCGGGCGCGCCGACGTCCTCGTGCCGCTCGCGCTGCTGCTGCTGGCGGTCCGCGTGCTGCGCCACCCCGACCGCGAGCTGGGCTCCGGCCGCATGGTCATCGGCTGGGCCGCGCTGGTGCTCAGCTGCCTCGGCGTGCTCCACGTCGCCTCTGGCTCGCCGCAGCCGTCGGGCGAGCACGGGGGGCTGGTCTCGCTGCGCCACGGCGCCGGTGCGCTCGGCTGGATCGCCGCGGCGCCCCTCGAGGACGCGGCCGGCGCGTGGGTCGCGGTGCCCGTGCTCGTGCTGGTCGCGGTGTTCGGCCTGCTGGTCGTGACCTCCACGCCGCTCGCGGCCGTGCCCGACCGCATCGACGCGCTGGTGCACGGCCACCTGCGCGAGGCGGCGGGCGGCGAGCCCGGCGAGCGCGCGGAGCGGGGGAGCCGTCGCCGCGGCTCGCACGCCCTCGAGCCCGACGACTTCGACGACGTCCCCTACGACACCCCGCTCGTCACCGAGCCCGAACCCCGCCGCAGGGGCCGCCGCGCCGCGGCGGCGGAGCCCGTCGAGGAGGTCTTCGACGTGGCCGGCGAGGGGCTGGGCGGCGCCGCGCCCACCGAGGAGACCGCACCGCTGCCGCGGCGCCGGGCACCGCGTACCCCTGCCGAGGTCGACCCGCCCACGCAGGCGATCCCCGTGCTCGCGCCCCGCGGAGCTCCGGTCGTCGAGCCCGACGCCGAGCCGGCGACGGCGCTGCTCGAGGCGCCCGGGGCCGGTGCCGTCGCGCCGCGCGTGGAGCAGCTGCTGCTCTCGGGCGACGTGACCTACGAGCTGCCCGACCCCTCGGCCCTCAACGCCGGCACCGTCCACAAGGCCCGCACGCCGGCCAGCGACGCGGTCGTCGAGTCGCTCACCGAGGTGCTGGAGCAGTTCGAGATCGACGCCCACGTCACGGGCTACACCCGCGGCCCGACCGTCACCCGCTACGAGGTGGAGCTCGGCCCGGCGGTGAAGGTCGAGCGCGTCACGGCGCTGTCGAAGAACATCGCCTACGCCGTGGCGAGCGCCGACGTCCGCATCCTCTCGCCGATCCCCGGCAAGAGCGCGATCGGCATCGAGATCCCCAACACCGACAAGGAGATCGTGGCGCTGGGCGACGTGCTGCGCTCGCGCAACGCGACCTCCAACACCCACCCGCTCGTCGTCGGGCTCGGCAAGGACGTCGAGGGCGGCTTCGTCGTCGCGAACCTGGCGAAGATGCCCCACCTGCTGGTCGCCGGCGCCACTGGCTCGGGCAAGTCGAGCTTCGTCAACTCGATGATCACCTCGATCATGCTCCGCGCGACGCCCGACGAGGTCCGCTTGGTGCTCATCGACCCCAAGCGCGTCGAGCTCACGGCCTACGAGGGCATCCCGCACCTGGTCACGCCGGTCATCACCAACCCGAAGAAGGCCGCCGAGGCCCTCGAGTGGGTCGTGCGCGAGATGGACCTGCGCTACGACGACCTCGAGGCGTTCGGCTTCCGCCACGTCGACGACTTCAACAAGGCGGTGCGCGAGGGCTCGGCCAAGCCGCTGCCGGGCAGCGAGCGCGTGCTGCGCCCCTACCCTTACCTGCTGGTGATCGTCGACGAGCTCGCCGACCTCATGATGGTCGCCCCGCGCGACGTCGAGGCCTCGATCCAGCGCATCACCCAGCTCGCCCGCGCGGCCGGCATCCACCTGGTGCTCGCGACGCAGCGGCCGAGCGTCGACGTCGTCACCGGCATCATCAAGGCCAACGTGCCCTCGCGGCTGGCCTTCGCCACCTCGAGCCTCGCCGACAGCCGCGTCATCCTGGACCAGCCGGGGGCGGAGAAGCTGGTCGGCCAGGGCGACGGGCTCTTCCTGCCGATGGGCGCGTCCAAGCCGGTGCGCATCCAGGGCGCCTGGGTCACCGAGGCCGAGGTGCACTCCGTCGTCGAGCACTGCAAGAGCCAGCTGCAGCCGACCTACCGCGAGGACATCACCGCGGCGGCGCCGAAGAAGGAGATCGACGAGGAGGTCGGCGATGACCTCGACCTGCTGGTGCAGGCCGTCGAGCTGGTCGTCACCACGCAGTTCGGCTCGACCTCGATGCTCCAGCGCAAGCTGCGCGTCGGGTTCGCCAAGGCCGGCCGGCTGATGGACCTCATGGAGAGCCGGGGGATCGTCGGGCCGAGCGAGGGCTCGAAGGCGCGCGACGTGCTCGTCACCGCCGACGAGCTCGACGGCGTGCTGCTCACCCTGCGTGGCGAGTAGCACGCAGCCGGGCACTTCTGGGGGTCGGTCGGCGTTGCACAGACGCCACTAGACTTCGAAGTGCCCGGAATGCCCGGTGGCGGCGCCGCCGGGGTTGCACGGTTGGTCCAGCGAGGAGGCGACGTGTCCGTCGGTGAAGCGATCGCCGCCGCCCGCACCCGTGCCGGCCTGTCGCTCGAGACCGTGGCCGACCGCACGCGCATCCGGCGCACGGTCGTCGCGGCCATCGAGAAGGACGACTTCTCCCTGTGCATGGGCGACGTCTACGCCCGCGGCCACATCCGCAGCATCGCGCGCGTCGTCGGGGCCGACCCCGAGCCGCTGGTCGCTCAGTTCGACGCCGAGGTCGCCCACCCCGCCGCCTCTCTGCTGCCCGGCGACGGCGTCGACCTCGTCGGCGGGCTCGAGCGGCGCTCCCGGCCGCTGAACTGGTCGGCGCTGCTGGTCGCCTCGCTTGTGCTCGTCCTCGCCTACGGCGGCTGGACCCTGCTGCGCCCCGGCTCCTCCGACGGCGGGCGCCCGGTCTCCCAGTCGCAGCTGCCCGCGACCGCCACCGTGGTCGCCACGCCGCAGGCGAGCGCGAGCGCCCCGGCGCCCAGCGCTCCGCACGCGAGCTCGTCGGCGCGGGCCACCCCGGCGCACCGCGCCGGCGTCAGCGTCAGCATCGCGGCGTCCCGCGGGCCCAGCTGGGTGCGCGCCACCAGCTCGGGCGGCACCACGCTGTTCGAGGGCATGGTCGCCAAGGGCCGCACCCAGCAGTTCACCGACCGCAAGCAGGTCACCATCGTCGTCGGCAACGCCGGGGCGGTCGTGCTCACGGTCAACGGCAAGGACGTCGGCCCGCTGGGCGGTCGCGGCCAGGTCGCGAGCGTGGCGTTCGGCCCGACGGACCCGACCTGAGCACGGTGCCGGCGCGAGCGTCCGCGGTCCCCGTCCCGAGCGCCTACCCTGGTGACCCGTGCCCCTCGCCCCGTCCCGTCCTAGCGCCCCGCCCGTGAGCCGGCGCACCGTCGCGCTCGTCACCCTCGGTTGCGCCCGCAACGAGGTCGACTCCGAGGAGCTCGCGGGGCGGCTGGCCGCTGACGGCTGGGACCTCGTCGACGACGCGGCCGACGCCGACGTCGCGGTGGTCAACACCTGCGGCTTCGTCGAGTCGGCCAAGAAGGACTCCGTCGACGCGCTGCTCGAGGCCGCGGAGCTCAAGCAGAGCGGCCGCACGCAGGCCGTCGTCGCCGTCGGCTGCATGGCCGAGCGCTACGGCTCCGAGCTCGCCGGCGCGCTGCCCGAGGCCGACGCGGTGCTCGGCTTCGACGACTACGCCTCGGTGTCCGAGCGCCTGCGCTCGATCCTCGCCGGCGACGGCCACACGTCCCACGTGCCGCGCGACAGACGTACGCTGCTGCCGATCTCGCCGGTCTCGCGCGCCGCCTCGGCGCGCCCCGTGCCCGGCCACGGCGACCTGCTCCCCGAGGGCGTCGCGCCCGCCTCCGGCCCCCGCGTGCTGCGCCGGCGGCTCGGCGAGGGCCCGATCGCCCCGCTGAAGCTGGCGTCGGGCTGCGACCGGCGCTGCGCGTTCTGCGCGATCCCGGCCTTCCGAGGGGCGTACGTGTCGCGTCGTCCCGAGGAGGTCCTCGCCGAGGCGCGGTGGCTGGCCGAGCAGGGCGTGCGCGAGGTCGTCCTGGTCAGCGAGAACTCCTCGAGCTACGGCAAGGACCTCGGCGACATCCGCGCGCTCGAGACGCTGCTGCCGCAGCTGACCTCGGTGCCGGGCCTCGACCGCGTGCGCGTGTCCTACCTCCAGCCGGCCGAGGTCCGCCCAGGGCTGCTCGACGTCATGGCGGGGGAGGGCGTCGCGCCCTACTTCGACCTCTCGTTCCAGCACGCGTCCGGCCCGGTGCTGCGCCGCATGCGCCGCTTCGGCGACACCGAGCGGTTCCTCGACCTGCTGGGCGAGGCCCGCGCCCGCGTGCCGCTGGCCGGCGCACGCTCGAGCTTCATCGTCGGGTTCCCCGGCGAGACCGAGGCCGACGTCGCCGAGCTCGAGCGCTTCCTGGTGGAGGCGCGGCTCGACGCCATGGGCGTGTTCGGCTACAGCGACGAGGAGGGCACGGAGGGCGCGACCCTGCCCGACAAGCTGCCCGCAGACGTCGTCGAGGCGCGGCACGAGCGCGTCGGCCGCCTCGTCGAGGAGCTGGCCGCGCAGCGCGCCGAGGAGCGGGTCGGCGAGCTCGTCGACGTGCTGGTCGAGCGCACCGAGGACGGCCGCCCGGTCGGCCCGGCCGGCCACCAGGCGCCCGACGTCGACGGTGTCACGGCGCTGACCGCGCCCGCCGCGCCCGGGTCGTTCGTCCGTGCCCGTGTCGTGGCATCAGTTGGCGTCGACCTGGTCGCCGAGCCTGTATGACAGGTGTCGTGTCCGGAACGGCCGCCGCGGAGCCACCCGGCAAGCTCAACATCCCCAACAGCCTGACCGTCGCCCGGCTGCTGCTCGTGCCGGTGATGGTGGTCGTGCTCTTCCACGGCGACGGCCACGAGGCGGCCTGGCGCTGGGGCGCGTGGGCCGTCTTCGCGGTCGCCGGGGTGACCGACCTGGTCGACGGCAACCTCGCGCGCCGGCGCGGCTCGGTCACCGAGCTCGGCAAGCTGATCGACCCCATCGCCGACAAGGCGCTCATCGGGGCCTCACTGGTCTCGCTCTCGATCCTCGGCGACCTGCCGTGGGTGCTGACCGTGGTCATCCTCGTCCGCGAGCTCGGCGTCACGCTGCTGCGCCTGTGGGTGATCCAGCACGGCGTGATCGCCGCCAGCCGCGGCGGCAAGGTCAAGACGCTGCTGCAGTCGGTGTCCATCGGGCTGTTCCTGCTGCCCCACCCCGGCTTCTTCGCCGTGCTCGCCTGGACCGTCATGGTGTTCGCGGTCGGCACGACGCTGGTCACCGGCGGCGACTACGTGATGCGGGCCGTGCGCCTGCGCCGCACCGCCCGCCCGTGAGCGCCGGGCCGGGCGGCCGCGCCGAGGTCGTCTGCGTCGGCGACGAGCTGCTCTCCGGCCGCGTCGCCGACCTCAACGCCGCGTGGCTCGGGGCCCGGCTTGCCGAGCGCGGGTGGCCGGTGCGCCGGGTCGTCATGGTCGCCGACGACGTCGAGGTCATCGCCGCCGCGGTCACGGACGCGGTCGGCCGGGCGGAGCTGGTCGTCGTCACCGGCGGGCTGGGCGGCACCTCCGACGACGTCACCCGCGCCGCCCTCGCCCAGGTCGCCGGGGCGGCGGTGGTGCGCGACGCCGCCCTCGAGGCCGCTCTGCGCGCCCGCTACCGCGACGCCGAGCCGCCGGTGGGCGCGCTCACCATGTGCGACGTCGTGCAGGGCGCCGAGGTGCTCGCCAACCCGGCGGGCACCGCACCGGGGCAGCGGATGGGCGTCGGCGGTGCCACCGTCGTGCTGCTGCCGGGCGTGCCCCGCGAGGTGGTCGCCATCGCCGAGTCGGCGCTGCTGCCCGCGCTCGGCGGCGGAGCCGTCGTCACCCGCTCGCTGCACCTCCCGCTGGCCGACGAGGCGCGGGTCGGTGACGCGCTCGCGGCGCTGGAGCGCTCCCTGCCCGCAGGCGTACGCGTCGGCTACCTCGCCGCCGCGAGCGAGGTCGAGGTCCGGCTGACCGGGCGCGGCGCCGACCGCGCCGCGGTCGAGGCGCTGCTCGAGCCGGTCGTGTCGGCCGCGCGGGGCGCCCTCGAGCGGGTCGAGGGCCTGCTGGTCCTCGACGCACCGCTGCCCGCCTCGCTGGTGCAGGCGTTGACCGGGCTCGGGCAGACGATGGCGTGCGCCGAGTCGCTGACCGGCGGCCTGGTCGCAGCCACCGTCGTCGACGTGCCCGGGGCGTCGGCCGTGCTGCGCGGGGGAGTCGTCTCCTACGCCACCGACGTCAAGGCCAGCGCCCTCGGCGTGCCTGCTGACCTGCTGGCCGAGCGGGGAGCCGTCGACCCCGACGTCGCACGCGCCATGGCGGCGGGGGTCCGCAGCCGGCTCGGGGCCGACTGGGGCGTCTCGACGACCGGGGTCGCCGGACCCGACCCGCAGGACGGCCACCCGGTCGGCGAGGTCCACGTCGCCGTCGACGGGCCGCGGTCCGCCTCGCGGGTGATCGCCTTGCGCGGAGGCCGCGAGCGCATCCGCCACCAGGCGGCCGTCGCCGCGCTGCGCCTGCTGCTGGAATGCGTACACTGATTACACGCTTACACCAGCACCGTCAGTCCAGAGCCTCCGTCCTCCCCAGCGGGGACGGCTGCCTCTGCACCGCCGGGCGGACACGGGTACGGTGGGCTTCCACCGTCCCAGAAGGGAGCACCGCGATGGTCCTCTTGCGTCGCCTGCTCGGGGACGTGCTGCGCACCCAGCGACAGCGGCAGGGCCGCACGTTGCGCGAGGTCTCCGCCGCCGCCCGGGTGTCGCTCGGCTACCTCTCCGAGGTCGAGAGGGGGCAGAAGGAGGCGTCCTCCGAGCTCATCGCCTCGATCTGCGCCGCCCTCGACGTCCCCATGTCCGAGGTGCTCCGCGAGGTCAGCGACGGCCTGGTGGTCGCCGAGGCAGAGGCGGCCGTCCGTGAGGCGGCCCGCCAGTCCGGCGTCGCCCCGCTGCTGCCCAGCACCCCGCCCGGGCCCGCCTCGGCGCAGGCCCGCCTCGCGGTCGAGGTCGCGGCCTAGTCCCCGTCACGTCGCCGTCGGGCCGGTCTCCCTGCGGGGAGGCCGGCCCGCGGTGTCCCTGGTCCCGCCCCGGGTCAGCCGGAGCAGGGCACGTTGCTGCGGCCCTTGGCGGCGCCGCTCGCCACGTTGTCGCACGAGACGACGTTGCCGCTCGTGCCCTTGACCACCATCACGACGTAGCCCGGCACGCCGCCCTGCACGACGTTCTTGCGGAACACGTTGCCGTTGCCCCAGCCCGAGAACTCGTTGTGCACCTGGAAAGCGTCGGTCAGCGTGCCGCGCCCCTTGTTGCCCTGCACCAGCCAGTCGTTGCCCTTGACGTCGACCCACGAGTCGCCCTTGTTCTCGCCGCTCGTGCCGGCCTCGTCGAAGGTGTTGTCGAGGATCTTGCCGCCCGTGGTGCCCTCCTTGACGTCGATGCCCTCGGCGGCGGTGTCGTAGATGTGGTTGCCCTGGACGAGCACGTGGTCGGACCGGTCGGGGCCGGCACCGCCGTCCTCGCCGTAGGGGCGGGTGAAGCCGGCGTCGGAGGACCAGTTGGAGTGCGCCGAGCCGACGTAGACGCCCTCGCCGAACTGCGGCGACTTCAACCCGGTGTCGTGCACGGAGCTGTCGATGATCGCGCCGCCCGCAGAGCCGGAGCGGAAGTGGACCGCTTCCTGCCCGATCGTGCCGACGTCGAGGTCCTTCAGCAGCGAGCCGACCGACCCGTCGAGCACGATGCCCTTCTTTGCGTTGCGCACCGTGAAGCCGTCGAGCTGCCAGTAGCTGCCGGTGACGTGCAGGCCGTAGGCGCCGCCGTCGGTCTGCCCCGTCGTGATCACGGCGCGCCGGCTGCCGGCCAGCACGATCGGGTGCTCGCGGGTGCCGTCCGGCGCGGCCTCGAGGCCCGGGTCGCCGGTGTAGGTGCCGTCGGCCATCGTGATGCGGTCGCCGGGCTTCGCCGCCGCCAGCGCGGCGCGCAGCTGCTCGGTCGTGCTGACGGCCACCTGGCGCAGGGCCGCCGACTGGGGCGGGACGCTCGCCCCGCCCTTCGGCGCGGGCGGCGGCGAGCTGGAGCCCGCGCTCGTGCCGCTGACGGTGAAGGTGGCGTCGACGTCGGTGCGTCCGGAGGAGGTCTCCATGCGTGCCTCGAGCTGGTGCTTGCCGGGGGTGGTCGTGAGGGGCACCTCGAACGGCGCCTTCTTGTCCTTCTCGAGGAAGTCGCCGTCGAGGACCCAGCGCACCTCGTCGACGCCGGACGGGGCGACCACGGTGACCGGCGAGCCGACAGTCGCGCCGTCGAGCTGGCCGAGCGGCACGCGCGAGCCCGCGGGCACGCCGCCGGCGCCCGACGAGGGCTCGGTGGCCGGCTCGGAGCCGGTCGGCTCGGAGGACCCGGGCTCCGAGGCGGAGGGCTCGCTCGACGACGGGTCGAGCGACGGGTTGCCGGCTCCCGTCCCTGCGGTGGGCGCTCCGGTGGAGCTGGGCGCGGCGGTCGGGCCGGACGAGGCCCCGGAGTCGTCGCTGCCGCCGCCCAGCAGCCGGCCGATCAGCAGGCCGGCGAGCAGCGCGACGACCGCTGCCGCGGCGACGAGTCCGGCCGTGCGTCGATCCAGGTTCACGCGGTCGAACCTACGCGACGGACTCGCGCGCCGACCCGCCTGTCGGACGGGTCGCGCACGGCTATGTCCATAGTCACGGCTTGTAGCGGGTGCGGCCGATGGTGCGCGGCACGTCCGAGCGCCGCATCGTCCGGGGTACGCGGCCCGGCTGGCACCGCGGGCACCAGTAGGTGAGCCGCGCGTAGGGCGCCTCGCCCTGCTCGGCGAGCAGGATCGGCGTGCCGCACCGCAGGCACGGCTTCTCAGCCCGCTCGAACACCCAGTGCTGGCGACCGCGGCGCAGGTCGCCGGTCGTCGACTGCTGCGGCGTCCCCTTGTTGCGGTCGAGCAGCACCTGCGCCCGGCGGACCAGTCCTTCGAGGTTCCGCACCTCCACGACCGGCGTGAAGGGCGAGGTGGCGGCGAGGAACAGCGTCTCGGCCTTGTAGAGGTTGCCGATGCCGGCGAGGTTGCGCTGGTCGAGCAGGGCGTCGCCGACCTCGCGCTCGGGCTGGCGCTGCAGCCGGCGCACCGCCTCGTCGAGGTCCCAGTCGGGGCCGAGCAGGTCGGGACCGAGGTGGCCGACGGCCTCGGCCTCCGCGGAGGTGTCGATGAGCTCGACCACCGGCAGGCGGTAGCCGACCGCCACCCAGTCGGCGTTCTCGAGCACCACCCGGACCTGGTGGCCGGCGCCCCCGTGCCAGCGCTCGCCGTGGCGGTAGAGGTGCCAGGTGCCGTCCATGCGGAAGTGGGTGTGCAGGGTCAGCCCGCCCTCGATGCGGGTCAGCAGGTGCTTGCCGCGGCTGACGACCTCGCGCACGCAGCGGCCGGAGAGGTCGACGGTGGCGTGCTGAGGCACCCGGAAGTCGCTGCGCGTCAGGACCCGTCCCGCGAGCGCCTCGTGCATGCGCCGGCCGGCGAGCCAGACGGTGTCGCCCTCAGGCACGGGGCACCGCCGTCGCTCCGCTGGAGGTCAGCCGCGCGCAGGTCACGCGCGCATCCGCAGGCCGCGAGGGGTGGCGATGAACCCGGCCGACGCGAGCGCCTCCGCCACGGGGGCGAGCGGGCCGCCGAGCAGCGGCGCGCCGTCCGCCTTCTCGACCGTGAGGCGCCCGAGCGCGCCGTCGCGCACCGCCAGGGCCAGCGCGTCGGTCGCCGGCTGGAGCAGCGCGAGGTCCTCGGTCCAGCTGAGCAGCGACTTGCCGCCCCGCTCGACGTAGAGGACGAGCTCGCCGTCGACGAGCACCACCACTGCACCGGCCTTGCGACCCGGCTTGTGGCCGGCGGCAGTGTCCCCCGGCCGTACGGGCCAGGGCAGGGCGGCGCCGTAGGCGTTGGCGGGGTCGGCGGCGGCCATGACGACCGCGCCGGGCCCCTGCCGGACGGGCCGGCGCACGCCGCCGGCGGCCCAGTCGGGCACCCGGGTGATCTCGTCCCCGGGCGCCCACTCGGGCGCCTGCTCGCTGCGCTCGGCCGCCGTCTGCAGCGCCCGCAGGCGGTCGACCGCGCCCGGCGAGGCGAACTGGGCGGCGCCGAGCCCCTCGACGAAGTAGCCGCGTCGCACGCGGCCGGTCTCCTCGAACACCGAGAGCACGCGGTAGGCGGCCGCGAACCCGCCCTCGCTGCGCTCGGCGACGACCGCTCCGCGGGTCAGCACGCCGTGCCGCTCGAGCAGCGCCTCGGCCGCGGCGCTCGCCCGCCGGGTGGGGTCGGGCTCGACCGCGGGCAGGGCGGCCCACCGCCCCGCTGCGCTCGGCGGGCCCAGCCGGCTCGGCAGCGCGGGACGCCGCGCACCCGCCCCCGACAGCGACCCGGCGGAGGGACCGCCGGAGCCGAGCAGTGCCGCGCCGGAGCCGAGCACCGGTCGTCCGGGTCGCCCCGGCCGCGGCCGGGTGCTGCGCGGCGCGGCGGCCCGCCGGCTGCGGCCCGACCCGCCGAGCACGGCGCGCACCGGTGCGAGCGTGTCGTTGGTGATGTGGCCGCCCCACGCGAGGTCCCACAGCGCGGCGACCAGCACCGGGTCGTCCACGGGCCCCACCGCTGCACCCACGGTGTCGGACAGCTGGCGGAAGAACCACCCTCCGCCGCGGGCAAGTGCGTCGAGCAGCGCCTCGTGCACCGGGCTCGACACCGCCGCTGCGACCGGCGGCGCGAGCGTCAGGGGCGCCGAGTCGGCCAGGTGGAGGCTGAGCCAGCCGTCGCCTCCCGCCAGCGCGCCCTGTCCCGACCAGACCACCTCGCCGCTCGCGCACAGCTCGTCGAGCAGGGCCGGGTAGTAGCCGGGCACCCGCAGGGGCAGCACCAGCGTCTCGAGGGCTGAGGCCGGCACCGCGGCGCCCTGCAGCTGCTCGAGGGCCCGCAGGAGCCCGTCGACGCCCCGGGCGTTCGACCCCACGCCCTGCCACACCGGCAGGAAGCGGGCCAGGGCCCTCGCCGGGACCGGCTCCACCTCCTTGCGCAGCGCGGCGAGCGAACGGCGCCGCAGCGTACGCAGCACCTCCGCGTCGCACCACTCGACGCCCGCTGCCCCTGGTCGGAACTCGCCCTCGACCACGCGGCCGGCGGCGGCCAGCCGGCGCAGGGCGTCGTGCACGACGGCGGGCCCCAGCCCGAAGCGGGTCGCCGTGTCGGCGGCGGCGAACGGGCCGTGCGTGCGCGCGTAGCGGGCGACGAGGTCGCCCAGCGGGTCGCGCACCGGCTCGAGGAAGGCCTCCGGCACGCCGACCGGCAGCGCTGCGCCGAGGGCGTCGCGCAGGCGGCCGGCGTCCTCGATGCCGGCCCAGCGCTCCTCCCCGGCGATGCGGACGCGGATCACGCGTCGTTGGCCCTCGAGCTCGACGAGCCAGGCCGGCTGCGCCCCGCGCTCGACCGCCTCGGCGGTGGTGAGCGGGCCGAGCAGCCGCAGCAGGTCGGCGGTGCCCTCCAGGTCGCGGACCTTGCGGTCCTCGGCCAGGCGCTGGAGCTCGAGGTCGAGGCGCTCCACCACCGCGGGCTCGAGCAGCTCGCGCAGCTCGGCCTGGCCGAGGAGCTCGGCCAGCAGGGCCGGGTCGAGCGAGAGCGCCTGGGCGCGGCGCTCGGCGAGGGGGGAGTCGCCCTCGTAGATGTACTGCGCGACGTAGCCGAACAGCAGCGAGCGGGCGAACGGCGAGGGGGCCGGCGTCTCGACCTCGACGACGCGCACCTCGCGCGACTCGATCGAGCGCATCAGCGCGACGAGGCCGGGGACGTCGAAGACGTCCTGCAGGCACTCGCGCACCGTCTCGAGCACGATGGGGAACGAGCCGTAGCCGGCGGCGACCGAGAGCAGCTGGGCGCTGCGCTGGCGCTGGGCCCACAGCGGCGTGCGCCGGCCGGGGTCTCGGCGGGGCAGCAGCAGGGCGCGCGCCGCGCACTCGCGGAAGCGGGAGGCGAACAGCGCGGAGGCGCCGACCTCGCCGGTGACCAGCGGCTCGACCTCGTCGGGGTCGAGCACAGCCGCCTCGGCGCCGGCGGCGGCGCCCGCGGCCGGGTCGCGCTGGGCCTGCCCGCCGTCGTCGGCGAACAGGTCGCCGACGGGCACCAGGTCGAGGTCGGGCAGGCGCAGGACGATGCCGTCGTCGGCGTGCATGATCTGCACATCGAGCCCCGTGCGCTCGCGCAGCCGGGCTGACAGGGCCAGCGCCCACGGCGCATGGACCTGGGCGCCGAAGGGCGAGTGCACGCACACCCGCCAGTCGCCCAGCTCGTCGCGGAAGCGCTCGACCACGATCGTGCGGTCGTCGGGCACCACACCGGTCGCTGCGCGCTGCTCGTCGAGGTAGGCGAGCAGGTTGCTGGCGGCGCGCTCGTCGAGCCCGGCGGCGCGTACGCGCTCCAGCGCCTCCGGCGCGGGCAGACGGCCCACCTCGCGGACGAACTCGCCGAGGGCGCGGCCGAGCTCGACCGGGCGCCCGAGCGAGTCGCCGTGCCAGAACGGCAGCTTGCCGGGCTGGCCGGGGGCGGGGGAGACGAGCACGCGGTCGTGGGTGATGTCCTCGATGCGCCAGCTGCTCGACCCGAGCGTGAAGACGTCGCCGACGCGCGACTCGTAGACCATCTCCTCGTCGAGCTCGCCGACGCGGCGCGCGGGGCCCTCGCCGGCGGCGAGGAAGACGCCGAAGAGCCCGCGGTCGGGGATCGTGCCGCCGCTGGTGACGGCCAGGCGCTGGGCGCCGGGCCGTCCGCTCAGGGTGCCGGCGGTGCGGTCCCACACCAGGCGCGGGCGCAGCTCGGCAAACTCGTCGCTGGGGTAGCGGCCCGAGAGCATGTCGAGCACGGACTCGTAGGCCGAGCGGGGCAGCTCGGCGAACGGCGCCGCCCGGCGCACCAGCTCGAGCAGCTCGTCGACGTCCCACGAGTCCAGGGCGCACATGGCGACGACCTGCTGCGCCAGCACGTCGAGCGGGTTGCGCGGGATGCGCAGGGCCTCGATGGCCCCGCTGCGCATGCGCTCGGCGACGACGGCGGTCTGGAGCAGGTCGCCGCGGTACTTCGGGAAGATCACGCCCCGGCTGACCGCACCGACCTGGTGGCCGGCACGCCCCACCCGCTGGAGCCCGCTGGCGACCGACGGCGGCGACTCGACCTGGACGACCAGGTCGACGGCGCCCATGTCGATGCCGAGCTCGAGGCTGCTGGTGGCGACGACGGCCGGCAGCCGGCCCGCCTTGAGCGCCTCCTCCGTCAGGGTGCGCTGCTCACGGCTGACCGAGCCGTGGTGGGCGCGCGCGAGCTCGGTCGGCGCGCCGTGCGCCGCGCCGGCCTGCGCCATGAGCTGGGCCGGGGTCAGCGTGCCCGGCTCGGCGAGGTCCTCGCCCGTGGCGCGTTCGTTGGCGATCTCGTTGAGCCTCGCGGTCAGGCGCTCGGCGAGGCGGCGGGAGTTGGCGAACACGATCGTCGAACGGTTGGCCTCGACCAGGTCGACGATGCGCTCCTCGACGTGCGGCCAGATGGAGGCCCGCCGCTCCCCGCCCGCAGCCGATCCGTTGAGCTCACCGGTGGGCGCGCCGAGCTCGGCCATGTCGTCGACCGGGACGACGACCTCCACCTCGATCTGCTTGGTGCTCGGCGGGCGCACGACGACGGGCGTGCGGGTGCCGGACAGGAACCTCGCGACCTCCTCGACCGGCCGCACCGTCGCGCTGAGCCCGATGCGCTGCGCCGGACGCTCGAGCAGCGCGTCGAGGCGCTCGAGGGAGAGGGCGAGGTGCGCGCCGCGCTTGGTCCCGGCGACGGCGTGGACCTCGTCGAGGATGACCGTCTCGACGCCTGCCAAGGCCTCGCGGGCGCGCGAGGTGAGGATGAGGAACAGCGACTCGGGGGTCGTGATCAGGATGTCGGGCGGGCGTCGGCCGAAGGTCCGGCGCTCGTCGGCCGGGGTGTCGCCCGAGCGGACGCCGACGGTGACCTCGGGCTCGGGCAGCCCGAGCCGCGCCGACGCCTGGCGGATGCCGGTCAGCGGCGCGCGCAGGTTGCGCTCGACGTCGACGGCGAGCGCCTTGAGCGGCGAGATGTAGAGCACCCGGCAGCGCTGCAGCGGCTCCTCCGGCGTCGGAGCCGAGGCGATGCGGTCGAGCGACCAGAGGAACGCGGCCAGCGTCTTGCCCGACCCGGTGGGTGCGACGACGAGGGCGTCGCGTCCGGTCGAGACGGCGTCCCAGGCGCCCTCCTGCGCGGCGGTGGGGGCGGCGAAGGCACCGCGGAACCAGGCCTGCGTCGCGGGGGAGAAGCGCTCGAGGGGCGGGGTGCCCGGCGCCTCGTGCTCCGCCGCTGCCTGCTGCACCGGCTGCTGGTCCGCCGCCTCCTGCCCGGCCGGCTCCCGGGTCGCCGCGGCCGCGCGTGCGGAGCGGGTGCGCGGACGGGAGGTGCTGGCCATGGGTCCAGCATGCCCGCCGCCACCGACACTCACCGCTCGAGCGACTTCAGCGGGCGGTCTCGACCGCCCGCGACTCGCGCACGACCACGACCTTGATCTGGCCGGGGTAGGTCATCTCGTCCTCGACCTGCTTGGCGATCTCGCGGGCGATCACCTGCGCCTGGATGTCGTCGATGCGGTCGGGCAGCACCATGACGCGCAGCTCGCGGCCGGCCTGCATGGCGAAGACCTTGTCGACGCCCTCGTGGGCGTGGGCGATCTCCTCGAGCCGTTCGAGCCGCTTGACGTAGGCCTCGACCGGCTCGCGCCGCGCGCCCGGGCGCGACCCGCTGATCGCGTCGGCCGCCTGGACGAGCACGGCCTCGACCGTGCGGGGCTCGACCTCGTTGTGGTGCGCCTCGATCGCGTGGACGACGTCGGGCTCCTCGCCGTAGCGCTTGGCGATCTCGGCCCCCACGAGGGCGTGGCTGCCCTGCGCCTCGTGCGTCAGCGCCTTGCCGATGTCGTGGAGGAACGCGCCGCGCTTGAGCAGCGGCACGTCGAGGCCGAGCTCCGCGGCCATCAGGCCGGCCAGGTGGGCGCTCTCGACGAGGTGGCGCAGCACGTTCTGCCCGTAGCTCGTGCGGAAGCGCAGCTTGCCGAGCAGCACGACGACGTCGGGGTGGACCTCGGTGATCCCCACCTCGGCCAGCGCGTCCTCGGCGGCTCGGAGGCAGCGCTGGTCGACGTCGCGCTGGGCTCGCTCGACCGCCTCCTCGATCCGGGAGGGGTGGATGCGCCCGTCGAGCACCAGCGCCTCGAGCGCCGTGCGGGCGACCTCGCGGCGCACCGGGTCGAAGCTCGAGAGCAGGACGGCCTCGGGGGTGTCGTCGACGAGCAGGTTGACCCCGGTCGCCGCCTCGAACGCGCGGATGTTGCGGCCCTCGCGCCCGATGATGCGGCCCTTGAGGTCGTCGCTCGGCAGGTGCAGGGCCGTGACCACCGACTCGGTCGTCTGCTCCGAGGCGACGCGCTGGATGGCGGAGGTGACGACCTCGCGGGCGCGCGCCTCGCCCTCCTCCTGCGCGAGCCGCTCGATCTCGCGGACCCGGAGGACGGCGTCGCGCTTGGCCGCCCGCTCGGCGACGGCGAGCAGGTCGGCGCGGGCCTCGGCCAGCGAGAGCCCTGCCGTGCGCTCGAGGACGGCGACCCGCTCCTGCTCGAGGTCGTGCAGCTCTTCGGCCCGGGTCGCGAGCTGAGCCTCGCGCTCGGCGAGCAGCCGCTGGCGCTCGGCGTCCTTGGCGGCCGCCGCCTCGAGCCGGTCCTCCCGCTCGCCGATGCGGCGCTCCCGGCGCTCGACCTCCTCGCGCAGCCGTCGCAGGTCGTCGCGGGCCGCGACGAGCTCGCGCTCGACGCGCTCGCGGGTCTCGGCGGCCTCCGCCCGGGCCGCGGCGACGAGCTGCTGGGCGGCCTCGCTGGCCGCCCGCTCGGCGGCGGCGTTGGCGGCGGTGCGGGTCGCCTCGGAGTGGGCCTCGGCCTTGTGGCGCAGCACGACGGTGCCCAGCGCGAGCAGGGCGAGGACCGCCACGACGCCCAGCACGAGCAGCGCGAGGACCTCCGCCGCCCCGCCGTCCACGACCGACCCCTCTCGACCAGCGATGTCCGCCTGTGCGGCGGGGAGGCCGCCTACGGTACGCCGGGCGCCCCGTCCCGCCGTGCAGCGGACCAGCGCGCGGCGTCACCTCCGGGCACCGCAGAGCAAGGATCTCCGGACGGGTCGCCGCTCAACCTCGGAGGGCGGCGAGCGGGGCCCGTCGACCGTCCCGGTGGGCTCGGGCGGTCAGCGCGCTCGGGGCAGTCAGCGCACCCGGGGCAGGCAGCGCGCTCGGGCGGTCAGCGCGCTCGGTCAGCCGGTGCGCTCGGCGCTCGCCGACTCCAGGACCTCGCGGGCGACGCGCAGGGCGAGGCCCGGTGCGTGCCCCTTGCGCGCGAGCAGCCCGGCGAGCCGCCGCAGCGCGACCTCGCGCTCGAGCCCGCCCATCCGGCGCGCGCGCCGCTGCGCCAGCTCGCGGGCGGCCTCGACCTCGGCGCCGTCGGGCAGCGCCTCGAGCGCGTCCTCGATCAACCGGTCGTCGACGCCCTTGGTGCGGAGCTCGCGGGTCAGCATGCGGCGGGACAGGCCCTTGCTGCGGGCCCTCGAGCGCACCCACGCGTCGGCGTAGGCGCCGTCGTCGACGTAGCCCAGCTCGGTGAAGCGGTCGAGCGCGGCGCCGGCCGCGCCGTCGGGGACGCCGCGCCCCCGCAGCACGCTGGCCAGCTGGGCCCGCGTGCGCGGGCCGTGGCCCAGCTGCTGCAGGACGACCTCGCGCGCCGCCTCGTCGGGGTCCGCCGGTCGCCGGGGCTCGCCGCCCTGGCCCTCGCCGCCCCGGCGTCCCCTACCGCCGCGCCGCCCCCGACGGGCCGGCGCACCGGGGTCAGCGGCACCGGGGTCAGCGGCACCGGGGTCGGCGGCACCGCTCCCCGGTGCGCCGCCGTCGAGACCCGGTGCGCCGCTGTCGTGCGTGGAGCCCATCCGGCGCTAGAAGTCGATGTCGACGGGGACGACCTCTTCAGCGGGCGCGTCGACGCGCGGCCCGACGCCCATCTTCTCCTTGATCTTCTTCTCGATCTCGTCGGCGAGGTCGGGGTTGTCGCGCAAGAAGGCGCGGGCGTTCTCCTTGCCCTGTCCGAGCTGGTCGCCCTCGTAGGTGTACCAGGCGCCGGACTTGCGCACGAAGCCCTGCTCGACGCCCATGTCGATCAGGCCGCCCTCGCGGCTGATGCCGATGCCGTAGAGGATGTCGAACTCGGCCTGCTTGAACGGCGGGGCCATCTTGTTCTTGACGACCTTGACGCGGGTGCGGTTGCCGACGGGCTCGGCGCCGTCCTTGAGGGTCTCGATGCGGCGCACGTCGAGCCGGATGGAGGCGTAGAACTTCAGCGCCTTGCCACCCGTGGTGGTCTCGGGGGAGCCGAAGAAGACGCCGATCTTCTCGCGCAGCTGGTTGATGAAGATCGCGGTGGTGCCGGACTGGCTCAACGCACCGGTGATCTTGCGCAGCGCCTGGCTCATCAGCCGGGCCTGGAGACCCACGTGGGAGTCGCCCATCTCGCCCTCGATCTCGGCGCGGGGCACGAGGGCCGCCACCGAGTCGACCACGATGATGTCGAGCGCGCCGGACCGGATGAGCATGTCGGCGATCTCGAGCGCCTGCTCACCGGTGTCGGGCTGCGACACGAGCAGGGCGTCGGTGTCGACGCCGAGCTTGCGCGCGTACTCAGGGTCGAGCGCGTGCTCGGCGTCGATGAAGGCCGCGATGCCGCCGGCGCGCTGGGCGCTGGCCACCGCGTGCAGGGCGACGGTCGTCTTGCCGGAGGACTCCGGCCCGTAGACCTCGATGATGCGGCCGCGGGGGAGGCCGCCGATGCCGAGGGCGACGTCGAGGGCGATCGACCCGGTCGGGATCACCTCGACCGGCGCACGGCCCTCGTCGCCCAGCCGCATCACCGAGCCCTTGCCGAACTGGCGCTCGATCTGCGAGAGCGCGGTGTCGAGTGCCTTGCTGCGGTCCGCTGCAGGTGCCACGGAGATCCTCCCGGTCTTGGTGCTGCTCATCGGTTTGGCCACGTCTCCAGACGGTAGGGCTGGGCACTGACAAGGTCACCGCACGAGCGCCGGGCCTGTGGACCGACGACGCCCCGGAGTGCCCGACCTGTGGAGGAACCCTGCGCGTCACACGTGCCGGCGCGCCGCCGGCACCTGTCAAGTAGAGCCGAACACGTGTTCGACCGGCAAGCGACACGCCGTGGACCTGGACGGCCGAGCGGAGAGCGCAGCGGAGGATCAGCGCAGCGTCGCCGGCAGCCGCATCTCGCTGTGCACGACCAGCCACACCTCACGGGCGTCCTCGCCGGCGTCGAGCGCCTGCTGGACGGTGCGCTGGCCGAGGCCCGCGAAGACGTGGTCGCGCGCGAGCCACGACGCCTGGGCGCCGAACGCCTCCTGCATGCGCTCGTTGAAGGTCGAGAGCCTCACCCTCCCAGCATGCCACCCGGGTGCTCGTCCCCAGGCCGGTCGCGGAGCTCGAGGCGGGGAGCAGCCCTGTGGACGAGCGGCCGCTCGTCAGCCCGGGCCCGTACGCTTCTCGTCGTGTCTCGCACCTATGCCGTCCGCACCTACGGCTGCCAGATGAACGTCCACGACTCCGAGCGGCTCTCCGGCCTGCTGGAGGCTGCGGGCTACGAGCGCGCCGAGCGCGACGACGCCGCCGACGTGGTCGTCTTCAACACGTGCGCAGTGCGCGAGAACGCCGACAACAAGCTCTACGGCAACCTGAGCCACCTGGCACCGGCCAAGGCCGCCAACCCCGGCATGCAGATCGCGGTGGGCGGGTGCCTCGCGCAGAAGGACCGCGGCGAGATCGTGCGGCGGGCGCCCTACGTCGACGTCGTCTTCGGCACCCACAACATCGGCTCGCTGCCGGTGCTGCTCGAGCGGGCCCGCCACAACGCCGAGGCCCAGGTCGAGATCCTCGACGCGCTCGAGACCTTCCCCAGCACGCTGCCGACCCGCCGCGACTCGCCCTACGCCGGCTGGGTGTCGGTGAGCGTGGGCTGCAACAACACCTGCACCTTCTGCATCGTGCCGGCCCTGCGCGGCAAGGAGAAGGACCGCCGGCCCGGCGACGTGCTCGCCGAGGTGCAGGCGCTGGTCGCCGAGGGCGTCGTCGAGGTCACGCTGCTGGGCCAGAACGTCAACGCCTACGGCTCCGACTTCGGCGACCGGGCGGCGTTCGCCAAGCTGCTGCGCGCCTGCGGCGCGGTCGAGGGGCTGGAGCGCGTGCGCTTCACCAGCCCCCACCCGCGCGACTTCACCGACGACGTCGTCGAGGCCATGGCCGAGACGCCCAACGTGATGCCGAGCCTGCACATGCCCCTGCAGTCCGGCGCCGACGACGTGCTGCGCCGCATGCGCCGCTCCTACCGCCAGGAGCGGTTCCTGCAGATCGTCGACCGGGTGCGCGAGTCCCTGCCGGACGCCGCGATCACGACCGACATCATCGTCGGCTTCCCCGGCGAGACCGAGGCCGACTTCGAGCAGACCCTCCACGTGGTGCGCGAGGCGCGGTTCGCCAGCGCCTTCACGTTCCAGTACAGCAAGCGCCCGGGCACCCCCGCCGCCGAGATGGACGGCCAGGTCCCCAAGCAGGTCGTGCAGGAGCGCTACGAGCGGCTGGTCGCCCTGCAGGAGCAGGTCAGCTGGGACGAGGCGAAGAAGCAGGTCGGGCGCACCGTCGAGGTGCTGGTCGCCGAGGGCGAGGGACGCAAGGACTCCGCCACCCGACGGCTGACCGGCCGCGCCCGGGACAACCGGCTCGTCCACGTCGTCCCGCCGGTGGGGGAGGCCCCGAGGCCCGGTGACGTCGTCCAGGCGACCATCACCTACGCCGCCCCCCACCACCTGGTCTCCGACGAGCCCGCGCACGGCCTGCGCCGCACCCGCGGTGGCGACGCCTGGGCAGCTGCCCAGGCTGCCCCTCCCGCGCAGCGGCGCGCCGTGCCGCTCGGGCTGCCCTCCGTGGGCGTCCCGGCCGCGGTCGCCCCGGCCGCCGTCTGCGGCTGAGCGCGCGTGCTGGTCTCAGCCGCAGTCGTACCCTCCCCGCCCGCGCTGGTGCCGGAGGTCGCTGCCGGCGCCGCGCAGGAGCTCGACGAGCTGCGCCGCGCGTGCGACCGCGCCGTCGCCGAGGTCCTCGACGCCGGCGTCAGCCGGGTCGCCGTCGTCGCCACCGGGCTCTCGACGGGGGAGCGGTCGGCCGACGACCGCGCCGACCTCGCCCCCTACGGCCTCCCGCTGCTGCTCGGACGCGGCGCGGGCCCGGCGCGGCTGCCGCTCGGCCTCGCGCTCGGGGGCTGGCTGCTCGACCGGGCCGGCTGGGCCGGTCCGCGCACCCTGTGGTCGGTGACGAGCGGCGCGACGGTCGACGACTGCGTACGCTGCGCCGCCGACCTCGCTCCCGACGCCGACGAGCGGCTGGGGGTCGTGTGCGTCGGTGACGGCAGCGCCCGGCGCGAGGACCGCTCGCCGCGCTGGCCGGACCCGCGGGCCGTCCCGTTGGACGACGCCGTCGAGCAGGCGCTCGCTGCCGGCGACACGGCGGCGCTGCTCGCGCTCGACCCCGAGGTCTGCGCGGAGCTCTCCGTCGACGGCCGGGCGCCCTGGCAGGTGCTCGGGGCGATGGCGGCACGTGACGGCGCCGGCCCGCCGCGCGGCGAGGTGCTGCTCGCGACGGCGCCCTACGGCGTCGGCTACGTCGTCGCGCTCTGGCACGGTGGGGAGCCCCGCGCGTGACCGTCGTCGCCGTCGTCGGGCCGACCGCCTCGGGCAAGACCGCCCTGGGCGTCGAGCTCGCGCTGCGCCTCGGCGGAGAGGTCGTGAACGCCGACTCCATGCAGCTCTACCGCGGCATGGACATCGGCACGGCGAAGGCGACGCCCGAGGAGCGGCGCGGCGTCCCCCACCACGTGCTCGACGTGTGGGACGTGACCGAGCCGGCCGACGTCAAGCGCTACCAGGAGCTCGCCCGGGCGGCGATCGCCGACGTGGCGGCCCGCGGCCGCGTCCCCGTCCTGGTCGGCGGGTCGGGGCTCTACGTGCGCGCCGTCCTCGACCGGTTCGAGTTCCCGGCGACCGACGCCGACCTGCGCGCGCACTTCGAGATGCGCCTCGCCGCGGAGGGGTCCGGGGCGCTGCACGCCGAGCTCGCGTCGCGCGACCCGGTGGCCGCCGCCGCGATCGAGCCGTCCAACGCCCGCCGCGTCGTCCGCGCGCTGGAGGTGGTCGAGCTCGAGGGCTCGTTCGCCGCGGTGCTGCCGGCCACCATCGACTACGTCCGTCCCACCGTGACGCTCGGCCTGCGCCCCTCGAGGGTCGAGCTCGACGAGCGCGTCGAGCGACGGGTCGAGCGCATGTGGGCCGCCGGCTTCGTCGACGAGGTGCGCTCGCTGGCCGAGCGCTCCGGGCTGCGCGACGGCGTGACGGCGCGCCGGGCCCTCGGCTACGCCCAGCTGCTCCGCGCCCTCGACGGCGAGATCGGGCTCGAGCAGGCGCGGGCCGAGACCGTGCAGGCCACGCGGCGCTTCGTGCGGCGGCAGGAGTCGTGGTTCCGGCGCGACCAGCGCATCACGTGGCTCGACCCCGGCCGGGCAGACGTCCTGGAGCAGTCGCTGGCGGTGGTCTCGGCCGCGGGGTGACGCGCCGAGCCGACGTGAGGAGTCCCCGGGGAGCGGGTACGAGCCCAGGGTGCAACGACGCCGGGTCTCTCCGCTCATGGGGCTGCTCGGCGCTGCGTTCCTCGCCCTGCTGGTCGTCCCGCCGCCGCTGGGCGCGTCGGTGTCGGGCCCGGGCCGCGAGCCCTCGGCGGTCGGTTACGGCGGAGGCGTCGTGTCGACCGACGACGAGGCCACGCGCACGGCCCAGGCCGTGCTCGCCGACGGCGGAGGCTCGGTCGACGCCGCCCTCGCGGCCGCGGCCGTCCTCGCGGTGCGCTCGCCCGCGGCCGGCGGACTGGGGGGCGGGTCTGCCGTGCTGCACGTCGACGGGGCGGACGGCAGCATCCGCATGGTCGACGGGTGCTCGCCCGCCGGCGCCTACGCGGCCTGGGCGCTCGCGGCGCGCACGTGGGGGTCCCTGCCGCTCGAGACGCTGCTCGCCGACGCGCGCACCCTGGCTCACGGCGCGCTCGGCCGCACCGTGCGCGACCTCCAGGCCGGTCGACCCACGGCCCTCGCGGCGGCGGAGCCGGCGCGGCCGGTCGTGCGCACGCTGACCGCGCGAGCGGAGGGAGCGTTCCGCGTCGCCGGCGGCGTGGTCGGGACCCGCGGGCACGTGGCGGCCGACGCGTACGTCTCGGTGCTCGTCGCCGACCGTCGCGGCGACGTCACCGCCGTCGTCAGCTCGATGGGTCGGCGGGGGGGCAGCGGCGAGGCGCTCGGCGGCAGCGGGCTCGTGCTCGGCTCGGCGCTGCCCGGCGCGTGCGGCGACGCGCTCCCGAGCGTCGTCCTGCGCTCGGCGGCTGCACCGCAGCCGGCGAGCGTCGAGCTCGCCGTCGCGGCCACCACGGGTCGCAAGCCGGTGCCGGGAGGCGTCGACGCGCTCGCCGGGCAGCGTGAGGTGCTGCGCGACCGCGTCCTGCGCGGTGCTCCCCTGGACGCGGTACTGCGCGCCCAGCCGGCTGCCGTGCTCGCGGTGGAGCTCGACCCCGACGGCCAGGTGCACGCGGCTGCCGACGGCCGGCGCGGCGGCAGCGCCGCGGTGGTGCACGGCTCGGGGACGCCCTGACCCGTCGGGCAGACTGGGTCCCATGCGCGTCGTCAAGGGCCATGGCACCAGGAACGACTTCGTGCTGGTCCCTGACCGGGACGGGTCCCTCGAGATCGCCCCGGAGCTGGTCGTCGCGCTGTGCGACCGTCGTGCCGGCGTCGGCGCCGACGGCCTGGTCCGCGTCGTCCCCACCGACCTGGCGCCCGAGGTGGCAGACCAGGCGGGCGAGGCCGAGTGGTTCATGGACTACCGCAACGCCGACGGCAGTGTCGCCGAGATGTGCGGCAACGGCGTACGCGTCTTCGCCCGCTTCCTCGCCCAGCACGGGTGGGTCGACCCCAGCCGCCCGCTGTCGGTGGCGACGCGGGGCGGGGTGCGCAGCGTACGGTTCGAGCCCGACGGCCGGGTCACCGTCAGCATGGGCAGCGCCGAGCTCCTGCCCGACCCGGTGCAGGTGTCGACGCCGACCGGCTCGTGGTCGGGGACGGGCCTGCACCTGCCCAACCCGCACGCCGTCGTCCTCGTCGACGACCCGCAGGACGCCGGTGAGCTGGCGCAGCCGCCGGTCGTGACGCCCGCCGAGAGCTTCCCGCACGGGGTCAACGTCGAGTTCGTCGCCGTTCGCGGGCCGGCGCACGTCGCCATGCGGGTGCACGAGCGCGGGGTCGGTGAGACGGCGTCGTGCGGTACGGGTGTGGCCGCCGCCGCGGTCGTCGCCGCCCGCGCCGCGGGGCCGGGAGCGCCCGACCGCTGGACGGTCGACGTGCCCGGCGGCCGGCTCTCGGTCCTGCTGCGGGCCGACGGCGAGGTGGAGCTGACCGGTCCGGCGGTGCTGGTCGCCGAGCTGGACGTGGACGTGGTGGCGCTCGGGCGCTGACCCCGACGAGCCTGGGGCGGGCGGTATTCGCATGACGATGTCGGTGCCGCGTGCGACCCTGGCGGGGAAGCATCCCCTGCACTGGAGCGTTGACACCGTCGTATGACGAACCCAGCAGTGGCCTCCGAGGCCGACATCGACACCCGCTACGCCGCAGCCCTCGACGAGGACGCCGCCCCGGGTGCTCCCTACGAGACCGACGACCAGCTCGACGGCTACGACGGCGACCAGCTGGACCTCTCCGACCGCCAGGCCCTGCGCCGAGTCGTCGGGCTCAGCACCGAGCTCGAGGACGTCACCGAGGTCGAGTACCGCCAGCTCCGCCTGGAGCGGGTCGTGCTCGTCGGCGTGTGGACCGAGGGCACGGTGCAGGACGCCGAGACCAGCATGGCCGAGCTGGCCGCGCTGGCCGAGACGGCCGGCTCCGAGGTGCTCGACGCGCTGATGCAGCGCCGCGACAAGCCGGACGCCGCCACGTTCATCGGCTCGGGCAAGGCCAACGAGCTGCGCGAGGTGGTCATCGCGACCGGAGCCGACACCGTCGTGGTCGACGGCGAGCTGACCCCCGGCCAGCTCATCGCGCTCGAGAAGGCGGTCAAGGTCAAGGTCATCGACCGCACCGCCCTGATCCTCGACATCTTCGCCCAGCACGCGAAGAGCCGTGAGGGCAAGGCGCAGGTCTCGCTGGCGCAGATGCAGTACATGCTGCCGCGGCTGCGAGGCTGGGGCGAGTCGATGTCGCGCCAGGCCGGTGGCCGCGTCGCCGGCGGTGGCGGCATCGGCACCCGTGGTCCCGGTGAGACCAAGATCGAGACCGACCGCCGGCGCATCCGCGGCGCCATGGCCAAGCTGCGCCGCGAGATCAAGGAGATGGGCACCGCCCGCGACACGCAGCGCTCGCAGCGCCGCTACAAGGGCGTGCCCGCCGTCGCGATCGCCGGCTACACCAACGCCGGCAAGTCGAGCCTGCTCAACCGGCTCACGGGCGCCGGGGTCCTGGTGGAGAACGCGCTGTTCGCCACGCTCGACCCGACCGTCCGCAAGGCCGAGGCGAGCGACGGGCGGCCCTACACGATCGCCGACACCGTCGGGTTCGTGCGCCACCTGCCCCACCAGCTGGTCGAGGCGTTCCGCTCGACGCTCGAGGAGGTCAAGGACGCCGACCTCGTGCTCCACGTGGTCGACGGCTCGCACCCCCACCCCGAGCTGCAGCTGAGCACGGTCCGCCAGGTGCTCTGCGAGGTCGGCGCCAAGGACGTCCGCGAGATCGTCGTGGTCAACAAGGCCGACGCGGCCGACCCGGCCGTGCTCGACCGCCTGGTCCGCAACGAGCCGAGCGCGGTCGTCGTCTCGGCCCGCACCGGCGAGGGGCTCGACGAGCTGCGCTCGGCCCTCGAGGCCGCGCTGCCGCACCCCGACGTCGAGGTCGAGGTCGTCGTGCCCTACGACCGGGGCGGCCTCGTCGCCCGCGTCCACTCGGCCGGCGAGGTGCTGGTGGAGGAGCACCTCGGTGAAGGCACCCGGCTCGTCGCCCGGGTCGGCGCTGCGCTGGCCCACGAGCTCAACGCCTACGCGGTCGTGCCGACGGCCTGACCCTCCGAGGCGCCCGACGCGCGCTCCACGACTGCAGTCGTGGGGCGCGCGTCCGTGCGTGCGGGACGAGAAAAGGTGGTGCGGCGGTCCCCACGGCGTCGGATGTGTGTGACGCTTGGAGCATGACAACCCGTCGCACCACCACCCGGCGCGTCCTCGCCGGAAGCCCGTTCAACCAGCCGGAGCAGCCCGCCGCCCCGGTGGAGACCTACGAGGTCGACGACCGCGTCTGCCACGACCGGCACGGCCTCGGGCGGGTCGTCGCTGTCGAGCCGGGCAACATCGTGCTCGTCGACTTCAACAACACGATGCAGCGCGTCGCGGCCGACAGCCCGAAGTTCAGCAAGCTCTAGCCCGCCCCGGCGCGGCCGCCTCGACGGGGGAGCGGCCGCGCCCGGTCGGCGCCTGGCGTCAGTAGGTCGCCCGGCCGCCGGACAGGTCGAACGTGAACCCCGTGGTGAAGCTGCACGCCGGTGACGCCATCCAGGCCAGCAGCTCTGCTGCCTCCTGCATCGTCCCGAAGCGGCCCATCGGGATCTTGGCCGCCATGTAGGCGAGCGTCTCGGCCGGCTGGTCGTCCAGGAACGGCGTCTGGATGACGGCGGGAGCCAGCGCGTTGACCGTGATCCCGTCCAGCGCGTACTCCTTGCCCTGCGCCTTCACCATCCCGATGAGCCCCGCCTTGGTCGTGGAGTAGCCGATCATGCCGGGATTGCCCTCCTTGCCCGCGATCGAGGCGACGTGGGCGATGCGGCCGTAGCCGTGCGGCAGCATGTGCCGGACCGCCTCCTGCGACACGACGTACGCGCCGCGCAGGTTCACCGCGTAGGTGCGGTCGAGCTCGGCGACGTCGACCTCGTGGCTGCGCCGCCCCTGCGGCCCGGTGATGCCGGCGGTGTTGACGACGGCGTGCAGCTGGCCCCGCTCGGCGGCGGCTCGGGCGAAGGCGTCGACGACCGTCGCCGGCTCGGTGACGTCGGCGATGAGGGCGCTGGCCGAGCCGCCCGCGTCGCGGGCCTGGGCCACGGTGTCCGCGACCTGCTCCAGCCGGTCGACGCACACGACGTGGGCGCCGCGCTCGGCGAGCAGCAGCGCGGTGGCCCGACCGATGCCCGACCCGGCGCCGACCACGACAGCGGTCTGCCCCTCGACGCTGGTGGTCACGGGCGGCTCCTTCGGCGGTGACGGTGCCGCGGAAGGTGCCACACCTGCTCGGAGGCGGTCAAGGCCCGGTGCGCTGTGGACGACGGGCTCGGGCCGGCCGGCGCAGCGTCTAGGCTCGTACGTCGTGGCTGAGGCATCGTCGACGCGTCCTGCCGCCGGGGTCCGCGAGACCCTCGCGGCGGCCGTCGCTGCGCTCGGCGGGGCCGAGCGCCCGGGCCAGGTCCGCATGGCCGAGGCGGTCGCCGACGCGATGGAGACCGGCGAGCACCTGCTCGTGCAGGCAGGCACCGGCACCGGCAAGTCCCTGGCCTACCTCGTCCCTTCGCTCCTGCACGCCTCGGCGGGGGAGGGCCCGGTCGTCGTGGCCACGGCCACGATCGCGCTGCAAGCGCAGATCGTCGACCGCGACCTGCCCCGCCTGGTCGACGCGGTCGCGCCGGTGCTGGGCCGCACCCCGAGCTACGCCATCCTCAAGGGCCGCAGCAACTACGCGTGCAAGGCCAGGATCGCGGGCGCGGTGCCCGACGACGACCCGCAGGCGCTGTTCTCCGCTCCGTCGACACCGCTGGGGCGCGAGGTCACCCGGGCGCGGGAGTGGGCCGAGCAGACCGACAGCGGCGACCGCGACGAGCTGGTGCCCTCGGTGTCGCCGCGCGCCTGGCGACAGATCAGCGTGTCGGCCCGCGAGTGCGTCGGCGCCCAGAAGTGCTCCTTCGGAGAGGAGTGCTTCGCCGAGCGGGCGCGGGGGCGTGCCGCCCAGGCAGACGTCGTCGTCACCAACCACGCCCTGCTCGCCATCGACGCGATGGAGAGCTTCGAGGTGCTTCCCCAGCACGACGTGTGCGTGATCGACGAGGCCCACGAGCTGGTCGACCGCGTCACCGGAGTGGCGACCGACGAGCTCACCGCAGGCATGGTCGAGCGCGCGGCACAGCGTGCGGGCCGGCTGGTCGACGACGGCGTGGACGACCTGATGGACGCCGCGCGCGAGCTCGGTGACGCGCTCGACGCGTGCCCGCCCGGGCGCTTCGGGGCCTCGCTGCCCGAGCAGCTGGCCGACGCCCTGGTGCTGGTGCGCGACGCGGCGCGCAGCTGCTCCTCGGGGCTGGCCAAGGCGAAGGACGCCGACGACGGCGCGCGCCGCATGGCCCGGGCGCTGGTCGACACGGCGTTCGAGGTGTCCGAGCGGGTGCTCGGCGGCAGCGCGCACGACGTCTGCTGGGTGACGGTGACCGAGCGGGGGCCCATGCCCGGGCGCAGCCTGCACGTCGCCCCTCTGTCGGTCGCCGGGCTGCTGCGCGAGCGGCTATTCGCCGAGAAGACCGTCATCTGCACGTCCGCGACGCTCGAGCTCGGCGGCTCGTTCGACCTCGTGGCCCGCGGCCTGGGGCTCGGTGCCCGGAGCACCGATGGCGAGCAGGTGCCCGGTACGTCGTGGTCGGGCCTCGACGTCGGCACCCCCTTCGACGCGGCGCGCCAGGGGATCCTCTACACCGCTGCGCACCTGCCGCCGCCTGGGCGCGACGCCATGCCGCCCGAGGTGCTCGCCGAGCTCGGCGACCTCGTGCGGGCCGCGGGAGGGCGCACGCTCGGGCTCTTCTCCTCGATGCGCGCCGCGCGGGAGGCCGCCGAGGTGCTGCGCGAGCAGCTCGACCTGCCGATCCTGCTCCAGGGCGACGAGTCGACCCCCGAGCTGGTGCGGATGTTCGCGGGTGACGCGGCGACCTGCCTGTTCGGGACGATGTCGCTCTGGCAGGGCGTCGACGTGCCGGGCTCTGCCCTGCAGCTCGTGGTCATCGACCGCATACCCTTCCCGCGGCCCGACGACCCGCTGATGGCGGCCCGCAAGGACGCGGCCGGCCCGGCGGGCTTCCGCACGGTCTACGCGGCGCACGCGGCGCTGCGCCTGGCGCAGGGCGCGGGACGCCTGCTGCGGCGCGTCGACGACCGCGGCGTCGTGGCGGTGCTCGACCCGCGGTTGGCCACCGCTGCGTACTCCCCGTTCCTGCGGGCGTCGCTGCCTCCGTTCTGGACGACGCGCAGCAAGGACGCCGCGCTGGCAGCGCTGCGTCGCATCGACGAGGCCGCCCCGCCGCCGCTGCCCGTACGCCTCCCGCCGCCGCGTGCGGGAGCCGCCTCAGCAGCCGCTCCGGCATGACGCCTGAGCGCATCCGGCCGATGCTCGCCTCGCCGGGACGGCTGCCGAGCCCCGCTGACGACGCGCAGTGGGGCTACGAGATGAAGTGGGACGGCGTACGCGCCATCGTCTACGCCGGTGCCGGCCGCCTCTCGGTGCTCTCGCGCAACGACCTCGAGGTCTCGGGCGCCTACCCGGAGCTCGCCGGCCTCGCGTCGCTGCCCGATCAGGTCGTCCTCGACGGCGAGATCGTGGGCTTCGACGCGGCGGGCACGGTGTCCTTCGCCGCGCTGCAGCAGCGGATGCACGTACGCGGTGCCGCCGCCGTCCGCGCCGCGGCGGCCAAGGTGCCGGTGTCGCTGCTCGTCTTCGACCTGCTCGTACGCGGTGGCGAGTCGCTGCTCGACCTGCCCTACGCCGAGCGCCGCCGGCGCCTCGAGGACCTCGAGCTGCGCAGCGGCCACTGGGACGTGCCGCCGGCGCTCGACGGGCTCACGGGGGAGCAGGCGCTCGAGATCTCGCGGGCGCAGGAGCTCGAGGGCGTGATGGCCAAGCGGCTGAGCTCGGTCTACGAGCCGGGGCGGCGGTCGGCGGACTGGGTCAAGGTCAAGAACTTCGCCACCCAGGAGGTCGTCATCGGCGGGTGGAAAGCTGGGTCCGGGCGTCGCACGGGCATGATCGGCTCGCTGCTGCTGGGCGTGCACGACGCCGACGGCCGCCTGCTCTACGTCGGCAACGTGGGCACCGGGTTCACCGGAGCCGTGCTCGACCAGCTTCTCTCGGTGCTGCGACCCCTCGTGGTGGCGCGGCCAGCCTTCGGCGAGCAGCTGCCGACCGCCGCGGTGCGCGACGTCACGTGGGTGCGGCCCGAGCTCGTCGGCGAGGTCGAGTTCGGCAACTGGACGCCGGACCATCGGCTGCGCCACCCGTCGTGGCGAGGGCTGCGGCCGGACAAGGCGCCCGCGCAGGTACGCGTCGAGGCGCAGGGCTGACCCGCCGCTCACCGTCATGCGCGTTCCGTGAGCCGCTTGCGCCGGACGGGTCCGAGTTCGTCACACCTTGTGGAAAACCGGAGTCGCGGTCCGCGAGGACTTCCTAGAGTCGACGCCCATGTGCATCGAACGGACGGTACGCCGTGGCGCCCTCGCGCTGATGGTCCTCGCGCTCGTGGGTGGGCTGAGCGGCTGTGGAGGGGGCAGTACGGCTGGAGCCGGTGCGTCAACCGGTCCGGCTACTGCGGTGGCGTCAGCTCCGGTCGCGCCTAGTGCTACGCCGACGCCGACTCCGACGGTTGCGCCCGCGGGCGAGAAGAACACTGTGGCTTCTGCTGAGCGCGCCGTTCGTCACTACATCGCGGTCGTGAACAATGCGTACAAGACGGGCGACATCGACGAAGTCCGCGCATTAAGCGCCTCTTCTTGCAAGACGTGCGCTCGCTACATCAGCAGCATCCGCGCGATCTACGCCGCAGAGGAGACTGTGCTGCGCGGAACCACCACGATCAAAAAGGTCATTGCCAGTGGTGAGACGGCGCCGGGTGTCCGGCAGGTCGTTGTCGACTACTCGGCGAGCGGGCTCGTACTGCGGAAGCCCGATGGCAGTGTCAAGATTGTGGAGCCTGCGTCGCAGGGGGACGTCAACCGATACGACCTCATCTTTCGCGACGGTGCCTGGCAAGTATTGCGCGTGGTGATCCTCAAGTGAGGCATGCAGGCGAACGTGCCGGTATCGCTCTGCCGCTGCTGCTTGCGTTCACCGCTTCATGCTTGCCGCTGGGCAATGCTTCCGCCGACGAACCGGATGTCTCAGTCTGTCAGCGCTGTCAGGACCCTAGTTTCGAGGTATC
Organism: Motilibacter peucedani; assembly: GCF_003634695.1. Classification (NCBI taxonomy): domain Bacteria; kingdom Bacillati; phylum Actinomycetota; class Actinomycetes; order Motilibacterales; family Motilibacteraceae; genus Motilibacter; species Motilibacter peucedani. The sequence goes on from NZ_RBWV01000010.1 coordinate 132,602, forward strand.
GAACGGCGGAAGCACGGATACGGACTCAGGTGCTGATGCCAATCCCGCGTCTATGCCGCGCTACTACAACCGCGTTGCATTCACGCAGGCGTGCGGCGGCAACACGCCGGGCGGCACGGACGCCGGATGCGCCAACTCGACCGGCTCCTGCACCGCCCCGCAGCTGATGATGTACCGCTGGCTGCAGCAGGTGGACCGCCTGAACCCGGCGCTCGAGAACCCCTGGATCATCGGCGGCGAGGAGTGCAGGACACCAGGAGACAAACCTCGGGCGAGCCTGACCGACATCTACTCCGCCTTCCGCCGCCTGCCCGTCGCACGAGGTGTGCTGCACGCGCAGCCAGCGGGTCGCACGCTCGTCGGCCTGGACACCGTCTTCTACACCGAGGCCGTGCCGCGCAGCTTCCCGGACGTCGACCTCGTCGTCGAGCGCATCGACTTCGTCGCGACGCCGGTGCAGTTCGTGTGGCACTTCGGCGACGGCACGAGCAGCACCAGCTCGGACCCGGGCGCCGCGTACCCGCACCAGACCGTCACCCACGCCTACCGCGCCGCCGGCGTGACCCACGAGCCCTCGGTGACCGTGGTGTGGGCGGGCAAGTTCAAGCGGCAGGACGAGAGCACGTGGCACGAGGTGCCCGACCGCGTGGAGGCGGCAGGTACACCGGTGTCACTCGCGGTCGCGTCAGCGCGTAGCGTCCTGGTGGAGGACCCGGACTGAGCCGGTCGTCCACATTCGGCGTACTCGCCCTGTTCAAGGGGCCCGATCACTGCTACTGTCGGCAGCGGTCGCAAAGGATCGTGCGTGTCTGCTATACGGCGCTCGCAAAAGATCAAGCGGGCACGTAGGACTCAGCAGAGGTGGGTCCCCCGTGGCGGCCAGAGCCAGGAAGGCTTGGGTTATGGCTCAGGGTACTGTCAAGTGGTTCCGTGACGACAAGGGTTACGGCTTTATCGAGCAGGACGGCGGCCCCGACCTGTTCGTGCACTTCCGTGCGATCCAGGGCAACGGGTTCAAGACCCTCGCCGAGGGTCAGCGCGTGGAGTTCGACGTCGAGCAGGGCCAGAAGGGCCCGCAGGCGGTCAACGTCACCGTCGTCTGAGGATCTCCCCAGACTTGGAACGCCCCGCCGGTCACTGACCGGCGGGGCGTTCGTGCGTCTGCGTGCGGGAGCGCATGCCGGCTCGCCGTGAGGGAGCCGGCCCGCACCTGCCCTGCTAGACCTTGCGCAGCACCGCCACGATCCGTCCCAGGATCGTCGCTTCGTCGCCCAGGATGGGCTCGTAGGCCTCGTTGTGCGGCATAAGCCAGACGTGCCCGTCGCGCCGCTGGTAGGTCTTGACCGTCGCCTCGCCGTCGATCATGGCGGCCACGATCTCGCCCTGGTCGGCCACGGGCTGCTGGCGCACCACCACCCAGTCGCCGTCGCAGATCGCCGCGTCGACCATCGAGTCGCCGCGCACCTCGAGCAGGAACAGCTGCCCGTCGCCGACCAGGCGCCGGGGGAGCGGGAACACGTCCTCGATCGCCTGCTCGGCCAGGATCGGCCCGCCGGCCGCGATGCGGCCCACGAGTGGGACGTAGCTCGGCGCCGGCCGCTCGTCGTCCTCGGCCGTGGGGTCGTAGGTCTCCTCGGGCGCCTCCGGCGGCAGGACCTCGATGGCCCGCGGGCGGTTCGGGTCGCGCCGGAGGTAGCCCTTCTTCTCCAGGACGCCCAGCTGGTGGGCGACGCTGCTCGGGCTGGTGAGGCCGACGGACTCCCCGATCTCGCGCACGCTGGGGGGGTAGCCGCGCCGCTCGACAGCGTCCCGGATCACCTCGAGCACCTTGCGCTGCCGGGGGGTCAGCCCCGACGCGTCCGCAGGGCCGTCAGGGATCTCGCGCACGCCCACTGGGCCTCCTCGGCTGGTCGCGACCACGCCGGCACGCGTGATCCACGGGCTCGACGCTAGCGGTCCACGGCCATCTGTTCAAACACCTGTTCGACCGGCGTGTTGCTTTGTCGGTGGGAGGTGGTAGAACGTACGTGTGTTCGATCGAACGTCTGTACGAGCCGCCGGTCCCCGGCACGAGGCGCCTCCGCACCCTGTCGCCGCGCTCCCGCTCGGCCAGTCGCCCATGCGCTCGAGCACGACGGACCGCACCCACCTGGAGGCCCCCATGAGCAGCGCCACCCTCGAGCGACACCTGACCCTCGTGCGCCAGCCGAGCGCGCCTCCGGCTCGTCGGGCCAGCCGCGTGCGCCTGACGCGCCGCGGGCGCGTGCTCGTCCTCCTCGTCTGCGCGCTGGCGGCCCTCCTCGCGCTCGGCTGGGGCGCGCAGGGCGTCCGGGCCTCGATCTCCTCCGACGGGCCGGCGACGGCCTACGTCTCCGTGGAGCCGGGTGACACGCTCTGGGGCATCGCGGAGCGCGTCGCCCCCTCCGACGACCCGCGCGACGTGGTGGCCCGCATCGAGGACCTCAACGACCTGCCGAGCGCCGTCGTGCGAGCGGGACAGCTCCTGGTGGTCCCCGCCGCTTGAGGTGGGACCGCGGGGGCCCGCCCAGCAGCCCTGTCGTCGAGCGCCCCCAGCGCTGGTCGGCAGGGCTGTCGCGCACCGGCTGCCGGGAGGGCTCCAGCGGCGACACGCCCGGACGTTCGCCGGCGACACGCCGCGCGACCTGCGGCGACGGCTGCCGGGGCTGCCCCTCCTTGACACCCCTGGAACGACGGGGCTTATGGTTCCCCTACATCTAGTACTTACAGCCGTGTAGTTCTCCACATGTGGTCCCCAGGATGTCCAGAGGTTGTCCCCAGCCTTCTGCACAGCCGGGCCGGAGGACGTCCCGGCGTCCCGCCCACGGAGGTCGTCGACGTGCACTGCCCGTTCTGCCGGCACCCCGACTCGCGGGTCGTCGACAGCCGCACGCTCGACGACGGCACCGGCGTCCGGAGGCGGCGCCAGTGCCCCGAGTGCGGGCGTCGCTTCACCACCATGGAGAGCGCCAGCGTCTCGGTCGTGAAGCGGTCGGGCGTCACCGAGCCCTTCAGCCGCACCAAGGTGCTCTCGGGCGTCCGCAAGGCCTGCCAGGGCCGACCGGTCACCGAGGACCAGCTCGCCCTTCTCGCCCAGCGGGTGGAGGAGACGGTGCGGGCGTCGGGCTGCGCCGAGATCGAGGCCCACGAGGTCGGGCTCGCGGTCCTCGAGCCGCTCCGGGAGCTCGACGAGGTCGCCTACCTGCGCTTCGCGAGCGTCTACCGGGCGTTCGAGTCCCTCGACGACTTCGAGGCCGCGATCGCGCTCCTGCGCGCCGAGCACGAGGCGCTGGGCGTCGAGCCCGCGGCGTCGAGCGGCTAGCGCACCTGTCCCCGCCGCCACGAGCGGCACCACGGCAGCCGCCGCCTCGGCGGCACAGCAGCACCCCGGGCCGGCCCGACCGGCCCGACGAGCTCGTGCAGAGCCCCCGACGTGGAAGCCCACGTCGTCAGTGGGCGTTGGTAGTAGTGGAGTCCTAGGAGGGACAACTCGTGACTGAGACGTCGAGCGAGCGCAAGCCGGTCGTCAAGCGGCAGCGCCGGGCCGGGGCGGGGCTGACGATGGAGCGCATCTACACCACGCCTGGCGTGCACCCCTACGACGAGGTGGTGTGGGAACGGCGCGACGTCGTCCAGACCAACTGGAAGACCGGCGAGACGATCTTCGACCAGAAGGGCGTCGAGTTCCCCGACTCCTGGTCGGTCAACGCCTCGACGATCGTCACGACGAAGTACTTCCGCGGCGCCGTCGGCACCCCGGCGCGCGAGTGGAGCCTCAAGCAGCTCATCGACCGGGTCGTCCTCACCTACGCCAAGGCTGGCAAGGACTTCGGCTACTTCGCCACCGACGAGGACGCCGAGGTCTTCGAGCACGAGCTCACCTGGGCCCTGCTGCACCAGGTGTTCTCCTTCAACTCCCCGGTGTGGTTCAACGTCGGCACGCCCTCGCCCCAGCAGGTGTCGGCCTGCTTCATCCTGTCGGTCGACGACTCGATGGACTCGATCCTGAACTGGTACCGCGAGGAGGGCCTGATCTTCAAGGGCGGCTCCGGCGCGGGGCTCAACCTCTCGCGCATCCGCTCCAGCAAGGAGCTGCTCTCCTCCGGCGGCACCGCCTCCGGCCCCGTCTCCTTCATGCGCGGCGCCGACGCCAGCGCCGGCACCATCAAGTCGGGCGGCGCCACGCGCCGCGCGGCCAAGATGGTCGTCCTCGACGTCGACCACCCCGACGTGCGCGAGTTCGTGCAGACGAAGGCCAAGGAGGAGAACAAGATCCGGGCCCTGCGAGACGCGGGCTTCGACATGGACCTCGGCGGCGCCGACATCACCTCCGTGCAGTACCAGAACGCCAACAACTCGATCCGCGTCAACGACGAGTTCATGCGCGCTGTGGAGGGTGCGACCAGCTTCGGGCTGCGCGCGCGCACCGACGGCAGCGTCATCGAGACGGTCGACGCCCGCGAGCTGTGGCGCGAGATCGCGCAGGCCGCCTGGGAGTGCGCCGACCCCGGCATCCAGTACGACGACACCATCAACGACTGGCACACAAACCCGGAGACCGGGCGCATCACCGCCTCGAACCCGTGCTCCGAGTACATGTCGCTCGACAACTCCTCGTGCAACCTCGCCTCGCTCAACCTCATGAAGTTCCTCAACGACGACAACACCTTCGACGCGGTCACGTTCAAGAAGGTCGTCGAGCTCGTCATCACCGCGATGGACATCTCCATCTGCTTCGCCGACTTCCCGACCGAGGCGATCGGCGACACGACCCGCAAGTACCGCCAGCTCGGCATCGGCTACGCCAACCTCGGCTCGCTGCTCATGGCCTCCGGCCACGGCTACGACTCCCCGGGCGGGCACTCTCTGGCCGCCACCATCACCTCGCTGATGACGGGCACCGCCTACAAGCGCTCGGCCGAGCTCGCCGGCATCGTCGGGGCCTACGAGGGCTACGCCCGCAACGCCGACGCCCACAAGCGGGTCATGCGCAAGCACGCCGCTGCCAACGACTCCATCCGCACCCTCGACGCGGTCGACCGCGACGTGCACTCGGTCGCGACCGCGGTGTGGCAGGAGTGCCTCGCGGTCGGCGAGCGCAACGGGTGGCGCAACGCGCAGGCCTCGGTCCTCGCGCCCACCGGCACCATCGGCTTCATGATGGACTGCGACACCACCGGCATCGAGCCCGACTTCTCGCTCGTCAAGTTCAAGAAGCTCGTCGGCGGCGGCTCGATGCAGATCGTCAACCAGACGGTGCCGCGCGCCCTCGGCAAGCTCGGCTACACGCAGGAGACCATCGAGGCGGTCGTCGAGTACATCGCCGAGCACGGCCACGTCGTCGACGCCCCCGGGCTCAAGCGCGAGCACTACGAGATCTTCGACTGCGCCATCGGCGAGCGGGCCATCGCGCCCATGGGCCACGTGCGCATGATGGCGGCCGTCCAGCCGTTCCTGTCGGGCGCCATCTCGAAGACCGTCAACATGCCCGAGACCGCCACGGTCGAGGAGATCGAGGACGTCTACTTCCAGGGCTGGAAGATGGGCCTCAAGGCGCTCGCGATCTACCGCGACAACTGCAAGGTCGGCCAGCCGCTCTCCGACGGGAAGGCCAAGGCGAAGGCCGCTCCGGTCGAGGCCGCGCCCGCGCCGGTCATCGAGTACCGCCCGACCCGCAAGCGCCTGCCGAAGTCGCGCCCGTCCATGACGACCTCGTTCCGGGTCGCCGGCGCCGAGGGCTACATGACGGCCGGCTCCTACCCCGACGACGGCCTCGGCGAGGTGTTCCTCAAGCTGGGCAAGCAGGGCTCGACCCTGGCCGGCGTGATGGACGCCTTCTCGATCGCGGTGTCGATCGGCCTGCAGTACGGCGTACCTCTCGAGACCTTCGTCGAGAAGTTCACCAACCTGCGCTTCGAGCCGGCGGGGCTCACCGACGACCCCGACGTGCGGATGTCGCAGTCGATCATGGACTACATCTTCCGCCGCCTGGCCCTCGACTACCTGCCGTTCGAGACCCGGGCCGAGCTCGGCATCTACACCGCCGAGGAGCGGGCCCGCCAGCTCGAGACCGGCTCCTACGAGGCGGCGTCCTCGGCCGACGACCTCGAGGACGAGCTCGAGACCTACGCCCAGTCCGCTCCGGTCACGCCGGCCCCCAAGGCCGTCCAGCCGGCTCCGGTGCAGGTGCACTCGAGCGCCGAGCTGATGGAGGCGCAGTTCGGCCGCACCGCCGACGCTCCGCTCTGCATGAGCTGCGGCACCAAGATGCGCCCCGCCGGCTCCTGCTACGTGTGCGAGGGCTGCGGCAGCACCAGCGGCTGCAGCTGACCTCTGCCCCGGGGCGGCACCGCCGTCCCGGGGACCCGCTCTGCATGCACGAGGGGCTGGACCCGACCGGGTCCAGCCCCTCGTCCGTGCACCGAGCCGGAGCCGGCTCAGGTCGTGTCGGTGCGCTCCTTCGAGCAGTAGACGGCGCCGCCGCCGCTCAGGCTCTGGGTGCACAGCTGCCAGTGGATCGTGCGGTTCTCGGGCAGGTCGAGGTCGCAGGTCTTGGTGGTGCCTGCGCCCTTCGAGTTCGTGCAGGTGTGCGTCGCCCCGCCGGTGTAGTTCCAGTAGACGATCGCCGATGCGCCGTCGCCCTCGTCGTCGCTGACCTTGAAGATCTCGTCGTAGCTCGTGAACGACGCGTGCGCGCGGCGGTCGGGCCAGATCGTGTAGAGCGTGTTGCTGCTGTCGGCGGCCGCAGGGCCCGCGACGCCCACGCTGATCAGCGCGGTCGCGCCGATGCACAGGGCCGCTCGATAGACGTGGCGCATGGTCCACCCTTCTGTCTGCACTGACGTGGAGCCGGAAGTGCGCCACTATGCCCGACTCTGTCCGGCAGAGGCAACCGACCGCCGCCCTGCTGGACGAGCGAGCGGGACCAGCGACCGCGCCTACCGGAACGTCGAGTGCGCGTCCTGACCGGTCGCCGAGCGGTAGGCGTCGAAGCCCGTGAAGGTCGCCTGCTGCCACCCGAACCGCGCGCTGGTCCGGTCGGCGCCCAGGGTGCTGAAGGTGTTGAAGTCGCTGGTGTTGTCGTGGCTGTCGGAGTTCGCGACGGTGCCGTAGACGACGGCGTCGGAGTTCGCCGCCGAGACGGTGTTGTGCGCGAAGGTGTTCTGGTAGGCGTGGTACTGCACCAGCACCTCAGGCGATCCGTCGTCCAGACGGTTGTTGCCGCGCAGGACGTTGTAGGTGAACGTGTTGTCGTGCGAGGCGCCGGTCTCGGTGTCGCCACAGGCCTCGGCACCGTTGCAGTAGCCGCCGGTCGTGATGCCGACGTAGGCACTGCCCGTCACCAGGTTGCGCGACACGTCGACGTGGTCGGCGACCCCGCGCGGGTTCTCCGCCGCCACCTCGATGCCGATGTCACTGTCGGTCACCTTGTTGCCGCGGATGGAGATGTGCGCGCCGCCGTCGACGTAGATGCCGTCGGCGCAGTTGCACCACGAGCCGTCCTCCCAGTAGGCGGCGTTGCCGCGGGAGCGGATGCGGCTGATGACGTTGGCCGCGATGACGCCGTTGCGCGCGCGATTGCGCTCGGAGTAGCGGTAGGCGCCCGACAGCGTCGGCTCGAACCCGATCGCGTCGATGCCGATGTTGTCGTTGTCGTGGATGTCGTTGCCGACGACCGACCAGCCGTCCACGTTGCCGTTCACGACCACCGACTCGCTGGCGCCCAGGTGCAGGTTGTCCACGGTGTTGCCACCGATCGTCAGACCGGTGATCGAGGCCTGCGCGTCGTCGCCGTAGGCCGCGATGCCGTGCGCGCCGAAGTCGAAGCTGCCCAGCTCGTCGGCGTCGTTGCCGAGGTCGTGCACGTGGTTGGCCAGGACGCTGACGCGGCTGTCGTGCCGGTGCACGTAGATGCCGACGGGCGTCACGCCGAGCTTCGTGCTCCGGTACGCGGTGACGTCGAGCCGCGTGATGGTGACCTTCGTGCTGTTCCGGACCTCGAGCAGCCCGCTGATGCCCGCGGCAGGCTCGAGCCCTGCTCCCGAGAGCACCGGGTGCTCGAGCCGGTAGGGCGCGAGGGTCAGACCGCGTACGCCGTCCATCCGCACGCGCTGGCGGTAGACGCCGCCGCGCAGCGCGACCGTGCCGCCGGTGCGCAGCCGGTCGACCGCGGTCTGGATCGTACGCAGGGGGGCCGACGGCGTACCAGGGTTCGTGTCGGCGCCGGTGGGGGAGACGACCAACGTCCGCGGAGCCGCCGCGGAGGCCGGAGCCGCAGCGACCATGCCCGTGACCGCCAGGACACCCGCACCCAGGACTGCTGTGACCGACCGGATCGTCATGCCTTCCACCTCTCATTCGGTGGCGGCATGGTGGCACCGGGTTCCGGAGGCCGACAAGAAATGCACAGGAGTGCGCATGGCGAACGACGACGCCGACACGGTGGTGGAGGAGTTCCACGACGCGGTCAACATGACCGCGGGCGAGCTCGAGCACTGGCTGGGGACCGAGGAGTCGAAGGAGGTCGGCGCCACCTCCGGCGGCGAGCGCAAGTCCGGGTCAGGCGGCGAGGAGTCCGTCGGCCACGAGTCGGGCCGGCGCATCGTGGCTCTGCTCGGGACGAAGAAGGCCGACTACACCGACGACGACCTCGCGCACATGCGCAAGGTGACCGGCTACGTGCACCGGCACCTCGCGCAGAAGCCGCACGCCGAGGACGTCGAGCACTCGCGGTGGCGCGCGAGCCTGATGAACTGGGGCCACGACCCGCTCAAGGGCTGACGCGACGAGGCGGGCCGCTCCTTCGGGGAGCGACCCGCCTCGCTGGTGCGGGAGCCGGCCGGATCACGGCGCGGCGCCCGGGTCAGGACCTGCGGGTGAGCTTCAGCGTGACGACCGTCTTCTTGGCGTTGCCCGCCTTGTCACGGGCGACCACGGTCGAGACCATCGGCAGCGTCTTGACCTTGCGGACGGCCTTCTTGCCGGCGGCCGTCAGCTTGACGGTCATGACGACCCGGCCCTTGCGGGTCAGCGTCGCCTTGCCGGTGCCGATGACGACGGCCTTGCGGCCGAGCCCCAGCGACTTCGCCGTCTTCGCCGAGATCGTCACGGTGTCGGTGACGCGGCAGGCCTCGTTGCAGCTGACCGTGGTCTTGAGACCCTTGGCGAGCAGCGTCTTCAAGGTCTGCTTGGCGACCAGCAGCTGCACGGCCTTCGGGGGGACCCGGTCCGTGACGACCGTGCCGCCACCACCGTGGGGTGTCGGGACCGGCGTCGGCGTCGGGACGGGCGCCGGCACGGGGGTCGGCGTCGGGACCGGAGCGGGCGGCGGGACGGGCGCCGGCGTACCTCCGCTGGTGCCGGGGTCAGGTGCCGTGCCCGTGCCGGCCGGCACGCCGTGGACGTAGACCTCCCCGACGCCGGTGAAGTCGGTGCCGTCGCCGTCGGCCGCCTGGCTCGAGAGCATCGTGAAGCGCACGAACCGTACGCCTGCGGTGCCGCCCGTCGGCGCGACCGGCACGACCGAGGTGTTGCCGGAGAGCGCGCCGCTCGCGGCGGGCGTCCAGCTCGAGCCGTCGGTCGAGGTGGCGATGGCGAACTGCCCGACCGAGGCGCCCGGTGTGGCGCCGCAGGGGGCCTTCGGGTCGATCGCGAAGCCGCTCACGTCGACCGCGCCGGGGAGGGCGACGACGATCGACTTGGCGCCCTGCGGTCCGTAGGTGCTGGTCGAGCTGGTGGAGAGCCACCCGACCTTCGCGTCGAGGTCGAACGCGCCCTGCGGCTCGGCGCCCGAGCACAGGCGGGTGAGGTCCGGTGCGTCGACCGCGACGAGAGCGGCGCCGCCGCTCAGGGCGGCCCAGTCGCGGGTCAGGGCGACGGTGGGCGCGCCGCCCCCGACGCTGGCGGTCGTGGCGGCCGGCTCGTAGCCGGGACCGGACACGGCCAGGGTGTAGCTGCCGGCCGGGACGCCGCCGATGGCGTAGTTGCCGGCGCCGTCGGTCGTGGCCTGCAGGTGGGTGTGGCCGGCGATGCTCACCGTCGCACCGGCGACGGGACCGCCGGAGGCGCCGACAACCGAGCCGGTGATAGCACCGGTCGTGGTGGGCGGCAGGTCGGTCGCGGCCACGGGGTGCGTGTCGGAGGCACCGCTGGTCGATGCGGACCATCCCATGCCACGGTTGGCGAAGACGCTCCAGATGGTCGGCACGTGGGCACCACCGAAGCGCACTTGGTCGGCGAGGAGGATCGCGTCGCGCTCGTCGAGGAACGACGGGTCGGTCGGCGAGAGCTCCATGGCACGGGTGACGAGGTCCTCGGTCACCTTGTAGTCCTGCGGACCGATGGCCTGGCGCAGCTGCCACAGGGTCTCGGCCCAGATCTCGCCGTCGGCGTGGACCTCGGGCCCGCTGGTCACGTGGCCGTAGTCGGCGTAGGTGTAGCCGCCGTAGTGCGGCGTGCCGCCACCGGTGCAGGTGCTGTGGTCGCTGCTGTCACCGGGCAGGCAGTCCAGCGGCTGGGTGCGGATGGCGTGCGCCGACCCGCCCGAGACGCCCTGCGCGAGCCACACGTCGGCGTTGCCCGGCTGGTTGGGAGCGCTGTCGGCGTCCCAGCAGTCCGTGCGCGACGGGTGCAGCTCCGTGCAGTCCTTGATGATGTAGTCCATGGCATACCAGTCAGACCATGCCTCGCCCATCGCATTGGCCTGGCCGCCGTAGAGCGCGGGGATGCCGTTGGGGTCGAGCACGAGCCGGTGGGACAGGCCGTGGGTGTACTCGTGGTAGATGATCGACGCGTCGTCGCCGCCGTTGCTGTCGACGAAGTCGCTGCCGGTGAAGAGGTACATCTGCATCCGCGGCGGAGTGCCGTCGGGGCCGGTGCCCATGTTGGCGTTGTTCTGGTGGTTGGAGTCAGGCAGCCCACCGCCGGTGTTGGCGCCGTCGAAGACCTGCGCCTGCACTGCGTCGCCGCCGTCGGCCTGGAAGTTGCCGGCTGCCGCGGTGAAGCCGATGGGCGCCTCGGCGAGGTGGTCGTGGAACTGGTTGATGTACCAGAACACCTGCGTGGCGTTCTGCTTCAGGTTGGTCTGCCAGGAGTTCGGCGTCCACGACTGCCACGAGCAGGGGCTCGCGGACGCGCAGCTGCCGACCGGCTGGAAGGGAAAGCTGAAGTCGCCCGAGCCGTTGGCGTGGATCTCGTCCGAGGCGTCGGCTGCGTTGTCGTCGTTCGGGTCCTGGTAGGTGTGGGCGTTGTTGCCGTTGAGCGTGTTCGTGCCCGGCGCGATCCAGCCGCGGCCGACGAAGTCCTCGGTCGCCGGCTGGTGGCCGTCCGGGCCGCTGAGCCCGCCGTGGTTGAGCGGGAAGTCGGCGCTGAAGTAGTCGGGCAGGTAGTACCAGTGGCTGCCCTTGCCCGCCGAGACGACCGTGTTGGTCTTGGAGAGCACCGCGCCGGTCTGCGCGTCGACGACCGACTGGTAGACGTGGGTCGAGTCGACCTCGGCGACGGTGCGCCACGACAGGCGCAGGCCCGAGCCGGTGTCGAACCACGTGAGCCCTGCGGAGTCGAGGGTCTTGTCACCGAACCGGGTCGTACGCTGCGGCCCCGCCAGCGTCGGCGCGTGCTCCGTGACGGTGCGGTTCGAGCCGCCGTCGCGCAGCGCGCGGTTGACCGCCTGCGCCGCGCTCAGGCGCGGGGTGTCGGAGGTGTAGCTGGTGGAGGTACGCGGTGACCCGACCACGTTGACGACCTGGCCGCTCTTGCTGACGTTGACGGTGACGCCGCCGCCGAAGACGGGCAGGCCTTCGACGCGCGGGGCGAACGAGAGGTGGTGCGTGCCGTCGACGTCGACGTAGTCGCGGGTCTGCGCGAGACCCTCGACCGTCGCCTTGTCGGTGCCGAAGAGCGCGGTGTGGGCGCGCAGGTAGCCGCGCGCGACCGAGTCGGCCGGTGCGCTGGAGGGGTCGGTGAGGAAGCCGTCGAGCCGCGCCACGAGCCGTGGTGCGCCGCTCTTGGGATCGATGGACACGACCCCCTGCGGGCCGAGCTCGCTGCGCAGCGCGGCCGCGGCGCTGGCCACACCGGCCAGCGGTGCAGCGGCAGTGCCGGTGTTGGCCGCGGCGGCCGGAGGGATGCTGGAGGTCTTGGGTGAGGCGTTCGCGGGTGGTGTCGTGGTCGTCACCGCGGAGGCCTCCGCCGGCAGGGCGAGCGCGGCTACCGCCGCGACCACGCCCGCACTGAGGATGCGCTTCACTGTCCCTGCTCTCTTGTCGTCGGATCGTGCTGTCGGCCTCCTAGGTGAGGTCTTGCGGTGAAGATTGATACGTCGAGTTCGCCGTGTCACCACCCGGACGCGAACAGGCCAGGTAGCACCACCTCAACGCCTCGGGGGACTCGTGCTGACCACACCCCGGATCGCCCGAGTTGCGGCGCTTCAGGCGTTCTGGGCGCTCGCGAGGCGTTCGCGCAGTCCGGTGGCGCGGGCCGCCGGACGGTCGACGGCCTCGGCCACTGCAGCGGCGGAGCCGATGACGCGTACGCCGCTGGTCGCCCTCGTGACCGCGGTGTAGAGCGTCTCGCGCGTCGCCAGCGGCGATCCCGCGGCGGGCAGCACGATGCTGACGCGGTCGAACTGGCTGCCCTGGCTGCGGTGCACGGTCATCGCGTGCAGCGGTCGGGCTGACCCGAGGCGGGCGAGCGGGACGGTGACCGGCTCGCCGCCGCGCCCGAACACCGCGACGAGCCCGCTCGGTGTGGAGACGACCGCACCGGTGTCGCCGTTGTAGAGCCCGACCTCGTAGTCGTTCTCCGTCACCAGCAGGGGTTCTCCGGCGCGGTGACCGACGGCGTAGAGGTCGCGGCCCGAGGCCTCGGCGACCCAGCGAGCGGCCAGGGAGCTCCAGTGCTGCACGCCGCGCGGGCCGGTGCGGTGGGCGCACAGCACCCGGTGCCGCTCGAGGGCGTCGAGAGCATCAGCGGCGCGTCCTTCCGCAGCGGCTCTCTCCAGGGCGAGTCCGGCCGTCACGACGTCGGACCGCAGGCCGCGCAGGTGGTCCTCGGTGAGCGGTGAGTCGTCGCCGACCTCCTCGAACACGACGTCACGATCGCGAGACCGCAGCACGCCGAGCGCCTTCTCGGCGTCCCCCCGTTGGACCGCCTCGGCCAGCTCGGCGATGGCGCCGCCCGAGGAGAACCGGCGGTTGGTGGCGAGCAGCGCGATGCCGTCGCGCAGGCGGGCGTGCGGGGTGTCGGGTGCTCCGGTCGCCTCGGCGGCGGTCGCGATCGCGGTCGCTGTCGCTGCCGGGGGCAGGACCTGCTCCAGCGCTGCGGCCATCCGGGCCGTGCGCGCCGGCTGGCGCGCGCCGTCGACCAGGTCGCCCAGCACCGCGCCGGCCTCGACGGAGGCCAGCTGGTCGGGGTCGCCGACGAGCACGAGCCGCGCCGAGGGGCGCAGCGCCTCCAGCAGGCGCGCCATCATCGTCAGCGGCACCATCGAGGCCTCGTCGACGACGACCACGTCGGCCGGCAAGCGGTTCGACGCGTCGTGGCGGAAGCGGCTGCGCGCGTCCGGCCGCCAGCCCAGCAGGCGGTGCAGCGTGGTGGCCGCCAGGTCGCCGACGAGCGCCGCGTCGGACGGTGCCAAGGCGCGGGTCGACGAGCGGACCGCCTCCTCGAGCCGGGCGGCCGCCTTGCCGGTCGGGGCGGCGAGGGCCACCCGCAGGTGCGGGTGCTGCTCGCGCAGCAGCGCGAGCAGCCGCGAGACCGTGGTGGTCTTGCCGGTGCCGGGACCGCCGGCGAGGACGCTGACGCGCGAGAGGGCGCACACGGCTGCCGCCGTGCGCTGGTCGGCGTCGCCGGGGTCCGGGAAGAGCCGCAGCAGGCTCGCCGAGAGGCGCGCGGGGTCGAGGTCGACCGGCAGCCGGGCCGTGCGCGCCAGCAGCTCGTCGGCGACCTGCTCCTCCTGCTCCCAGTAGCGCGTCAGCCACATCCGCGAGCCGCGCAGCTGGACCGGCCCGCCGACCAGCGGGCTCGCCGCGCACCGCTGCGCCCAGTCGGTCGGCCACGTCAGCGGGGCGGTCGGCGCCGCCTCGTCGACGTCGGCGTCGGGACTGGTCGTCTGCTCGGCGGTGTCGAGGTCGAGGACCACGGACCCGTGGCGGGTGGAGCGCACCGTCAGGGCCACTGCCAGCAGCACCTGCTCGTCGGGCTCGCCGCCGAGGGCGCCGAGCCGTCGGGCGACGTGGACGTCAGCAGCCGAGAGCACGCCGGCCCGGTTGAAGTCCGCCAGCACACCGGTCGCGCGCAGGGCCAGCGTGGCGGCGTAGGCGTCGTTCACCGGGCACCCGCCAGCAGCTCGGAGGTCGCCACGACCAGCGACGCCGGTGCCTGCCACGCGAACACCCCGGGCGCGCTGCCGTCGGCCGCGGTCACGCCGGGTCCGCTCATGCCGCGCAGGAACAGGTAGAGCGCACCGCCCAGGTGGCGAGCGGGGTCGTAGTCCGCCACCCGCCAGCGGAGGTAGCGGTGCAGGGCGACCTCGTAGAGCAGTGCCTGCAACGGGTAGTGCGCCTCCACCATGGCGTCGTGCATCGCCTCCGTGCGGTAGTGCCAGGCCGTCAGCGGCTCATCTCGGCTGCCGAGGCGGTTGGTCTTGTAGTCGACGACGACGTAGCGACGGCTCTGCGCCGGCCCTACGCGCAGCACGGCGTCGATGCTGCCGGTGAGGTAGCCGCGCAGGGGAGCGGGCTCCAGCCGCGCCAGCGCGTCGGCGTAGTCGGCCAGCGGGTCGCCGGCGCAGTGCTGCCGCCACAGCGGCACCAGGTCGGCCAGCACGACGCGCGCCGGTGCGGGGGAGTCGCCGCCGCTCAGCGGCAGCTCGAAGTCGAGCTCCGGCAGCCGGTCTCCCAGCGCCAGCCGGCTCAGGGCCAGCCCGTCGGCGAGCGGCCCGAGCGGGGTGTCGAGCGCCTGCTGCAGCGCCCGGACGAGCGCGGGCACGTCTGTCCCCGGCCCCAGGCGCGCCGCCTGCGTGCGCACGGTCTCGTCCACCGACGCGCTGCTGGAGGGGTCGGCGTGCTCGAGCACCGCGTGGACGAGGGTCCCGAACCCGGTGCCGCCCTGCAGCTCGTCCCACGACGAGCGGACGTCGCGCAGGTGGGCGTCGGCCACCGCCGGCGAGGAGGGTGGCACGGCGGGCTGGTCGAGGTCGCGCTCGTCCTCGGTCTGCGGCGTCTCGGGCTCGCTGCCGAGCCGCTGCTCGTGGGCCGCGGCCGTCAGGGCGCTGTAGGAGGTGCGGCGCCACCCGTCGTCGAGCCGGCGCTCGAAGAGGGCGAGCTCCAGCGGCGGAGGGGGTGCCTCGGGCGGTGTCCACCGGGCCGGCGGTCGCGGCGCGACCGTCGCGACGCCGAGCCCGCCGCCGCTGGCCGCCGCGCGGGAGCCGAAGGCCTCGACGGCTGCGGCGTCGGAGGGCACGGCGACCTCGAGGGGCGCGACCTCGGCACCGCTGTGCATCAGCAGGCGGTGCAGCGGCGAGCTCGACGTGTTGGCGGTCGCGGCCCACCACAGCACCAGCTCGCCCTGCGCGCGCGTGAGCGCGACGTAGGCCAGTCGCAGCTCGTCGTCGACCTCTTCCCGCCGGTGGGCCGCGACGTGCGCCGCCCAGTCGGGGGACCCTGGGCCGCCGACGTCGCGCAGGCGCTCGCCGCCCTCGTGGAAGACCACGCTGGCCGGGTCCTCGGGCGACCACTGGCTCCAGGCGAACGGCACCATGACCACCGGGAACTCGAGCCCCTTGCTCGTGTGCACGGTGAGCACCTGCACCGCTGCCGCGTCGGACTCGAGCCGGCGGCTGCGCTCACGAGCCTCCTCCGAGCCGGCCTCGGTGATGCGTCGTCGCAGCCACGGGAGCAGCGCCGCCAGGCCGAGGTGGGCGTCGAGGGACGCCTCGTGCAGGGCCTCGCCGACGTGGCGCAGGTCGGTCAGCAGGCGCTCGCCGTCGGGCTGCTCGAGCAGGCGCGGCTGGAGGTCCTGGGCGAGCGACACCGCCTCGAGGAGCGCTGCGACGCCGCGCTCGGCCAGCACCGATCCCCACGCGCGCAGGCGCAGGGCGAGGGCGTCGGTCTCCGCGGCGCGCGGGCCGTCGAGGTCGGCGGCCGAGAGGCCGACGAAGCAGCCGAGGGCGAAGCGGCGTACGCGTGTGGCGCGGTGCGGCTGCTCCATCGCCTCGAGCAGCAGCTGCCACTCCGCGGCCGCGCGAGTGCCGAACACGCTGCTGCGGCTGGAGACGACGACGGGTACGCCGGCCTCCCTCAGTGCGGCCTCGACCTGCCGGGCCTCCCGGGTGAGGCGGGTGAGCACGGCGATGTCGCCCGGGCGCAGGGCCCGCTCCGGCCCGCCGTCGCGGGGCGCCACCCTCGCGGTGCCCAGCTGCTCGACGACCTCGGCGGCCAGGTCTGCGGCCACGAGCCGGCGGGCGTCGTCCGTGCCGAGGAGGCCCTTGCCCGTCAGCGGGCGACCGTCGCGGGGCACGACCCGCAGCTGGACCGGCGGCCGGAGCTGTCCGGCCGGCTCGTCGGGCACCGAGACCAGGCGTCCGGGGTGCTCGGGGAGCACGGGCAGCACCCGGATGCGCTCGTCGCCGAGCGCGGCGCCGGAGAAGACCGCGGAGAGCCCGTCGAGGAGCAGGGCGTCGCTGCGCCAGTTGGTGGGCAGCGTGCTGACCGACCGGGCCGACTCCACGGCCTGGAGGTAGGCGTGCACGTCCGCGCCGCGGAACCGGTAGATCGCCTGCTTCGGGTCGCCGATGAGCACGAGCGTGCGGGCGTCGTGGAAGGCGGCGGAGAGGATCGACCACTGCACGGGGTCGGTGTCCTGGAACTCGTCCACCAGCACGACGGAGTAGCGCGCCCGCAGCCGTGCCACGGCGTCGGGCCCGGAGGCGGGGTCCGTGAGGGTCGCCCGCAGCCGCAGCAGCATGTCGTCGTAGTCGAGCAGCTGGCGCCGGCGCTTGCGGACGTCGACCTCCTGGCGCACGGCGGCCGCGATGCGTGCCCGGGTGCCCGGCAGGCCGCCGACGCGCGGGTCGGGGAGCAGGCGCGTGGCCGGGTCCTCCACGACCGCGGCGGCCAGCTCGCCGAACTCCTCGCGGCTGAGCTCGGGCGCCGGGGCGCCGGGTGGTCCCCACTTGCGCAGGAACAGGTCGTCGGCCACCTCGGCGACGAGGTCGCCGCGCCGCTCGAGCAGCTCGGCGCCGGTGTCGTGGTCGCTGGCCGTGCCGAGGGCCGCCAGCACCTGGTGGGAGAAGCCGTGGGTCGTGGTGACGGTCGCCGAGTCGAAGCCGGCCAGCGCGTCGCTGAGCCGGGCAGCCCGCCGCGCCAGCTCGTCGGGTGCAGCGTCGAGGAGGTGCTCGAGCACCGCGTCGGCGCCCTCGACCGGCTTGCCGGCGACGGCCGCGGCGAGGCCGTCGCGCGTGCTGACCAGTCGCTCGCGCACGCGCTCACGCAGCTCGCGGGTCGCCTCGCGGCTGAAGCTCACCACGAGCAGCTCGTCCATGGTCGCCCGGCCCTCGGCGAGGTAGCGCGCGACCAGCGCGGCGATGGTGAACGTCTTGCCCGTGCCGGCGCTGGCCTCGAGGACCGTCGTGCCGGTCGGGAGCTCGCCGAGCAGGTCGAAGCCGTGGGGGACCGTCCGGCTGCCTGCGGCGGGGGTGGTGCTCGGCGCGCTCACGGTCGGACCCTCGTCTCCTCGTCGAGCAGCGGGGTCCAGAGCCGGCGGGCCAGCTCGCCGAAGGCGCCCGCCTCCCCGCTCGTGGTCCGCCACGGGTGCCACGGCTGCGCTCCGACGACGGCCGCCACGGGCGCGCCGGCGCCGTAGACGAGGACGTGCTCGGCGTCGGACTGCTCGCCGGGGAAGCGGCTGTCGCGCCACTTCTGCTCGGCCGTCGCCAGTGCTGCCTCGGGGCGCATGCCGCGGTGGCGCTTCTCGGCGTAGGCGGCGGCGGTCTTCAGCGGCAGCGGCAGGGGGGTCCGCAGGCCGTCGCGGTGGAGGGCGACGAGGTCGAGCAGGGCGCTCCGGGCGTCGTCGTAGCCGAGGGGACCGAGCACGCTGCGCGCGGCGCCGGAGGCGGCCCGGCCCACCGCCACCGCCCGCCAGCCGGCGGCCGGCGCGGAGGCGGTGAGCGCGAGCAGCTGCACCCACGCGCGCAGCCGGTGGCGAGGACCCAGCCGCGAGTAGGTCAGCGAGAGCAGCACCTCGGCGCGCACCCCGGGCACGGTCCCGGTGAGCCGCGTCCCGTCGCCGAGCGGCACGTCGACGTCGATGCTGCCCGGGGGAGTCTCCCGCTCGAGCACCGACGCGGCGACCACGGCCTCGACCTCGCGCCCGATCGAGGTGGCCAGCACCTCGCCGAGGCGCCCGGGCGGCAGGACGCCGCGGCGCAGCTCCAGCTGCTTGCACCGTGCGGGCTCCAGCCCCGACACCCGGTCGCGCAGCATCCGCTCGCCGACCGCCCAGGCCTCGAGGGCGTCGAGCTCGACCGGCAGCTCGTCGGCCGGCTCCTCCTCCTCGCGCGTGACGGCCACCTCGAGGCGCTGGCGCAGGAAGCCGCGCGCCGGGTGCTCGAGCAGGCGCAGCAGGTCGGCCAGCTCGACGTCGGCGGGCGGTCGGGGCGGCAGCGGGGAGGCCAGGAACGGTGCGGTGGCCGTGCGCGGGCGCAGCGCCGCCTGCGCGCCGGCCCGTGCCAGCGGGTCGAAGCTGAACGGCCCGGGGCGGTGCAGCGCCCCAGGCAGGAAGTTGCGCTCGTCGAAGGGCTGCAGGGGGTGGACGGTGGTGACGACGTCGCGGGCACGCCGGCCGTCGAGCCCGACGGCCGTGCGGTCGAGCGCGTCGAGCAGCTCGCCCAGCGGAACGGCGGGCGGCACGGGGGCGCCGGTGCGCTCGTCGGCGCCGGCGTAGGTCACGACCAGGTGCTCGCCGGCGGCGCACAGCGCGTCGAGGAGCAGCTGCCGGTCCTCGCTGCGCGGGTCGCGCTCGCCCACCCACGGGTCGCGCGCCAGGACGTCGTCGCCGTCGCGCACGGTCTGGCGGGGGAAGACGCCGTCGTCGAGCCCGAGCAGGCAGACGACGCGGTGGGGCACCGAGCGCATCGGCACCAGCGTGCAGACGGTCATCGTGCCGGTGCGGAAGCTGGCGCGCGTGGGCCGCCCGGCCAGCGTCCGCTGCAGGGCGGCGCGGACGTCGGCCAGTCCGACCAGGGAGGTCGCCCCGGCGGCGTCCTGCGCGATGTCGGCCAGCTCGCCGTGGAGCGCGAGCTCCTGCCACGCCGCGTCCGGCGCGGGGGCCGCGAGTCCCAGGACCGCCGACTCGAGCCCGGCCATCCACTCCGCGACCGGGTGGGAGCCGGTGAGCAGCTCGAGCGCGGCCTCCAGCCTGTCGAGCAGCTCGGCGAACCGGCCGGCGAGGTCGATGTCGGCGCTGTCCACGTCGTCGAGGGGGGTGAGGCCGCCCAGCTCGCTGCCCCCGGAGGTGCCTCCGCCAGTAGTCGTGCCCCAGCCCGTGGAGTCCTGCACCGCCGCACCCAGCAGCAGCCGGTCGAGACCGACCCGCCAGGTGCCCTGGTCGAGCCCGCCCAGCGCCCAGGCGCCGCGGTGCTCGGAGTCGATGCCCCAGCGCACGCCTGCTGCGGCCGTCCAGGCGCGCAGCCGCTCGACCTCGTCGTCGTCGAAGCCGAAGCGGCGGCGCACCGCGTCGCTGCCGGCGAGGTCGAGGACCTGCGTGGCGGTCACCCGGGCGCCCCCCAGCTCGAGGAGCTGGCCGAGCACGGAGAACAGCGGGTTGGTCTGTCGGAGGGCGCGGTCGGCCAGCCGGACGCGCAGCCGCGCCGCCGGGTGCGCCGCGTCGTCCTCGGCGCCGAGCGAGAAGGCCGCGGCGATGAGCGGGGCGAAGGTCTCGATGTCGGGGCACATGACGAGCACGTCGCGCGGCTCGAGGGTCGGGTCGTCGGCGAGCAGCCCGAGCACGACCTCGCGCAGCACCTCGACCTGGCGCGTGCGGCCGTGGCAGGCGTGAACCTGGACGCTGCGGTCGTCTGCGGCGAGGACGGCGGGCTCCTCGGGCACGGTGTCGGTCGCCAGGTCGTGCACGAGCCGGCCGAGCAGCGAGTGCGGCGGCGGTGCGACGGCGTGGAGCTCGTCGCGGGCGCCCGGCGAGGCCCGCCGCAGCAGCTGCTGCAGCTCGAGCAGGTCGCGCGAGAGCGAGGCCAGCAGCGGGTTGCGCAACGAGGCACGCGCCCGGTCGTCGGCGCGCCGGACGGGCGGGTCGCCCGCGGCCCCGGCGGCCCAGAGCGCCGGCGACGCGTGGTGCAGCCACAGGTGGACGTCGCGGTGGCGCGCGAGGGCGTCCAGGACGGCGAGCCGCGCGGGGCTGAGCCGGCTCGCGCCGTAGAGGGAGACGCGGGCGGGCAGGTCGCTGAGCGACGGGTCGGCCACCAGCCTCGCGCAGGCGTCGTCGAGCAGCTCGGCGGGCGACGGGACGGCCAGGTGGGCGCGCAGCCGGCGCCAGAGCTCGGGCTGCCAGTGCAGGTCGGCGTCGAGGGCGAGCCCGTCACCCCGCTCGTCCCGGCCCTGCGCCCAGGCGCGCAGCATCTGGGGCCGGGACTGGGCGTAGTCGTCGAACAGCCGCGCCAGGCGCTGCACCACCACCACCCGCCTGCCGCGGTCGGTGCTGCCGGAGCCGAGGTGCTGCGCGAGCGTGCGGCACCACGGCTCGCCGGAGCAGGCGTCGACGACGTCGAGCAGCGCCCACGCCGAGCGCCGCGGCGACCACCGCTCGACGGCCTCGACGTGCTCGGCCGAGGCGGCCTGCAGCACCTCGTCGAGCAGGCGCGCGGGGGAGGGGAACAGCACGTTGGCGCACACGCCGTCGCCGCCCGGCGCGCCGAGGACGTGCGACAGCCGCTGCGCCAGCCACCGCTCGACGCCCTTGGCCGGCACGGCGACGACCTCGCTGGCGAAGGGGTCCTCGAGCGGCGCGGCTAGGACCTCGGCGAGGGCGCCCGCGAGCGCGGTGCCTCCGGCGGCACGGTGGACGACGAGCACGCTGCGGACCCCCTGGTCTGGACTGCGCCGCACAGTACTTCGCGCCACCGACAGCGTCGTCCGGGCCGCGGCCCGGCTGTGGACGGGCGACCTCGTCAGTGATCCGGTCTAGCGTCCGGACCATGACGTACTCCTTCCAGCTCACCGTCGACTCCACCGCGCCCCACGACCTCGCCGACTGGTGGGCCGAGACCCTCGGGTGGGAGGTCGAGCCGAGCGACGAGCAGTTCATCGAGCGGATGGTCGGCGCAGGGCACGCCTCCGCCGAGGACACGACCCGGCACCGCGGCGTGCTGGTGTGGCGCGCGGGCGCGGCGCTCCGGCACCCCGAGGGGCTGCCCGGGGCGCCGCGTGTCCTCTTCCAGCTGGTGCCCGAGGACAAGGTGGTCAAGAACCGGCTCCACCTCGACCTGCGCACCGGCGAGGACGACGTCGAGGCCGTGGTCGGAGGGCTGGTCGCGCGCGGCGCCACCCGCCTCCACGACGGCCGCCAGGGCCCGAGCGTCTGGGTGACCATGCAGGACCCGCAGGGCAACGAGTTCTGCGTCTCCCGCTGACCCCGGCGCCGGGCCGGTGGCCCGCGGCCGCCGGGTCGTTGGCCCGATCCTGGCGGTGCGGGCGGGCAGAAGTGGAGGGCTCCGCCGGTTGTCAGCAGCAGTCGGTCTCAACGAGAGGAACGTCCCCCATGAAGGTCCTGCTCACCGGTGGCACAGGTCTGGTCGGTCGCGGCGTGCTGAAGGCGCTCGTGGCGCACGGCCACGAGGTCACCGCACTCGTACGCAGCGACGCCTCCGCCGCGACGGTCGCCCAGGCGGGCGCGACGCCCCTGCTCGGCGACATCACCGACGTCGCCTGGCTGACGGGCCAGCTCCGGCAGGTCGACGGCGCCGTCCACGCCGCGACGACCGGCGAGGGCGACGCGGTGGCGTTCGACCGCGGCGTGGCCTCGGCGGCCGCCGAGGCGTTCGCCGGCACCGGCAAGCCCTACGTCCACACCGGCGGCGCGTGGGTCTGGGGCCAGGGCGCCGACGTCCGCGAGGACCAGCCCTTCGACGCACCGCAGATCACCGCGTGGCGCGCCGACGTCGAGAAGGTCGCGCTGACCATCGACGGCGCGCGCGGCACCGTGGTCGCGCCCGGCATCGTCTACGGCTACGGCACCGGGATCCCGCAGGTGCTCGTGCAGGGCCCGGTCGTCGACGGCGCCCTGACGCTGGTCGGCGACGGCTCGCAGCACTGGACGACCGTGCACTCGGACGACCTCGGCGAGCTCTACGTCCGGGTGCTCGAGGACGGCGCCGCCGGCGACTACTACATCGGCGCCAGCGGCCAAAACCCGACGGTCCGCGAGCTCGGCGAGGCGGCCGCGCGCGGGCGCGGGCTGTCCGGCGCCGTGGTGGCGGAGCCGGTCGAGGCGAGCCGCGAGCGGCTCGGCGCCGCGTTCGCCGACGCCCTGCTCCTCGACCAGCAGACCTCGGCCGCCAAGTCGAAGGCGCTCGGCTGGACCCCCGCCGGCCCCTCGCTCGTCGACGAGCTCGCCTCGGGCTCCTACGCCTCCTAGCGAGCGGCGCCTCCCGCGGTCGCGGGTGCGCCGGCGCGGCGCGCTCGGTTGACCCGCCGCCACCTGGGTACCGGGCGCGGTGACACCCGCACCGCAGGAGGCAGCACATGACCGAGTCGACAGTCCAGCGCGACGTCATCGACATCCTCACCGAGGACCACCGCGAGTTCCTGACCCTGGTCGCCGGCATCAAGGTCGCCCAGGACGGCGAGGAGAAGCGCGACCTCACCGACACGCTGATCGCCGAGCTGGTGCGCCACGCGGTCGCCGAGGAGATGTACGTCTACCCGGCGATGAAGAAGCACCTGCCCGACGGTGCCGAGGCCGTGGAGCACGACACCAAGGAGCACAAGGAGCTCGAGGCCACGATGAAGAAGCTCGAGGGCGACGACTCGGGCAGCACCGAGTTCCTCGAGCACCTCGGCGAGCTGGAGGAGATCCTGCGCGACCACGTCGACGACGAGGAGTCCGACCAGTTCCCGAAGCTGCGTGCGAACATCCCGGCCGCCGAGCTGGTCGAGATGGGCGAGAAGGTCGTCGCAGCCAAGGAGGCCGCGCCGACCCGGCCGCACCCGCTCGCGCCCAACAACGCGGTCTTCCACAAGCTCGTCGGCCCGGGCGTCGGGTTCGTCGACCGGCTGCGCGACAAGCTCACCGGCCGCAACCAGCACGAGGAGCAGCTCTAGCTCACGCGCTCCCGTCGAGCACGGCACGCACGAACCCGGCCTTGCCCTCGGTGTATGCCTCGCGGTCGCTCGCGTGCCGTGCGGCGAGGTGCCGCTTGAGCGTGGCGTAGGCGTCGCGCAGGTCGGGGTCGGCGCGCAGCCGGTCGCGGAACTCGACCTGCTCGTGCCAGCGCGGCGTGCCTGCGGTCATCACGTGCAGGTGCGCGGCGCGCCGGTCGTCGCGCACCAGCACGTAGAAGCGCCGCCAGGCTCGCTCGTCGAGCTCCGGCGGCACGTAGTTCCAGCCCTCCGGCGCCAGCACGTCCGCGAGCTCCTCCGCGCAGGCGAGGTCGCGGACCTGCGCCTGCACGTCGAGCACCGGCTTGGCGTCGAGCCCGGGCACCGACGTGGAGCCGACGTGCTCGACCGGCGCGGTGAGCCACGGGGCGAGCAGGACGTCGAGCCGCGTACGCAGCGCCTCCCCGAGCTGCGCCCACGCCGGGTCCGCCGGCACCACGTGCACGTCCTCGGTCGCCCACACGGGCCAGTCGCTCATCCGCAGCACGATAGCCAGCGCGTCGCTAGCCTGACCGGCATGCTGCGGGGTGAGCGGATGGTGCTGCGGGAGTTCCGTCGCGAAGACGTGGAGGCGCGGTTCGCCGAGCAGGGCAACGACTGGGCCCTGCACGCGGTCGCCGACGACACCGCCTGGCGCCCGCGGACGCTGGAGCAGGCGCTCGCCCGCTACGACCGCGCGGGCAGCAGCGGCGAGCCCGACCCCGCCCACGTCTGGTTCACGATCTGCCGGGCGGGCGACCCCGAGCTGGCCTGGGTCGGCGACTCCGGGCTGTGGGGGCTCAACGAGCACCAGGGCACCGCCCACATCGGCATCGCCCTGAGCCGCAGCGCGCGCGGCGAGGGGCTGAGCACGGAGGTGCTGCGACTGCTGGGCTTCTACGCCTTCCGCATCCGCCACCTGCACCGGCTCTCGCTCGAGACACTGGGCAGCAACGTGCCGATGCAGCGGGCCGCGCTGGCCGCGGGCTTCGTGCACGAGGGCACCGACCGCGAGTCGGCCTACGTCCTGGGGGCCTGCGTCGACGAGCTGCGCTTCGGCCTGCTGGCCTCCGAGTGGCGGGAGCACGTACCCGCGGCCACGTAGCCTGGGACGGTTCAGCAGCACACCGTCGAGCACGAGTCAGGGGCCCCGCACGTCATGAGCAGCGCCACGCAGGACGTCGCCGCACCCGGCGTGGCAGCGCGCGAGGCTGCCCGCAGACGTACGTTCGCGGTCATCTCGCACCCCGACGCCGGCAAGTCGACGCTGACCGAGGCGCTGGCGCTGCACGCCGCCGTGATCTCGGAGGCCGGTGCCGTGCACGGCAAGGCCGGCCGGCGCGGCACGGTCAGCGACTGGATGGAGATGGAGCGCAACCGCGGCATCTCGATCA
Organism: Motilibacter peucedani; assembly: GCF_003634695.1. Lineage (NCBI taxonomy): Bacteria > Bacillati > Actinomycetota > Actinomycetes > Motilibacterales > Motilibacteraceae > Motilibacter > Motilibacter peucedani. The sequence goes on from NZ_RBWV01000010.1 coordinate 157,380, forward strand.
CGTCGAGCGCGCTGCAGTTCTCCTACGGCGACGCGGTCGTCAACCTGCTCGACACCCCGGGCCACGCCGACTTCTCCGAGGACACCTACCGCGTGCTCGCCGCCGTCGACGCGGCGGTCATGCTGCTCGACGCGGCCAAGGGCCTGGAGCCGCAGACGCTCAAGCTGTTCGAGGTCTGCCGCGCGGGCAAGGTGCCGATCATCACTGTCATCAACAAGTGGGACCGCCCGGGCCGCGAGCCGCTCGAGCTGCTCGACGAGATCGAGAAGACGATCGGGCTGCGCCCGACCCCGATCAACTGGCCGGTCGGCATCGCGGGCGACTTCCGCGGGCTGCTCGACCGGCGCACGGGGGAGTACGTCCGCTTCACCCGTACCGCGGGCGGTGCGACCGCCGCGCCGCAGGAGGTGCTCAAGCCGGTCGAGGCGTTCGAGCGCGAGGGCGACGTGTGGGAGACCGCGCTCGAGGAGTCCGAGCTGCTCGAGGCCTCCGACAGCGACCACGACCAGGAGGGCTTCCTCGAGGAGCTCACGACGCCGGTGCTGTTCGCGTCTGCGGTGCAGAACTTCGGCGTACGCCAGCTGCTCGACGCGCTCGTCGAGGCGGCTCCCAGCCCGGCCCCGCGGCCCTCGGTCAGCGGTGAGCGCCGCCCGCTCGACGCGCCGTTCAGCGCGTTCGTCTTCAAGGTGCAGGCGGGCATGGACACCGCCCACCGCGACCGCGTCGCCTTCGCCCGCGTGTGCTCCGGCGTCTTCGAGCGCGGCATGGTGGTGACGCACGGCTCGACCGGCAAGCCGTTCCACACCAAGTACGCCCAGTCGATGCTGGGACGGGAGCGCTCGACGCTCGACCTCGCCTACCCCGGTGACGTGATCGGCCTGGTCAACGCCAACGCGCTGCGCGTCGGCGACTCGCTCTACGTCGACGAGCCGGTCGAGTACCCCAGCATCCCGTCGTTCGCGCCCGAGCACTTCAGCGTGGTGCGGGCCAAGGACGTCGGGCGCTACAAGCAGTTCCGGCGCGGCATCGAGCAGCTCGACCACGAGGGCGTCGTGCAGGTGCTGCGCTCGGACCTGCGCGGCGACCAGGCGCCGGTGCTGGCGGCGGTGGGGCCGATGCAGTTCGAGGTGGCGGCCTACCGCATGGAGCACGAGTTCGGAGCGGCCGTCTCGCTCGAGCCGCTGGAGTACCAGCTCGCGATGCGCACCGACCCCGACGCGGCGCCGAAGCTGTCGCGGCTGCCGGGCGCCGAGCTGCTCACGCGCTCGGACGGCCAGGCGCTGGCGCTGTTCGTCAACCGCTGGCGGCTCTCGACCGTGGCTCGTGAGCACCCCGAGCTGACCCTCGAGCCGCTGGTCGGCGGGCGGGCCAACGGGTGAGCGTCCTCAGGGCCGAAACCGCTCGACCAGCGAGGTGGTCGGCAGGTCGTCGGTGCCTGCCGAGACCAGGTAGCCACCGGCTGCGTCGACAGTGATGCCGCGGCACCGCGAGGAGTTGCGTCGCCCGTCGGTCGCCGTGCCGTCGTGGTCCAGGCTGTAGCTCCGGTCGAGCGCGCCGGACGCTGTGAACCGGGTGACCGAGCAGTACTGCACGCCAGCGTCCACGGTGCTCAGGCCGGTGCCGGCGACGACGACGCGCCCGGAGGCGTCCAGGGCGAGCCCGCCGTCGGCGCTCCTGCGCCCGTCGGGCGCGCGGTAGAGCCCGTTCCACGCGGTCGCGACGCCGTGGTCACCGAACGCTGCCCGCAGCCGACCCGTACCCGTCAGGTCGACGACGCGGACGGGTGCAGGCGGCGTCGCGGGCGTGGGGAAGGACGGGACGCCCGACAGGAACAGGTCACCCGAGGGTGAGAGCACGGCGCCGTAGGCATGGCCGAGCGGCAGTTCCGCGACGCCGCCAGGGCCGAACGAGGTGTCGAGGGCTCCCGAGGGCAGGAACTGCGCGACGAACGAGTGCATCGTCGCGTCGGAGTTGGACAGCACCACGACGATCCTGCCGTCGGGGCGGAGGAGCAGGTGGTTGATGTCGGCGGACCAGCCGTCGTAGCACCGCGGCAGGGGCGGAGTGCCGTCGACGCTGCAGAGCGGGCGGTTCGGCACGTCGATCCGGCTGCCCGGCCGGGTGTCGAGGGTGCCGTCCGGGGCGAAGCGCTGCAGCCAGTGCTGGTCGGCGAAGCGGTTGACCGCGACGAGCGCGCTGCCGTCGGGGTAGGTGACCAGGGCTGACGCCCCGCCGTTGTCGACGTACTCGCCGACGGGGTTGTAGCCGACACCGACGAAGGTCGGATCCGTGGAGCCGTTCGGCCGCAGCCGCACGAGCTCGAACCCGACGTTGTTGCCGGAGGTGCCCAGCACGACGAGCCGGCCGTCCGGCAGCTCGCTGACGCCGGCGGGGTAGAGCGCGTCCACCTCCGGCAGCCCACCCCCCTCGCCCGGCGGCGGGACGAAGGAGCGGAGCGGCAGGGTGACGCTGCCGCTCGTGCCGAAGCTCGGGTCCGGGGCTCCGGCGAAGGTCAGCCGGGTGACGCGCATCGCGCCGTCGGGCAGGACGCGAGCGAGCACTGCCCGCCCGTGGCTGTCGACGAGCTGCACCGCGCCCAGGCCGAACAGCTTGCCGCCGTGGGCCCAGGCGGTGTCGAGCTCGTTGGTCGCGGCGCCGGCCGGCGCTGCGGTGGTGAGCCCGAGGATGGCTGCTGCAAGAGCGAGAAGAACGCGGTGCCGGATGTTCACGGCGGACCCCCAGGTCGACGGGCACGTCGCACAGGCGCTGCGCCGCCCGCGCGACCTCCGTAGCGGGAGGGTACGCCGGTGGCGCCGCGGTGACCAGGCTCTAGCGGCTTGCCCTCCAGCGGGCCACGTGGGCCTCGACGTCCTGCACGCCTACGCGCAGGGGAGGCCCGACCTGCGGTCCGCGGACGGCGGCGCGGATGCGTACGTCGAGGTCCTCGACGAGCTCCCGGACCTTGCGCTCGGAGCGCTCGCGGGCCAGCCGCTCGGGCAGGTCCTCGACCTCCTTCGCGAGCGCGAGGGAGGGCGGCAGGATGCCGCCGACGGGCAGCTGCTCGCGGTGGACCTTCTCGGCGACCCACGCGAGCTCGTGGCGCGGCTGGCCGAGCCCCTCGATCGGCTTGCCCGTGCCGGGGAGACCGTCGAAGCTGCCGCGCTCCTGCGCCTCGCGGATCTGGCGCTCGACCCACGTCTCGACGGGCACTCCGGGCGGCTTGCGCCCGGTCACGGCGGCGGCTGAGTCGTCGAGTCGCGGACGACCAGGTTGGTCGCCAGCTCGATGTGGTGGGAGTCGACGGTCTCGCCCTCCATGAGCCGCTTGAGCGTCCGGACCGCGAGCCGGCCCACGTCCTGCAGCGGCGTGTGGACCGTCGTCAGCGCGGGCGTTGCCCACTCGGCCATGTAGGTGTCGTCGAACCCGACGACGCTGAGGTCCTCGGGGACGCGCAGACCCCTGCTGTGCGCTGCCTGGATGACGCCCAGTGCGGTGACGTCGGTGACGGCGAACACCGCGGTCGGGCGCTCGGCCAGGTCGAGCAGGTGGCTCCCGGTGCGTACGCCCGCCTCGAAGCCGAACCCCGCGTCCACGGCGAGCTCCGGCGGGCACGGCAGCCCGGCCCGCTCCATGGCGGCGCGGTAGCCGTGCCGGCGGGCGAGGTTGACCGCAGCCTCGGAAGGGCCGCCGAGGTAGGCGATGCGCTGGTGGCCCAGGCCGATGAGGTGCTCGGTCGCCGAGAGTCCGCCGGTCCAGTTGGTGACCCCGATGCTCGTGACCTCGGCCTCGGGCGTGTGCACCGGGTCGATGACGACGAGCGGCAGGTGAGCCTTCTGGAAGCTGCGGACCTGGCCCGGGTCGAGGTCGCTGGTGACGATGACGACCCCGTCGCGGCCGGCGCTGCTCAGGCGCTGGGCCCAGGTGCGGGTCCGGCTGCCGGGAGCCGACGGTCCGGAGAAGCGACCGACCACCACGTCGATGTCGAGCTCGCCGCCGGTGTCGGTCACGCCGCGGATCAGCTCGGTGGCGTAGGGGCTCATGAAGTCGTCGAAGACCAGCCCGATCGTGCGGCGCACGCCGGGCTTGCGGCGCTTGGGGGAGGCGACGTAGTCGTGCTGCTCCAGCATCCTCAGGACGTGGGCGCGGGTGTCCTCCGCGACGTCCTCGCGGCCGTTGAGCACCTTCGACACGGTTGCGAGCGACACGCCGGCCGCAGACGCGACTCCGGCGAGCGTCGGTCTCTTGCGCGGCGCCCCCACCTCGCTCACGGGTCCTCCTGCTCGGCGTACGGACGCTCATTGTCCCGCGTCGGTGTCCCTCGGCCGCCATGGTGACACGGTTTACGAGAAGTATCGATGACATCCGGCGGGCTGATGTCGATGCTTGCTCCGGCGAATCGCCTGTCCCACAGGCGCTGTTGACGTCGAAATCGTTATGCAGACGAACCTTGACGAGGTGCAGCATCGGCGTCTAGCGTCCTGCACGCCGCTGAAACTCTTCGAAAGTTTCGACACACCGGACTCCAACGAAGGAAGCCTTGTGAGCGAGAACGCCCTGACCCACGTGCGCACGAGAGGCACCTCGGTGCTCGACGTCCACGGCCAGCCGGTGCGCCTGCGCGGAGTGTGCGTGGGCGGCTGGCTCAACATGGAGAACTTCGTGACCGGCTACGGCGCGAACGAGTGGATGATGCGCGCGGAGGTGCGCAAGGTGCTCGGCGACGAGCGCTACGAGCTCTTCTTCGAGCGGCTGCTCACCAGCTTCTTCGGCGAGGCGGACGCGGCGTTCCTCGCGGAGACCGGGCTGAACTGCGTACGCGTGCCGGTGAACTACCGCCACTTCGAGGACGACGCGCGTCCCTTCGTCATCAAGCAGGACGCCTTCCGCCACCTCGACCGGCTGGTCGACGCGTGCGCCGCGCACGGGATCACGACGGTCGTCGACCTGCACGCGCTGCCGGGATCGCAGAACCAGCACTGGCACTCCGACAACGCGACCCACCGGGCGCTGTTCTGGGAGCACCCGCACTTCCAGGACCGCGTCGTCGGCATCTGGGAGGCGATCGCCGAGCACTACAAGGACAACGTCTGGGTCGCGGGCTACAACCTGATGAACGAGCCGGCCGACGAGTCGCGCGCGGTGGTCGGGCCGTTCTACAAGCGGCTGGTGGCCGCGATCCGGGCCATCGACGACAAGCACGTCATCTTCCTCGACGGCAACACCTACTCGACCGAGTTCGACATCTTCGACGAGCCGTTCGAGAACACGATCTACACCTGCCACGACTACGTCCCCAAGGGCCTCGGGCGCAGCAACGACTACTCCAAGGCGGCCGCGGAGGAGAAGTTCCTGCAGCGCAGCGAGTACTCCCGCCGCACGGGCACCCCCATCTACGTCGGCGAGTTCGGCCCGATCTACACCGGTGACCCCGCTGTGGACGACGAGCGCTACCAGATCCTGCACGACCAGCTCGAGATCTACCGCGACCACGACGCCGGCTGGGCGTCGTGGATGTACAAGGACATCGGCCGGCAGGGCCTCACCGCGGCCGCTCCCGACTCGCCCTACCGCCGGCTCGTGAGCGACTTCGTCGCGAAGAAGGACCGCCTCGGCTCCGACCAGTGGGGCAGCGACGGCTGGGGCCCGCGGGAGGTCACCCAACCCGTACAAGACCTCATGGACCGCGAGTTCCCGGACTTCGACCCCTACCCGTGGGGCCGCTTCGACTGGGTCCGCACCCTGCTCAACAACATCACGTTCGCCCAGCCGCTGGCGCTGGACTACGCCCGGCTCTTCCGCGGGCTCGACGACAGCGAGCTCGTCGCCCTGGCCGACTCCTTCGCCTTCGACGACTGCGTCGTGCGCGAGCGCCTGCGCGCGGAGCTCGCCAAGGGCTGAGCGCCCAGCTCCACCCCTGTAGGAACACCGACGTCTCCCACCAGAGGAAGCCATGAACCTGTTCGCCACGTCGAAGCCCCGCGCCCTCGCGCTGGCCACCGCATGCCTCGTCGCCCTGCCCCTGGCCGCGTGCGGCGGCGGCTCGGGCTCCTCCGGGTCCTCCGGCGGCGGGTCCGCCACGAAGGGCACCGTGAGCTGGTGGGGGTGGACGCCCACCGACGCCGCCACGGCGAAGAACTACATCGCCGAGTTCAACAAGAAGTACCCCGACATCAAGGTCAACTTCAAACTCGTGTCGATCAAGGACTGGACCGCGGCCCTGCGGCCGGCCCTCGCGTCCTCGAGCGGCCCGGACGTCTTCGACATGCAGCCGGGCGCCTACGTCGCGCAGTTCAAGTCCTTCGCCGAGGACCTCACGCCCGTCGTCGAGAAGGCGCTGGGCGAGGACTGGCAGAGCAAGGTCGCCCCCATCGGCGTGAGCGGCCTGACCGCAGACGGCAAGCTGACCGCGCTGTCGGTGGGCTCGACCTTCGCCGGCACCCTCTGGATCAACAAGGGGCTGTTCGACAAGTACGGCGTCCAGCCGCCGACGACGCTCGCCGAGTGGGTCGCCGCGTGCAAGACCTTCCAGGCCGCCAAGCAGGGCTGCTTCGTGCAGGGCGCGTCGCAGCAGGGCTTCGACCAGGACACCCTGCAGGCGATCGCGAACTCCGTGCAGCCGGGGCTGTGGACCAAGGCGTCCAAGGGCGAGGTGAAGTGGGACGACCCGGGCATCGTCAAGACCTGGGAGATCTGGAAGCAGCTCTTCGACCAGAAGATCATGCAGGAGGGCGCGATCGGCTACCAGCAGTACCCCGACGCCAACAACGACTTCCTCACCGGCAAGTACGCGATGGTGATGATGGGGACGTGGTACACCCAGTACGCCACCGAGAAGGGCATGACCACGGCGCTGTCCTCGGCCGGCGTCTCGGGCGCCAAGCCCTTCCCGATCGTCCCCATCCGCTTCCCGGACGTCGCCGGCAGCGGCAACACCAGCGAGATGTTCGGCGACTCCGACTTCGGGCTCGCGGTGGCCAAGAAGTCCAAGAACAAGGCGGCGGCCGAGACCTTCGCGACCTGGCTGGCGACCTCGCCCGAGGGCCAGCAGGTCGTGGCCGACCAGCTCGACACGTTCCCCGCGCTGAAGTCGGCGCAGCCGAACTTCGACACGATCAAGCTGGTCGACCCGGCCGTCCAGACCACCCCGGTCCAGGACCTCGTGAAGAGCGTGGGCTCGGTGAGCGAGCCGCGGTTCGCCCTGCTCGGCGCCGACATCCAGGCCGCGATGCTGGCAGCGGCGACCTCGGTGGCCTCGGGCAAGGCGTCTCCTGAGGAGGCCGCGAAGACCATGCAGGCTGCGGCTGTCGCCGCGGGCCTCACGTTCAAGTGATGAGCCGCGCCGGAGCGACACGACTGGGACAGACCGGTACGCCTGGGGCCGACGCCCCGGCGACCGGCCGGCCCGGCGCGCCGGCGGGTGGAGCCGGCGGCCGCAGGAGCGGCCGCCGGCTCACGGCCTCGGGCTTCCTCTGGATCCTGCCGGCGCTGCTGCTGTGCGTGGGGCTGATCTACTACTGCATCGGCTACACCGCCTACATCTCGACGCTCAACTGGGACGGCATCAGCCCCGGTCCCGAGCATGTCGGCACCCGCAACTACGACCGGATCTTCCACGACCCGGTGTTCTGGGGCGCGATCCGGCACACGGTGCTCTTCTTCGCCGTGACCTTCGTCGTGCAGACGGCGATCGGCATGCTGTTCGCCGTCCTCCTGCACTCGAAGATCAAGTTCGCGGTGGTCTACAAGGTCATCGTGTTCATCCCGGTGGTGCTCGCGCCGGCGATCACGGCTCCGGTGTTCCGCCGGATGTTCGCCCCTGACGGCCAGTTCAACTGGGTGCTGGGCCACATCGGACTGAGCTCGCTGGAGCAGCCGTGGATCGGGCAGACGAGCACCGCGCTGTGGGTCGTCATGGCCATCACGGTGTGGCAGTGGACGGGGCTGACCTTCGTCCTCTACTTCGCCGCCATGAGCCAGATCGACCCCTCGGTGCTTGAGGCGGCGCGCATGGACGGCGCCGGCAACCTGCGCACGATTACCAGCATCATCTGGCCGAGCGTGCGCGGCACGACCCTGGCGCTGGCGATCCTGAGCGCCATCGGGGTCATGAAGACCTTCGACGTGCCCTGGCTGGTGACCTCGGCGGGCCCGAACTACGCCACCGAGTTCCTCGGCACCTACATCTACCGGATCACGATCCCGCAGGCGCACGTCGGCTACGGCGCCGCGCTCTCGGTGATCCTGCTGGTCGTCGCGCTGGTGATGGCGGTCGTCCTGCAGCTGCGCGGACGCGAGAAGAGCGGGGTGCGCTGATGTTCGAGGTCCGTACGCTGTGGCAGAAGGTCCTGCTCCAGGTCGTCGTCACGCTCATGGTGATCCCTTTCCTGTTCCCGCTGATCGTCATGGTCCAGGGCTCCCTGGCCGGCGACGGCTGGGGCAACTACCGGGCGGTGCTGCAGGTGCCCGGCCTGGCGAAGTTCTTCGTCAACACCGTCATCATCGCGGTCTCGGTGATCGTGCTGGTCTACGCGGTGACGATGCTGGCGGCCTTCGGCTTCGCCAAGCTGCGCATCCGCGGCCGCGAGCTGTGGTTCTGGCTGCTGCTCGCCTGCCTGACCCTGCCCGAGGTGGTGCTGCTGGCTCCGCTGTTCGCGACGGCCATGCGGCTGGGCATCTACGACACGTACTGGGCGGTCGTCCTACCCCTGGCCGCGCTGCAGGTGCCCTTCGCGGTGCTGCTGACCCGCAACTTCCTCAACGGCGTCCCCGACGAGCTGTTCGAGGCCGCCCGGGTCGATGGCGCCAGCTCGGTGCGCGCCTTCTGGCACCTCGTCATACCACTCACCCGCCCGATCGCCGCCGCGGTGCTCATCTTCACCCTCATCGGCGCGTGGAACGACTACCTCTTCCCGCTGGTGTTCCTGCAGAGCCAGGACCTCCAGACCATCACGCTCGTGCCGCAGTTCTTCGTCGGCGAGTTCAGCAACGACCAGACCAAGATCCTCGCCTCGGCCGTGCTGACGGCCATCCCCGAGATCGTGGCCTACCTCTCGCTGCAGCGGCTCTTCGAGCGCGGCCTGTCCGCCGGCGCCATCAAATGACCCCCTCACCTAGGAGCCCCCTGTGCCGCTCATCCAGGTCGACCTCGACCGCGACCTGTTCGACTCCTCGCACGAGGCGCTGAGCGAGGCCATCCACCAGGCCCAGCTCGACTCGCTCGGCGTGCCGGCCGACGACCTCTTCCAGGTCTTCAGGCCGCACGGCCCGGGCGAGCTGGTGTTCAGCCCGACCTACGGCGGCGTCGACCGCCAGCGCCTGGTCCTGATCCGCATCACGATGGTGCACATGTACCCCGTCTCGAAGAAGCGCGAGCTCTACGAGGCCCTCGTGCACCGGCTGGGCGAGGCCGGGGTGCGGGCAGAGGACCTGCTCGTCAGCGTCGTCGAGAACGGCTTCGAGGACTGGTACGCCGGCCGGCTCTGACCCGCAACCACGCTCGAAGGGAACCCCACTCCATGCTCACCTACGACTCCGCAGGCCTGCGCGTCCTCTACCTCGGCGGCACCGGCACGATCAGCGCGTCCTGCGTACGCCTCTCCATCGAGACGGGCCTGTCCGTCTCGGTCCTCAACCGCGGCAACAACGCGGCGGCGCGCTCGCTGCCCGCAGACGTACGCCTGCTCACCGGCGACGTGACCGACGACGCCTCGCTCGAGGCCGCGCTCGGTGACGAGCAGTTCGACGCGGTCGTCAACTTCCTCTCCTACGACCGCGACGACGCCGAACGCATGGTGAAGCTGTTCACCGGACGGACCCGGCAGTACGTCCACATCAGCTCGGCCTCGGTCTACGGCAAGCCGGTGCTCCAGACGCCGGTCACGGAGTCGACGCCGACGCACAACCGCTTCCTGGAGTACGCGCGCGCCAAGATCCGCGCCGAGCAGGCGCTGCAGGACGCGTACGCATCGGCCGGCTTCCCGGTCACGATCGTCCGGCCGTCGCACACCTACGACGACGCCAACCCGCCGCTGCCCGGCGGGTGGACCGTCGTGGACCGCATCGCGCGAGGAGCGGAGATCCCGGTGCACGGCGACGGCACGTCGCTCTGGACGCTGACGCACGCGGAGGACTTCGCGGTCGGGCTCGTCGGGCTGCTGGGCAACCCGCGGGCGATCGGCGAGACGTTCCACATCACCGGTGACGACGTCTACACCTGGGACCAGATCTACACGCTGATCGGCGAGGGGCTCGGCGTGGAGCCGAAGCTCGTGCACGTCGCCTCCGAGCTCTTCCCGGTGGTCGCGCCCGACTGGTTCTGGTCCGACCTGCTGGTCGGCGACCTCGCCCACAGCGCGGTGTTCGACAACTCGAAGATCCGGCGCTTCGTGCCGGGCTTCGCGCCGAAGCTCACCTTCCACCGCGCAGTGCACCGGATGGCGCAGTGGCGCGCGGAGCACCCGGGCTCGACCGGGGCGGACGCCACGACCGACGCGGTGCTCGACCGGGTGGTCGAGGCCTACCATGCCGGGCGGGAGGCGTTCGTGACGCGTGCACCGGGGTCGCAGGGATGAGCATCGACGTGCTGGCGCCGCGTGCGCTGGGCCGCACCGGCTGGAAGGTCACCGCGCTCTGCGTGGGCACCGGCGAGCTCGGCGACATGGCGGGCGTCTACGCGCCCGTGCCGGAGGAGCAGGCGATGGCCACCGCCCGGAGCGCTTTCGCCGGGCCGCTGAACTTCGTCGACACCTCCAACGGCTACGGCGTCTCCGAGCAGCGGCTCGGCTCGGTGCTGCGTGAGATCGGCGGGGTTCCGCCCGGCCTCCTGCTGGCCACGAAGGTGGACCCGGTGAAGGACGGGCCGTTCGACGGGCCGCGCACGCGGGAGTCGGTGCGCGAGTCGCTCGACCGGCTGGGTGTCGACTTCCTGCCACTGCTGCACCTGCACGACCCGGAGCGCATCGGCTTCGAGGCGGCCATGGCGCCCGGCGGCCCGGTCGAGGTGATGAAGGAGCTCGTCGCCGAGGGCGTCGTGGGCTCGATCGGCGTCGCCGGAGGGCCGATCGACCTGCTGCGGCGCTTCGCGGCGACGGGGGCGTTCGACGTCGTGCTGACGCACAACCGCTGGACCCTGCTCGACCACTCGGCCGAGCCGCTGCTCGCGGAGGCCGCCGACTTCGGCGTCGCGGTGCTCAACGGCGCGCCCTTCGGTGGCGGGCTGCTGGCCAAGGGCCCCTCGGTCGTCCAGCGCTACTGCTACGCGCCAGCCCCGGCGGCGGTCCTCGAGGCGGCGGAGCGGATCGAGGCGGCGTGCGCCCGCCACGGCGTACCCCTCGCTGCAGCGGCGCTGCAGGACTCGCTGCGTGACGCGCGCATCACCTCCACGGTCGTGGGCGCGTCGCGGCCCGAGCGCATCGACGCGACGATCGCACTCGCGTCGGTCGAGGTGCCCGACGCGCTGTGGGACGAGCTCGCCGGGCTCGAGCCGCCCGCCGAGGTGTGGCAACGGTGAGGGCGGCGGTCCTGCGCTCACCCGGCACCCCGGTCCAGGTCGAGGACGTCGAGCTGGCCGACCCGCACGAGGGCGAGCTCCGCGTACGCGTCGAGGCGGCCGGCGTCTGCCACACCGAGCTGCACTACATGAGCGGTGACATCCCCTGCCCGCTGCCGGTCGTCCTCGGTCACGAGGGGGTCGGGGTGGTCGAGGAGTCGCGCGCGCCCGACGTCTCGGTGGGCGACCGGGTCGTGTTCACGTGGCGGCCGAGGTGCGGGCAGTGCGAGTACTGCGTGACCGGCCGGCCGGTGATGTGCGTCTACGGCCGCGTCCAGGCACGCAGCGGCGGGCTCATGGACGCGACGTCGCGGCTCTCGACGCCCGCGGGGGAGCAGGTGCACCACTTCCTCGGGGTGTCGTGCTTCGCCGAGCACGTGGTGCTGTCGCGCCGCGCGGCGGTGGTGGTGCCTGAGGAGGTGCCTTCAGCGGTGGCGGCGATCGCCGGCTGCGCGGTCGTGACCGGGGTCGGGGCCGTGCTCAACGTGGCCTCGGCCGAGGGGTCCCTGGCAGGACGCTCGCTTCTCGTGGTCGGGGCGGGCGGCGTCGGCCTCTCGGCCGTCATAGGCGCGCACCTGGTCGGGGCCGGGCCGGTCGTGGTCGTCGACGTGGCGGCCGACAAGCTGGCGCTCGCGTCGCGGCTCGGGGCGACGGCCACCGTCGACGCCTCGGGGCTCTCGCCCGCCGAGGTGGTCGAGGCGGTGCAGGAGGCGACCGGCGGTGGGGCGCACATGGCGGTGGAGGCCGTCGGCGCCCCCGCCACCCTGGCCCAGGCGTTCAGCGCCGTCCGGCCGGGCGGCACGGTGGTCGCGGTGGGCCTCTCCGCGGTCGGGGCGACCGTGCCCGTGCCGGTCAACGAGCTCGTGCAGCAGCAGAAGCGCCTGGTCGGCAGCCTCTACGGCTCGGCCAACCCGCCGGTCGACCTGCCGCGCCTGCTCGAGCTGTACGCCGCCGGCCGGCTCCCGCTCGACCTGCTGCTGGGTGCTTCCTACCCGCTCGAGCGCGTCGCGGAGGCCTACGACGCGCTCGCGTCGGGGGCGGTCGGGCGCGCGGTCGTCGTGCCGGGAGCGGCTGCGTGACGGCGTACGCGTCCTATCCCTCGCTGCGCGGGCGCAGCGTGCTGGTGAGCGGGGGAGCGACCGGGCTCGGAGCGGAGTTCGTGTCGCAGTTCGCGGCGCAGGGCGCGTCGGTGGCGTTCGTGGACGTGCAGGACGCCGCGGGGGAGGCGCTGGCGGCGGAGACCGGGGCCGTGTTCCGGCGCGTCGACGTGAGCGACCTGGAGGCGTACGCCGCTGCCATCGCTGACCTCGCGGCGGCCACCGGCCCGTTCACCGTGCTGGTCAACAACGCGGCCAACGACGCCCGGCACCGCTCGGCGGAGGTGACGCCGGCGTTCTGGGACGAGCGCATGCGGGTCAACCTCGACCACCACTTCTTCGCCACCCAGGCGGTCGTGCCGATGATGCGGGCGGCCGGCGGCGGGTCGGTGATCAACCTCGGCTCGATCAGCACCCACATCAAGCTGCGCGACCTCGTGGTCTACCGGACGGCGAAGGCGGCGATCGAGGGGCTGACGCGCGCGCTCGCGCAGGAGCTGGGGCCGGACGGCATCCGGGTCAACTGCATCGTGCCCGGCTGGGTCATGACCGCGCGCCAGCTCGAGCACTGGGTGGACGCCGAGGCGGAGGCCACGATCGAGCGCGAGCAGGCACTGAGCCGGAGGCTGGTTCCGGCCGACGTGGCGCGCATGGCACTGTGGTTGGCAGCAGACGACAGCGCTGCCTGCACGGCGCAGAGCTGGGTCGTGGACGGAGGGTGGATGTGAGCATCGACGAGGGTGTCGTTGAGGGTCCCGCCGACGGGTCCGTCGACGCGGCTGTCGGCGGCGGCGACAAGGCCCGCGAGACGGGCCGGCGCAGCCAGGCCTGGTTCGGCGGCACCGGCCGTTCGGGCATGCTCTACCGATCCTGGGTGCGCAACCAGGGCTACGGCGCGGAGGTCTTCGACGGCCGCCCCGTGATCGGCATCGCCACGACCTGGTCGGAGCTCGCACCCTGCAACGCCCACCTCGACAAGGTGGCCGAGGCGGTCAAGCGCGGCGTCTACATGGCCGGCGGCTTCCCGCTCATCTTCCCGGTCGTCTCGACCGGCGAGACGCTGATCCGGCCCACGGCGATGCTCTACCGGAACATGATCGCGATGACGGCCGAGGAGCTGATCCGCGGCAACCCGCTCGACGGCGTCGTGCTGCTCTCGGGCTGCGACAAGACCACGCCAGGCCTGTTGATGGGTGCGGCCTCGGTCGACCTGCCCTCGATCATGGTGACCGGTGGCCCGATGCTCAACGGCAAGTTCCGCGGCCAGGACGTCGGCTCGGGCACCCACGTGTGGCGCTTCGAGACCGAGATGAAGGCCGGCCGCATGACGCCCGAGGAGGGCGCGATGGCCGAGGGCTGCATGGCCCGCTCGGCCGGCCACTGCATGACCATGGGCACGGCGTCGACCATGGCGTGCGTGGCCGAGGCGCTCGGGATGCAGCTGCCTGGCTCGGCGTCGTGGCCTGCCGTGGACATGCGCCGCATGGAGGTGGCCCAGGCCGCCGGACAGCGCATCGTGGGCATGGTCGAGGAGGACCTCAAGCCCTCCGACGTGATGACCCGCGAGGCGTTCGAGAACGCGATCCGCGCGGTCGCCGCGATCGGCGGCTCGACCAACGCGATCATCCACCTGCTGGCGCTCGCCGGCCGGCTGGGCGTCCCGCTCACGCTCGACGAGTTCGACGGGCTCGCCCGGCCGGTGCCGACGCTGGTCGACCTCATGCCGTCGGGCCGGTTCCTCATGGAGGACTTCTGCTACGCGGGTGGCCTGCCGGCCGTGCTGCGCGAGCTCTCCGACGCGGGGCTGCTCAACCGCTCCGCGGTGACCGTCACGGGCCAGCCGATCGGCTCGCTAGTGGCCGACGCCGAGTGCTGGAACCGCGAGGTGATCCGGACCTTCGCCGAGCCGCTGCAGCCGGCCGGCACGGGCACGGCGATCCTGCACGGCAACCTCGCCCCGCAGGGGGCGGTGCTCAAGCAGTCGGCGGCCTCGCCCGAGCTGCTCACGCACACCGGCCGTGCCGTGGTCTTCGACTCGCCGGAGGAGTATCACCGGCTCGCCGACGACCCCGACATCGACATCACCGCCGACGACGTGATCGTCGTGCGCGGCGCCGGTCCCCGCGGCTACCCGGGCATGCCGGAGGTCGCTAACGTGCCGCTGCCCAAGAAGCTCATCGAGCAGGGCGTCACCGACATGGTCCGCATCAGCGACGGGCGCATGAGCGGCACCGGCTACGGCACGGTCGTACTGCACGTCGCCCCGGAGGCGGCGGTCGGCGGCCCGCTCGGCCTGCTGCGCACGGGCGACACGATCACCCTCGACGTGCCCAACCGGCGGCTCAGCGTCGACGTCTCCGACGAGGAGCTCGCCTCGCGCAAGCCGTCGTGGGAGCAGACCGTTGACACCGCGACCGGCGGCTGGCCGTGGCTCTACACCCAGCACGTGCTGCAGGCCGACGAGGGCGCCGACTTCGACTTCCTGCAGGGCTCGCGCGGGCGTGCGGTGCCCCGGGACTCGCATTGAGGTCGCTGCTGGTGCGGTTCTCATTGGTGTCTGACGCGGCCGCAGCTGAGTTTGACGACCTGCTCTCCGCGGCGCTGCCCGGCGTCGAGGCCGACGAGCCGGGAACGCTGGTCTATCTGGTGCACCGCGTCGCCGACCCGCTCGAGCGGGTGGTGACCGCCGTCTATGCCGATGCCGCCGCGCACGAGACGCACAACGCGCGGCCGGGCATGGCCGCGCTGCTGGCACGGCTTCCGGAGCTCACGTCATCCGTCCTCGTCGAGGAGCACAGCTCCGTGACCGGGTTCGCCCATCTGCCCGCCAAGGAGCTGGTCTGATGTCGCTCGTACGCCTGTCGTCCGGCTGGGCGGTGACGTCGGCCTCCGGCACGGTGGCCCTCGGGCACCCGCTGGGCGACCTGCTCGCGATGCCGCTCTCCGATGCGCGGTCCGTCGTCTCCTCGGTGTCCGGCTCAGGTGTCGAGGGTGTGCCCCTGCCGCCCGTCGACGAGCAGGAGGTGTGGGCCGCCGGCGTGACCTACGAGCGCTCCCGCGAGGGCCGGCGCGAGGAGTCCGGCGCCGCCGCGCTATACACGCAGGTCTACGACGCTGAGCGGCCCGAGCTGTTCTTCAAGTCGGTGCCTTCGCGGGTCGTGACCGATGGCCAGCCAGTGGGCATCCGCGCCGATTCTGGCTGGGACGTGCCCGAGCCCGAGCTCGGCCTGGTGGTCAACAGCAGCGGCGAGATCTTCGGCTACGTCGTCGGCAACGACATGAGCAGCCGGTCGATCGAGGGCGAGAACCCGCTCTACCTGCCGCAGGCCAAGGTCTACACGCGCTCGTGCGCGCTGTCGGACCGCATCGTGCCGGTGTGGGAGGCGGGCGAGGGGCCGTTCGCGATGTCGGTGCGCATCTCGCGGGAGGCGTCGACGCTCTGGGAGTCGGCGGGGTCGACCTCGTCACTGCACCGTACGCTGCCCGACCTGGTCGACTGGCTGTTCCGCGGGCTCGAGTTCCCGCGTGGGGTCGTGCTGCTGACGGGTACGGGCCTGGTGCCCGACCGCGACGTCACCCTGGCCGCCGGGGACGTCATCGACATCGAGATCGAAGGCGTGGGGCGGCTGTCCAACCCGGTCGTCGTCGTCGGCCGCTAGTTGTTGTCCCTGAAGGAGAAGTCGTGACCGCAACACTCGAGAGCACCTCGCCGCAGGCACCGTCGGACGTCATCGCCACGGTGCCGGAGATGTCGGCCGACGACGTACGCGCCGCCTACGCCCGCGCGAAGGAGGCCGCCCGCTCGTGGGCGACGGGCACGGCGACCTCGCGCTCGGTCGCGCTCGACACCTGCGCGACCGCGCTGGCGCGGGCGTCGGACGAGATGGCCGAGCTGGTGGTCCGCGAGGTCGGCAAGCCGCTGACCGAGGCGCGCGGAGAGGTAGCGCGTGGCATCGCCATCTTGCGTTACTACGCCCAGCTGGCGCTGCTCCCCGAGGGCGACGTCATCCCGTCCGCCGACGGTGTCTCGCTCCTGCACACCCGCCGCAAGCCGCACGGCGTGGCCGGGCTCATCACGCCGTGGAACTTCCCCGTCGCAATCCCGTTGTGGAAGGCCGCGCCCGCGCTGGCGTTCGGCAACACGGTCCTGCTCAAGCCGGCCGAGGAGTCGCCGGCGTGCGCGCTGCGGCTCGCCGAGATCTTCTCCTCCGCCTTCCCTGAGGGCGTGTTCCAGGTCGTGACCGGCGGGGGAGAGGCGGGCGCGGCGGTCATCTCGGTCGCTGACGTCGTCTCGTTCACCGGGTCGACCGCTGTGGGAGCGTCCATCCGCAAGGCGGCGGCCGAGCGGGGCATCCCGGCGCAGTGCGAGATGGGCGGCCAGAACGCGTCGATCGTGCTGCCGGACGCGGACCTCGCCGTTGCTGCTCGCGTGATCGCCGGCGCCGCCATGGGCTACGCCGGGCAGAAGTGCACGGCCACCTCGCGGGTGATCGTCGTCGGCGGCCAGTCCGCGGCTGACGCGTTCGCCGAGCAGCTGGGCGCGGCTGTGGCTGCGCTGTCCTACGGCGACCCCGCTTCGGCCGACACGGTGGTCGGACCGGTCATCAACTCCGACGCGCGTTCTGCCGTGGTGTCGTCCGTCTCCGCGGCCGTCTCCGCCGGTGGCGTCGCCGTAACGGGTGGCACGGCGGGTGACAGCGAAGGCTGGTACGTGTCGCCCGCCGTCGTCTCGCGCCTGGCCGCCGACGACCGCCTGCTGCGCGAGGAGGTCTTCGGCCCGGTGTGCGCAGTGGTGGCGGCGTCCGACGCAGACGACGCCGTACGCATCACGAACTCCGTGCCCTACGGCCTGGTGGCCGCGGTCTTCACCGACTCGCTCGGCTCGGCGCTGAAGCTCGTGCCCCAGCTCGAGGTCGGCATGGCGAAGGTGAACGCGCCCACCTCGGGCGTGGACTACTTCGCGCCCTTCGGGGGCGACAAGGACTCGTCCTACGGGCCGCGCGAGCAGGGCACCGCGGCGCGGGACTTCTACACGAAGACGATGACGGTGACCTTCGCGCCCTGACGTTCTAGACCTCGATCACGTCAAGCAGCGACTCGAGACCGGAGAAGTCAGCACCGTTGCGGGTGACGAGGGGCAGTCCTTGCGCGACCGCCACTGACGCGATGAGAAGGTCGGCTGTTCGGCGTCTGGGCTGCCGACCGGAGGCGACGACGGCCGCGTAGACCCGGCCGTAGGCGCGTGCGGCTTCGAGATCAACGGGCAGCGGATCGAACGCCGCTTCGGTCCGCTGCAGTCGGTCCTGCCTCCGGGCGCGCTCGTCGGGATCAGCAGTAGCGAAGGGGCCGGCCGCCAGTTCAGCGAGGGTCACCGCGCAGATCGCCACCTGAGCCGGAAGCAGCGCAGCAGGGATCCTCTGGAAGTCGATCACGACCGAGGTGTCGAGCAGAGCACGTGCGGGCAGCTCAGGCACGAGGCGTCGCGTCCTGATCGGCGACCGCGTCCAGGTCGTCGCGCAGTCGCCGCCACTCCACCTCGGGAGCGTTGCGGAACACCTCGACGACGGCACTGGCATCCACGAACGTGTGTCGCCTCAGCGGACGCAGTTCCCCCACGGGCTGACCATTGCTGGTGACGACGAAACTGTCTCCGGCGCCGAGCGCCCTCATGATGCGCGCGCTGTCGTTGCGGAGCTCGCGCTGGCTGATGGACTCGCTCATGAAGACAACCGTAGCACGCAGTGCTACACCCCGCAGGGCCTCTGCGTCTGCAGCTCGCGTTGTGCAGACGACACCAGCTGCACACACAGCGCGCCGACACCGCGCCGCCGGTCATGCCGGATAACCTCGAGCCGCGGCCCGACGGGCGCGCGTCGTCCCATACGGCGCGCACTGCATGCCCCCACCCGCACGAGTCACTTCGTGCTGCCTGGGGACATCGGTGCCGCTTCGTCTCTCCGCGGGTTCGCTCGCCGCTTCGACCGACTCCATCGCCGAGCGCTTGTTCGAGCAGATGCTGCATGAGACCGGACGACACACCTCGCCCGCGGAGTCCCGCTCGTGGAAGAGGAGCCTGCCGGTGCTGGCGGCAGATCTCGTCGAAGCTGGCTTGTCGGGTGTCGAGGTGCTTCTCGAGTATCAGCTTCCGCTGACGTCGCAGCGGGCGGACGTGGTCCTGGCCGGCGTCAACCCGCGCACCCGGCGCCCGTCCTACGTCGTGGTGGAGCTCAAGCAGTGGACCACGGCGCACGCGTGGGAGGGCGACAGCAACCTCGTCGAGGTGCCCGGCATGCCGGGCGGCCCCAAGCTCCACCCGGCGAGACAGGTCAAGAACTACTGCACCCACATCGTGGACTTCGCCCGGGCGCTGTCTGGCGACGAGGACGCGGTCGTAGGGGCGGCCTACCTCCACAACGCCACGCAGCGCGAGGCGATCAGCGACCTCTACGAGCTCGCTCCCGATGCCCACGGTCAGCTCTTCTCGGGTGCGGACCGAGGGGCCTGGTTGAACTTCTTGAGGTCGAGGCTGGACGGCGCGACACCGGGGGCGGAAGCAGCCGACCTGCTCCTGCACTCCAGCATCGCCCCCTCCCGCCAGCTGCTGACGGTCGCCGCCGAAGAGATCCAACAGCGCGAGATGTTCACGCTGCAGGGCAATCAGCAGCTCGCCGTCGATCTCGTCCACCACGAGGTGGACAAGGCGCGACGAAGCGACTTCAAGTCCGTGGTGCTCATCACCGGTGGTCCCGGTAGCGGCAAGAGCGTCATCGCCCTGTCGTTGTTGGGGGACCTCGCCCGCCAGGGCAGGACCGTCATCCACGCGACGGGATCGCGTTCCTTCACCCAGACGCTGCGCAAGGTGGCGGGCGCGCGGGCGCCCCGCGTACAGCGCCTGTTCCGCTACTTCAACTCGTTCATGGACGCCGAGCCGAACGCTCTCGACGTCCTGATCCTCGACGAGGCGCACCGCATCCGGGAGACGTCCGTCAACCGCTATACCCGGGCGGCGCTGCGCACGGGCCGCCCGCAGATCGAAGAGCTGCTCGACGCCGCGCGTGTGCCGGTGTTCCTGCTCGACCAGAACCAGGTGGTGCGGCCGGGCGAGATGGGAGCGGTCGAGACCATCGAGGCGGCGGCCGCCGCGCGGGGACTGCCGGTGCGGCGGGTGCCGCTCGACGAGCAGTTCCGCTGCGGCGGAAGCCTGGCGTACGTCTTGTGGGTCGAGGCGCTCCTCGGCCTCCGACCGGCCGACGACCTCGCCTGGCCCGGCGATGACCGCTTCCAGCTCGAGGTCGCCGACACCCCTCAGGAGCTGGAGGCCGCGATCCGCTCCGCGCAGGAGCAGGGCTTCAACGGCCGCCTGACGGCGGGCTACTGCTGGCCGTGGAGCAACCCGCGAGCGGACGACAGCCTCGTGAACGACGTGCAGGTCGGCGACTGGTCACGTCCGTGGAACAGCAAGGCTGACCGCTACCTCGGCGCAGTGCCTCCGGCCGCGCTCTGGGCCAGCGATCCCGGTGGGATCGACCAGGTGGGGTGCGTCTACACGGCGCAGGGGTTCGAGTACGACTGGAACGGCGTCATACTCGGCCCGGACCTCGTGTGGCGCGACGGCCGCTTCGTCAGCAGGCGGGCGGAGAACAAAGACCCCGACTTCCGCAACCGCACGGCGGTCAGCGACGAGCGCTTCGACCAGCTCGTGCGCAACGTCTACAAGGTGCTGCTGACCCGCGGCATGATCGGCACGGTGATCTACTCGACCGACCGGGAGACGCGCGACGCGCTGCGAGCCCTGACCCGCTCGGTGGCGACTTCTTCGGCCGGCGGCACGCACGTCGCGAAGGTGCGGTAGCCGAAGACGCCCTCAGCCGGCGTAGGGCAGCGGCTCGAGCCCCTTGACGCCGACCTGCGCTCGGAACAGTGAACCCGCGACGGGCTCGGCGTCCTCGTCCATGCCCTCCCACGACGTGGTGATCCACAGCTCGTCGAGCCCGTCGCCGCCCAACGCGCACGAAGTCACCTGGCTGGCGCCCACCTCAACCGTCTCGTCGTGCCGGCCGGCGGAGTCGAAGTGCCACACCGCGCCGCCCTGCCACAATGCGACCCAGAGCCCGCCCTCGCTGTCGACCGTCAGCCCGTCGGGCGCCCCGGCGTCGTCGGGGATGCGCGCGAACGGACGACCGTTGGTCAGCCCGTCCTCGACCGACCAGTTGTAGGCGCGGACCTCACCGGTCGTGGTCTCGGCGTGGTAGGCCGTGAGGTGGTCGGGGGAGAAGGCGAAGCCGTTCGGGATGGTCACGCCGGTCAGGGCCACGTCGACCTTCCCGCCGGGCGACAGGCGGTAGACGCTGCCGGCGCCCGGCTCGAGCGAGTAGGACATCGAGCCGCAGTAGAAGCTGCCGGCGGGGTCGCAGCCGCCCTCGTTCATCCGGATGCCGGTGTCGCTCCACAGCTCGGGGAGGGTGTGCCGCGTACCGTCCGGGTCCTCGAGCATGAAGCCGCGCTTCACGGCAGCCACCATCCCGCCGCCGACCCGCGGGCGTACGCAGGCGGCGAGCTCACCCAAGTGCTCGCGCGTCACTGTGCCGGCTGCGGCGAGGCTCATCAGGTCGCCGGCGTGCATGTCGACGAAGCGCAGCCCGCCCCACGCGCTCGACCAGACGGCGCCCTCGCCGTGGTAGGTGACCCGGTCAGTGACCCGCTCAGCACGCATGAGCCGACCCTAGCGGCGCGCGGGTCTCGCGACGGGCTCAGCCCGTCGTGCGCTCGGGGCTGTCGCCGTAGGTGTAGTCCGCCTGCGGGTAGCGTCCGCCGGCCGGCGTCCCGATCTCACCGAGCCGGCGCAGGTCGTCCTCGCTCAGCTCGACGGCCACGGCGCCCGCGTTCTCCTCGAGGTAGGAGCGTCGCTTGGTGCCGGGGATGGGCACGACGTCGTCGCCTTGGGCCAGCACCCACGCAAGGGCCAGCTGCCCGGCGGTGCAGCCCTTCTCGTCGGCGATGCGGCGGACCTCGTCGACGAGCCGGAGGTTGCGGTCGAAGTTCTCGCCCTGGAAGCGCGGGTTGTTCTTGCGGAAGTCGTCGGGCCCGAAGTCGTCGGGTGAGGTGATCGCGCCGGTGAGGAAGCCGCGGCCGAGCGGGCTGAAGGGCACGATGCCGATGCCCAGCCGGCGGGCGGTGCCGACCACGTCGTCCTCCAGGTCGCGCGTCCACAGTGACCACTCGCTCTGCAGCGCGGTGATGGGGTGCACGGCGGCGGCCCGCTCGAGGCTCGCCGAGCTGGCCTCCGAGAGGCCGAGGTGGCGTACCTTGCCGGCCTGCACCAGCTCGGCCATCGCACCGAGGGTGTCCTCGATCGGGACGGTGCGGTCGACGCGATGCTGGTAGTAGAGGTCGATGGTCTCGACGCCCAGGCGTCGCAGGCTCGCGTCGCAGCTCGCCTTGACGTACTCCGGGCGGCCGTTCGTCTGCATGGCGCCCGACGCGTCGCGGCTCAGCGAGAACTTCGTCGCGAGGACGACCTCGTCGCGCCGGCTCTTGATCGCGCGACCGACGAGCTCCTCGTTGTGGCCGTCGCCGTAGACGTCGGCGGTGTCGAGGAAGAAGATGCCGAGCTCGAGCGCGCGGGCGATCGTCGCGAGCGACTCGGCCTCGTCAGCCGTGCCGTAGGACTGCGACATGCCCATGCAGCCGAGCCCGAGCGTCGAGACGCGGAGCCCCTCCGGGCCGAGCGTGCGTGTGCCGAGGTCGTGCTCCGCCATGAGGTGCTCCCTGCCGTCGTCGTCTCCCATGAGCCTGCCCGGGAAGCAGCGCCCGACACGTCAGCCTGACGTCATCGCTTGGGGGCCTTGGGTGGGAGGGCGGCCGCCTGTTCGTACGCCGCGAGGACCCACGCCTCGATCGCGTCGTCGTGCGCGAGCGGGCCGGGCACTCGGACGAAGCCGGTCATGGGCCGGCCGGCGCGCGGCTCGAACTGCCGCACCGCCTCGTGGGTCTCCATCAGCTCGCTCCTGCTGGCTTCCGCCAGCCTGAGCACGAGCGAGTCCTCGAACAGCGAGGCGAACATGTGCCCGCCGACCACGCAGCACGGGTAGCCGAACATCTGCTTGCGCACGGCGCCGGGTACGAGTGTGGCGAGCTCCTCGAACCGCTCGACCAGCTCGGGTGGTGACTTGTCCATCATCCGCCTCCTGCGGCACGGGTGGCTAGGACCTCGAGCGCAGCTTGAAGTGCGCCGTGCGGGCCGCCTTGGCCACGACCTTGTCGCCGGCGTGCTCGGCGAGCGCGGCCAGGACGTCGCCGGTCGCGGGGTGCGTCGAGCGCCACGCCGACTCGAGCAGCCGCACGCTCCCTGCGGGAGCGGCGACGAGGGAGGCCCAGTGCGGCAGTGACTGCGGTCCCCAGAGCTCGAGCACCGCGCTGAGCATCCGCATGAGGCCGTCGGCGTCGTCGACGCGAACCTCGCTCTCGGCGGCCAGGCCTGCGTCGACCCGCCACACCAGCGCATGCGGACGGAGCCGGGGATCGTCGAGAAGCGAAGCGACGGCGGGGGCGGCAGGCGTACCGATCCGGAGCAGGGCGCGGAAGGCGAGCGAGCGCTCGGCCTCTCCGGCGTCTCGCACGGCCTCGACCAACAGCGCGGCGGCATTGTCGTGGGCGCCCACCCACGCGTCGAGCTCTGCCAGCGACTCGTCGTCGGGGAGGTCAGCCGCGGCTCGGAGCAGCTCAGCGGCGGGGTGGCCGATCAACGAGCCGGCGACGCCGAAGCCCTGGCGGCGCGCCCGGTCCTGCAGGAACCAGGTGCCCAAACCGGTCAGCGTGGCGGTCGTCGTGGCAAGTCCGGTCGCGATCGGCTTGAGCCAGTAGGACTCGAGGTCGAGGTCATCGAACTCCGGCTCGATGACCAGCACGCCCATCTCCCCGAGACGCCGCAGGGCCAACAACGCCTCGTAGAGCGTGACGTCGAAGGGCTTGGAGACTGGCCCAAGGTGTTCCACGACGGTGGTGAGGGGCGCCGTCCCGTGCTCGAGGTAGATGGTTGCCAGCATCGCGGGCACCGCTGCGTCGACCTGCGCAGCGTGCGAACCGCGGAGGTCATCGTCGTGCAGGCGCCACCGGTGGGCAGCCGGACCGATCTCGTCGAGGTAGGCGGTCACAAGCATCCGCCACGCGGCCAACGGGTCGTCGAGCGGCGCTGCGGGGGAGGCAGGCAGGAGCTTGCGCGCCCGGACCTCGACGAGCCCCAGCGCCGCGGCCAGCGCGAACGTCAGGTCGACCTCGGCCAGCTCCCTGGAGCTCTGGAAGCGGTAGGTGAACGAGCCCTGCTTCTCGGTGATGCGGTCGCTGGTCGCGAGCAGCGCGACGAGCGCCTCGCCGTCGGCCCGGCGCAGGTTGCCGGTGTCGGTGAGCGCCTTGCCGGCGCCTACCCAGTCGACGAAGGTGCGTAGGCGGCGGAGCCACACGTTGCCCGCGGCACTTGCGCGCAGCTCGGCCTCGGAGGGCACCGCGGCACCCGGCATCGGTCCGCCGCCCCACAGTGGAGGCTCGGGTGCGGTGCGGTCGAGGCCGAAGATGCGCCCGCGCTCCTCCCAGCTGCGGGCGTTGATGTTGTCGATGAAGGCTTGGAGCGCCGCTGAGTCCTGCACGTCGACGCCTTCGTCGTCGGCCTCGGCCATGAGCGACTTGGCCATACCCCAGCGGCTGCGGTCGGCCATCGCGGCCGTGAACTCGTGCAGGGAACGCTGGATGCCTGGGACGAGCCGGGGATCGAGCGAGCCGACGATGCCGATCGCCTCGAGGTACTGCAGCAGTGCGGCGAAGCCGTCGAGGATGTCGCGCTCGTCGCCGGGCTCGATCGACACCTTGCGGGGGTAGATGTCGAGGAGGATCTGCTCGACGTCGTCGACTGACCACGTGGTGAGGTCGCCGCCCAGGTAGGTGAACTTCAGCTCGAGGATCGTCCGAGCGACCCAGCTGAACTCGTCGCCCGCAGGTGTCTGCTCGAAGGCGTCGACGATGTCGTCGCAGGCGGCGTAGAACGCCTTCTCGTCGTCGGGACCGAAGCGCATCTGAGGCACGCGGCGACCCTACTCGCGTGACGGCTGGCTCAGAAGGGTCGGCGCCACGGGCTGTGGACAACGGATCCGCTGCGTACGCATGGTTGGGCTTCAAGCTCGCGGCGTGCCCCTCTCCCACCGCCGATCGCTGCGAAGAGCGCGCAGTCGGCGACCTGATTGCAGTCGATGTTCACTGCCACGTCGGCGATCTCCGGACGGGGCTGTCCGGTCGACACGCCGGACCGTACGCCGGTCCGAGTCGCGCGACCGTGGACGCGCGGTGTCAGGACCGTCTCGCCTCCATGGTGATCGCCAGCGCGAACAGCAGCAGCCGATCGGCGTCGTCGTCCTGGACGGTCAGCTTGTACCAGTCGTCGAAGACCTTCGGCTTCTCCAGGGTGAACGCCTGGATTCCGTCGCGTTCGAAGTCGAAGTGGTACTTCACGAGGGCTCCGGCGATCTGGCCGCCAGCGCCGCCGAATCCGAGCAGCCGACGAACACGCGCCGCGCCGACGCTGCGTTCGGTGCCGATGAAGCGCCCGAGACCCGGCTGGTCGCACTGCCAGGTCGTGCGTTGCAGCGAACGCCTCACCAGGACGCCGAACGAGCCGAGCAGTCGCTCGTCACCGTCGAAGGCCTCGAAGCCGGTCAGCGCCGCGAGCCAGCCCTTGCTGCTCTCGCGGAGGCTCACCAGCTTCTCGATGCGCTGTTCGTCGCGGTAGATCATGAGCTCGTCCGCGACTGTGAGTGCCTTGTCCCCGTACGCGAGCGGCTCGCCGGGTCGGCCTGTACCGTCGTCTGCCGCGATCCGGTACTTGCGTTTGAACCCGAGCGACACCTTGCGTACGTGGTAGGTCGTCCCCGTCACCAGCGCACCATAGCGCCGGAATGAAGTGTCGCTAGGGGCGGCGACCAGCCCGCCACGCGAAGGCCGACCGACACGTCCGCCCAGCGTCAGCGATGCCTAGCAGGCTTCGGAGGGAGAGCGGGGGCCCGCTCGTACGCGCTGACCACCCACGCCTCGATGGCGTCGTCGTGCACGAGCGGCCCGGGCATCCGTACGAAGCCGGTCATCGGCCGGCGCGAGGCGGTCCGGCAGTTCGAGCCGCGCAGAGCGGGACGGGCGGCACCTGGTTCAACTCGGGCGGTAGGAGAAGCGCTCCGGAGCGAGCCCCACCAGCGCCTCCAGCGCCGCCTCGGTGTTCGTTCCCCAGTTGCTGTGGAGGACCCAGGTCCGGCCGGCGTCGTGGATCGGCGACTCGACGAACCACCGCTTGCGGCTGTCGGGTGCCCGGTCGTGCGCGACCCGGAAGACTTCCCACAGCTCGTCGCCGGCGAGCTCGCCGTCAACTGCCCGGAAGCGGTCCTTGGGCAGTGCCGTGGCCAGAAGGTCGCCCGTGACGCCCGCGCCTGACAATGAATGCACGAGCGCGAGCACTGCCTTGCGCTTCGGAAGCGGGACCGTCTCGCCGTCGGGGCTGCTGATGACGTACTTCGTGTAGTCGGCGTTCGAGACTGACTGATGCTCCCGCACCGCCGCCTCACGCTTCTTGAGCCGGATCGTGAGCTCCTCGGCCTCCGGCAGCGGGATGACCTGCTGCACGTCGAGCAGCAAACGGTCGGCGAGCCGGTAGGGCGACAGCCGCACGCACCGGATGTCCATGCCGTAGAGGTCGTTGAGCCAGAGAACCGTCGTCGTGATCTCCTGGCTGAAGTCGGCCGAGGCCAGGATGATGCGCACCTGCCGGCTGACGACCGGCTCGGCGTCGTCGGCGTCGAGCCACTCCAGCAGTCGCTCACGCGCGGTGGACCCGTCGGTGAGACCTCGTTCGGTCCGGTAGCTGTCGAATGTCTCGACGAGGTCGTCGAAGGTCATGACCGACAACATGGCGGCGTAGCGGATGGCTTGGAGCTCCATGTGCCCGCCGTCCTCCGTGCGCTTGAGCTCGACAACCACGAGGGTCGCCGACCGGTCCACGCACAGCAGGTCGATGCGCCGCTTGGCGTCCTGGAAGCTGCCGAACTCCTCGGCGACGACGAGCAGGTCCCGGTCGAGCACCCCGATGTTGTCGCGGACCGCGGCCTGGAGATGAGTGCGCTCCAGGATCTGCTCAGCGGCGAACGTCGTCTTGCTGACCGCCTCGAGCTGACCGCTGGTCATGTCGAACAGCATGAGACAGGTCTCCTTCGTCTTGCGTCAGCAGTCTTCGCAATGCCGGTGCCCTCTGTCGCGGCGCATGCTGAGACTGCATCATTGCAGGCTCAGGGGGCCTCGCCGCCTAGAACGCCCGGTTCGTCCTAGGCTCGCCGGGTGCCCAACTCGGCCCGCCGCACCCAGCGCCGCCGGCCGAGCCCGCCCGCTCAGATCGTGATCCTGGTATTCGGTCTGGGGCTGGCCGTGGCGACGGTGCTGCTCCGGCTGCCGATCGCGGCGAAGGGTTCGCAGTCGGCAACGTGGCTGCAGTCGCTGTTCACGGCCGCGTCAGCGATCTTCGTCACGGGTCTGCAGGTCGACACGCCGGACTGGACGCCGTTCGGCAACGCGGTGATCCTCGCCGGCATCCAGGTCGGCGGTTTCGGGATCATGACGCTGTCCTCGGTCCTGGCGCTGCTTGTGTCGCACCGGCTGGGGCTGCGCAACCGGATCCTCGCGCAGACCGAGACGGCGGGCTTCGGGCTCGGCGACGTACGCCGGGTCGTCCTCGTCGTGCTCGTGACCTCGCTCGCGATCGAGACGGTCGGCGCGGTCGTGCTCTCGTTGAGGTTCGCGCTGGCCCACGACATGGGCATCGGGTCCGCGGTGTGGAACGGCGTGTTCACCTCGGTGTCGTCGTTCAACCAGGCCGGGCTCGTGCTCAGCAAGAACAGCCTGGTGCCCTACGTCGGCGACGCCTGGATCTGCCTGACGGTGTCGGTCGCGGCGATCCTCGGCGGGTTCGGCTTCCCGGTGCTGCTGGAGATCGGCCGGGAGGGCCGCCGCGTCGGCTGGCACCCGCGCGAGATATTCGGCGGACGGCGTACGTGGACGCTGCACACCCGTATCACCGTCGCTGGCACGCTCCTCCTGCTGGTCGTCGGGTTCGTGACGCTGGCGGCGGCCGAGTGGAGCAACTCGAAGACGCTCGCGCCGCTGAGCTGGCCGCACAAGCTGCTCGCGGCGTTCTTCATGAGCGCGCAGTCGCGCTCGACCGGGTTCAACTCGGTCGACATCGGCGGCATGACGGACGAGGGGTGGCTGGCGACCGACGCGCTGATGTTCATCGGCGGGGGTAGCGCCTCGACGGCCGGCGGCATCAAGGTCACGACGTTCTTCGTGCTGCTCTTCGCGATCATCGCGGAGGCGCGCGGCGACGCGCACGTGCAGGTGTTCCGCCGCACGATCCCGGAGCAGACGCTGCGCATCGCGGTGTCGGTGGCGCTGCTCGGGGTGGCGTGGGTGTTCGCGGGTACGTTGCTCCTCCTCGCCCTGAGCAACCAGCCGCTCGACAAGGTGTTGTTCGAGTCGATCTCGGCCTTCAGCACGACCGGTCTGAGCGCGGGCATCACGGCCGACCTGCCCAAGCCGGCGCAGGCGGTGCTCGTGCTGCTGATGTTCGTCGGACGGGTGGGTACGGTGACGACAGCGTCCGCGCTCGCTCTGCGTGAGCGGCGTCAGCTCTACCGCTACCCGGCGGAGCGGACGCTGATCGGCTGAGCTCGTTCGCTGACTCGTGTCGGAGGTTCTGACGGTGGGGCGCAACATAGTCGAGGGCGGGGTGCTCGTCGTCGGGCTCGGCCGCTTCGGCAGCACGCTCGCCAAGTCGCTCGAGCGGTCGGGTACGAGCGTGATCGCCGTCGATCCGCGCCAGGAGGTGGTGCAGGAGATGTCGAACTACTGCACCCACGTCGTGCAGGCTGACTGGACGAGCGAGGAGGCGCTGCGGCAGGTCGGGGCCGGTGACTGCGAGGTGGCCGTCGTGGCGATCGGCACCGACATCGAGGCGAGCATCTTGGCGACCTCGGTGCTGGTCGACATCGGCATCCCGCACATCTGGGCGAAGGCGGTCACCGAGCCGCATGGGCGGATCCTGAGCAGGGTGGGCGCGCACCACGTTGTCTATCCCGAGCAGGACGCGGGGAAGCGGGTTGCGCACCTGCTCACCGAGCGAATCCTCGACTTCATCGACCTCGGCGACGGGCACGCGATCGTCAAGATCAGTGCGCACAGGGGGCTGAGGGGGCGGTCGCTGGCCGAGTCGCACCTGCGGTCGAAGTACGGCGTCACCGTTGTGGCGATCAAGCGGCAGGACGGGAGGATTGATCCTGCTGCGGCGGACACTGTGGTGGGGGAGGGGGACCAGTTGATCGTCATGGGGGAGACGCGGGATACGGAGCGGTTTGCGGCGGAGTAGGAGGCGGGTCAACTGGGCGTGCGAGCGCGGCTACCAAACACAGGAAATGTCGCACTTCGCTGCATCCTCGCTGCCGGGCAATTGTCCGACTCCCGAAGTGCCTGCGTTGGGTTGCGCCAGTGGCGAGGCATCCGGCCAACGGTTGCGACGTTCGCTTTCGTGCTCAAATTGTCGTCGTCGTATTATACTTCGCGCTCGCTGCTCGTTCCTTATTCTTGCGTCGCTGATGCTGGTCCCGAAGGTGGCCGCAGGAGAGCGCTCACACGGAGAGCGGCCGACGCCCCGCGATCGCGATTGATCTCGCATTCCCATAGCCGCAATACGCGGTAGCCCTGTGTCGAAGCCAGTACGCTTGCACGTGCGTCGCGCTCGCGGTTCCGGCTCATCTTCTCTTCCCACAGAGTCGCGTTCGGGCCTTTGAAAGGGGTCTTCCGCCCGTGCTGCGGGCACCCGTGCCAGAAGCACCCGTCAACGAAGATTGCGACGCGGCCCGCAATGAAGATCACGTCAGGCCGGCAGCCGGGTGCCAGCCGTCGCTGTAGCCGGAAGCGGAGGCCGAGAGCATGCAGAGCGCGGCGAAGAGCGAGTTCGGGTTTCGTGTCCTGGGCTCGTCTGCCCCGCAGGTGCTGACCCTTCGGCGTCGACAGCCAGCCAGGTGGTTGCACGGCCGCGCCGGGTTCGCCCGTGAAGGACTGCCGAGGGACGCTCACGGAATCTCGGCCGCACGGTTCGACATCGCTCTCCCGCTCGTCAGGACCTCGACTGCGATCGTACCGGGGCTGGCTGGTCAGGCAGCCGCCGGCGCTGAGCAACTCCAGCTCTCGTGGGGCGTGGTGCCGCGGCCCAGTCGTCCGCACGGGCTAGGTTGGTCGGGTGTCAGCCAGACCGGGGACGTCGACAGACGCTCAGTGGACCTTCATCGACCTGTTCGCCGGGATCGGCGGCTTCCACGCGGCGTTGTCCGCCCTTGGCGGGGAGTGTGTTTGGGCCTCGGAGATCGACAACGCTGCGGCCTCGGTGTACTCGGTCAATTGGGGCTTGCGGCCGGATGGAGATATCACCGCGTTCACTCAGCCAGCGGTGACCGAGCACGTGCCCGAGGGCTTCGAGGTCCTTGCCGCCGGCTTTCCATGCCAGCCATTCAGCAAGAGCGGCAAGCAACACGGCTTCCGTGACACGACTCGCGGCACCTTGTTCTTTGACATCTGTCAGATCCTTGAGGCGCGCCGGCCGCAAGTCATACTTCTGGAAAACGTTCGAAACTTGGCGGGTCCACGTCAGCGAGAGACATGGCAAACCATCGTTCGTACGCTGCGGGATCTCGGCTATCGAGTCTCCGACACCCCGACAGTTTTCAGCCCCCACCTGCTGCCACCCGAACTGGGCGGCACGCCTCAAGTCCGCGAGCGGGTCTTCATCACCGGAACGTACGTCGGCCCAGAGCGAGCTTGGGCCGAAGCGGAATCCGACGCGCTAGTCCCGCTTCGTCCAGTGGCTGGACACGACCCACAACTATGGGACCTCTCGACGCTGCTTGACACTCTACCGTCGGAAAATCCTTACACACTGCGCCCAGCAGAGGCACGGTGGATCGATTGTTGGGATGATCTCGTCGCGCGGCTCCTGGAGGAGCGCAACGGGGTACGCCTCCCTGGCTTCCCTCTGTGGGCTGACCACTTCGTGCCGGATCCGGAGGATGAGGAACCGGAACTACCTGCGTGGAAGGCTGATTTCCTGCGAAAGAACAGTGCTTTCTTCAACACGCACCGGGAGACCGTCGCAGCGTGGAGACGGAGATGGTTCCCCAACTGGCATCCCGACTGGGACGAGTCTGAGGAGCGTCTGGTCTGGACGAGCCCTGAATCCGTCGACGGTCCTCGCTACGAGGGGGAGGGAGACGTCTACTTCCCTCCATCGCGCCGCAAGCTCGAGTGGCAGGCGCAGGATGCGGCTTCTCTCTGGGACACGATCATGCACCTCCGCCCGTCTGGCATTCGAGCCAAGCGCCCGACTTATGTGCCCGCGCTCGTTGCGATCACCCAAACCAGCATCTACGGGCCCGCCCGGAGGCGCATCACCCCGAGAGAGGCTGCTCGGCTGCAAGGCCTTCCCGAGTGGTTCGCCTTCGCGAGCGCCACAGGCGAGACACAGCCTGACCCTGCGACGTACAAGCAGCTCGGCAATGGTGTCAGCGTGGGGGCTGCTTACTACGTCCTTCGTCAGCACATTCTCAGGGACCGCGCGGACCTCGAGAGCAGTGCTCCATCGCTGGTCGACGCCGTCGAGCGGGCGGGTGCAAAGCCGCTCCTCCTTCAGCCGAGGACTTCGCGCTAGAGAACCTTCAGGCCTGCCCTTAGGACCGCGTGTCGGTGAAGTGCAGGTTCACGAGTACGCGGACCGATTCACCGCTAGAGTGACCGTAGAGAGCTGGGAGTCACTCATGGGGCAAGGGGTCGCGACGGAGCGGCAGCGCATGGAGCAGGCGTTCGCAAGCCGCGGGCTATCCCTGCAGACGCGTGCCGCCCTCTGGGCCTCGGCGGACGACATTTTGTCCCACGGCCCCCTTGCCTGTGGAGACGCGGGCAGTAGCACCGGACTCGCGCTGGGCTACGTGCAGTCGGGAAAGACCACCGCGATCACAGCGCTCATTGCCGCCGCCGCCGACGACGGCTACCGGGTCATCGTGGCGCTCATGGGCTCGACCAACCTGTTGCTGCAACAGAACCAGGAGCGGCTGCTTGATGCCCTTGGGGTGGGAGAACGCGAAGACTACCGCTGGGTGCACCTGTCGAACCCAGCCGGAGCTGCGAAAGCCAAAGAGATCCGCGGCTGGCTCGACCGCGGCCGCGTTGTGCTGGTGCCGGTGCTCAAGCATGCCGGCCGCATTGACGCCCTCGCCAAGGTCCTCAGCACAGCTTGCGGCAAGGAAGTTCCCGTCCTTGTCGTCGACGACGAAGCGGACCAGGCGAGCCTGAACACCGAGGCGGGGTCAGGGGCCGAGAGCCGTACCTACGCCGCCATCGCGGGCCTTCGAAGCGCGGTTCCCAAGTTCCTGTACGTCCAGTTCACGGCGACGCCGTACGCGCCGCTCCTCCTCGAGCCTGACGACCAACTGCGCCCCTCCTTCGTGCACATGCTGCGGCCCGGTCATGGCTACACCGGCGGGCGCGAGTTCTTCGTCGACCACGCAGACATCGTCGTGCGTGCTATACCCACACTGGACGAACAGCGGCCGAGAACGCTCCCTACCGTGTTGTCCAAGTCATTGGTGCAGGCTGTCGGCAGCTTCATCGCTGGGACGGCACTGCTTCTGGCTGTGGAAGCTGCTGCACCACCGGTATCCATGCTCGTCCACAGCACACAGCGGAACGACGTGCAGGCTCGCTACCACTTCCTCATCAACCGGCTTCTTCAGCGGTGGACAGAGCAAGCGAAGGCCGCCGCAACGGCTGCGGAATTACCTTCCGAGATCCTGGACGAACGACGAAGAATCACGACGCTCGGCGGACGCGAGGCGGACGACTTCGAGTTCCTCACACGCGTCCGCTACGTCTTGAGCGAAGCAACTCTCTGGCTCGTGAACTCCGCCAGCGACGTGAACAAAGTTGATTGGAAGGTCGCTCCCGTACACCTCCTGGTGGGGGGCAACAAGCTTGATAGGGGGTTCACAGTGGAGGGTCTGACGGTCACCTACATGAACCGCCCAGCGAGCGACCAACTCGATACTCTCGAGCAACGCGCGAGGGCCTTCGGGTACCGCGGCGACCTACTGCCGTACTGCCAATTCTTCGCCACGCCGAGAACCCTCGCCGTTCTCCGAGGGATCGTCGACACTGAGTACGACCTGCGCGCCCGTCTACGCGACTGGCTCGACGAGGGAAAGCCGGTAGGGGACTGGGCGAGAAGCGTCGGGCTCCTGCTGCCGCCTGGCACACGCCCAACACGTCAGTCCGTCATCGCGGCGCTTTCGACTTTCAACGCCGGGGGCGGGTGGCACCAGCTGCGACGTCCGAGTCTTGCTCCGCTCGACCGAGAAGCGAACGCACTCGCCGTCGAAGAGCTCGGTCTGCTGACCGCCCCGAGCCTGGACTACGGACGGCTCCACCACCCCACTCTCCATGCTCCACTGCGA
Source organism: Motilibacter peucedani (assembly GCF_003634695.1). Taxonomy (NCBI): domain Bacteria; kingdom Bacillati; phylum Actinomycetota; class Actinomycetes; order Motilibacterales; family Motilibacteraceae; genus Motilibacter; species Motilibacter peucedani. The sequence goes on from NZ_RBWV01000010.1 coordinate 190,601, forward strand.
GCCGTCGCTGCCTTGGTCCGTGAGTGGCGTGGTGCCGGTCCCGGAAGCAGCCCCGGATGGCGGCAGGCGGAGTTGGCGGACCTGCTGGAGCGACAGCCAGACCAGTCGCAGCAGACGCCCGTCGTCCTCATGCAGCATCCGGATGGCGGTCCTCGCACCCGCGAGTGGGACGTCGAGCTCGGTTTCGTCAACCTCATGCAGGGCGCAGACACACGTCGGCGTCCCGATGTGCCCTTCTACGAAGGTGACCGCGCCGTCGGTGGAGTGCGCGAAGACCCGAGCAGGGTTGTCATCCAAGTGCACCGTGTCATCTCGAGCCGCTCCGGTGAAGTGCCCGAGCTCTACACGCTCGTCGTCCACGCGGGGGAGAAGACCATCGTGAGGAGAGTGTCTGATGGATGACCTGCGAGAGGTCAAGTCGACGGGAGAGAGTCGCAGGCTCCCCCTGCAGAGCCTGCTCCTAGACCCGCAGAACCCCCGGTTGCCCAGCGAACTACAGGGGATGACTCAGGATGACCTCGCGGTGCACCTCGAGCTGGGCTTCGACGCGCTCACCGTCGCGGAGTCGATAGCCTCCCACGGGTTCTTCGGCAGCGAGCCACTCATAGCCATCGAAAACGGCTCAGGCCGGTACGTGGTCGTCGAGGGAAACCGACGACTGACTGCCTTGCGCGGTCTCGTGGACGCACAACTCCGCACCCAGTTTGCGAACCCAGGACCGTGGGAAGCGCTAGCCGGCAAGGCAGGGGTCAAGGCGGACGACCTCGTGCCCGTCGTGGTTGTGCCTAGTCGCAGTGCTGCTACTCCGATCATCGGGTTCCGTCACATCTCCGGCATCCTCCAGTGGCAGCCGTACGCTCAGGCCAGGTATGTCGCTCGCCTGGTGGATGAGGAGAAGATGACTTTCGCTGATGTCGCCGACATGATCGGCGTGGACCGAACCAAGGTCAGCAACCTGTACCGCGACCAGGCTATCGCAACCCAGGCACGCGAGATGGGTATCGACACTGGTCCTTTGGAGGAGGCCTTTTCACTGATGACAGTCGCCATGAGCACGCCTCGCCTCCGCGAGCACATCGGCGCGACGCTCGGGTCTCAAACAGCGACCGGCGAGCCGCCCATCCCGGCATTTCGAGCTTCGGAACTGCGAGAGCTCATCACCTGGCTTTACGGCGATGGGGAGATCTCTCCTGTCATCGGAGAGTCCCGAGACATTAGCCGGCTGGGTAATGTGGTCTCCAACCCGGTCGGGCTCGCTGCCCTGCGAAGCGGTGACTCCCTTGAGCTGGCGCTGCAGAAGACGCGAGACGCTGACGTGGATCCCCGGCAGCGCCTGCTCCACCGGTTGCGGACCGGTAAGAACTCGCTAACGGCGGCCCTGCAGGACCTGCCTGAGTTTTTGGACGACAGCGAGGTCAGTGCCGCTGTCGACGAGGCGCGGGCGGCCGCTGACGCGCTCCTGGCAGCTCTCGGCCATGAGTGAGACGTACGCTCCGACCCGACGGTCCAACAAAGTCGCTGACTGGGTCGAAACGACGGCGCTGTCCCGCAGGACGTCGCTGGGTAGCGACCTACTGCACCAACTGGGAAGGGACGTCGGTTACTCGCAGTCCGACGTTGCCCTTGGCCTAACGACGATGAGCCGTCGAGCAAGCCTGCTGGAGGCAGCTTACCCGTTCCGCGTCGGAGGCGGTGGTGCGGCGGCGACGGCTGACCCCCACACTGCGCCATGGACAGCGCTACTGCTCATGAGTGCCGAGTCGCCTGCGCGGCGTGCCCTGGACATCCCTGCTGCGGCCGCCCATCTGGAGCGTGTCACGGCATCCGCTCTGCGATCCCTCTTCGGACCAGGCACGTCGTCCCTCCGCTTCGGAGCTGGCGAGGAGGGACGGCCAGCCGCTTTCTCCGAAGCAATCAAGTGGCTTGCAGGCATGATGCACGTACCCGTCGGAACAGCTTACCGTCCGCCGCACGGAAAAGACGGTGGCGTCGACGTTGTAGCGTGGCGCCCCTTTCCGGACCGTCGCTCCGGCTTTCCGGTCCTTCTCGCCCAATGCACCTTGGAGAAGGACTTCGTTCAGAAGGCCGCAGACGTGGACGTACGCGTCTGGGCGGGCTACCTTCGCCTTGACATAGAGCCTTACACCGCTCTAGCCATTCCGGACGTCGTGCCCGCGGGCGAGGAGTGGAACGCTCTCGCGGCCAAGACGGTCGTGCTCGACCGAGTGCGCCTAGCAGCGATGATCCCCCAGGAGGCTCACTTGGATGATGACTTGCGCCCGGTCTCGAGATGGGCTGAAGAGCGTCTCGAACTGATGAGGGCTCAGGAGTGAGTGTTCGACGTCTTGACTTAGCGTGGGCCAACTCAGCGCAGAAGGCCGACATCGTGGTGGAGATCGCTGCCCGACTCGGGCTGGCTGCTCCGCCCATGTCGTCAGGTTCTACCGAGCCCAAACTGATCTTCACGATGGTGAACGAGCGTCTAGGGCTAGGACTGAGTGCCAGGCTGGCCAAGCCCGAGATGGCTAGGGCGATAGTCGAGGCAGCCGGAGACCACTGGCACCCGGACTTCGAGTCACGGGGAGCGACTGTGACAAAGAATGGCTTGCTTGCGGTTCTCGACGCCGTCGCGTTCTTCCTCGCCTGACTCGAGCCTCGTTGGACCCCCGCGAGTGCAACGGATAGAAGCCTGTTGCATGACCGAGCGGCGAAGGCGGCGGGTATAGCCGGGCGCTTCCCGCTGCGGGCTTGCGCAATCTGATGACCCGATCCGATTGCCGACTTCCGGTCCCTCTGCAAGGAGACGCTTGTAGTAGCCGGACTCGCTGCCTGCTGCTCGCCAATGCGCTCCACCAGCGGCTTGAAAGAGGTCCAACCGTCGTGAGCTCGCTCGCTGGCTGCAGACGATGCGGCTCATCGGCAATCTGGAGTTGACTCGGGTTGGTGGACACCGGGTTGATGCGGTCATCTTGCCGCGGCAATGAGATGGCGTTGTCCGCATGCTGCGGGTGAGAGGTAGCCGAGGGCGGAGTGACTGTGCCAGCGGTCTTTGAACGTCTCGATCCAGTCGGAGATCGCGAGTGCCGTTCGGCGGCAATACATGGACGGCGAGCAGGTGCGCTCGAGCTTCCCCGAGACTACGCGGGGCTCGACAGGATCCTCCACCTCGTCGAGCACCTTGACGACTGACCCGAACTGAACCGGCTCTTGCCCGTGCACAACGGGTTCGGCGGAAGCGCTTCGGTGGACTACTTCTCTCGCGAACGACGGGCGGGACTATGAGGTGCTGCTCCAGGAGGCACTGGAGCTCAAAGAGGGGGAGGACGCTCGCCCCCACGCTCGCCGCGGCTCACGCAGTGGCATGCGCGGCAGAGCTCCGGGCTGACGGCAGGCGCCGGCACCACGTCCAGGACGAGGAGGACGAGCCCGCGAAGCTGCACGAAGTTCAGGCAGGAGGTGGCTGTGCGAGCAAGGCCCGCGGTCCGCAGAGCGCGCACGCGCTCGATCTGGCGAATGCGGGGTCTGGGCTGGCCGTCGCACCGGGCCTCGTGGGAGCGTCTCGTTTCTGCTGCCCAGTAGTCGACGTCGAGGTTCGGTCGACTACGGCCGATCCGCCGCGGGCGAACTACAGTCAGGGGCGCCCGGCGGACGTCCAAGAGCGGAGGGCGGGCGTCCTCAGCAGACCCCCACGACGGTGGGGGGTTGGGGAAGGCAAGCTGCGGGCGCCGGCTAGCGCATCCCTGCTCGCGGCTCCGCTGGCTCCTAACGGCGACGCGCAACTCAGGAGCCGCGTTGATAGAGACCGACAACCCATTTGGCGGTCGCAGGCGACTCAGACGGCCGGACCCTTTGCCGATTCCAAAGCCATGGAGACGCCCGCCCGTACGGCACCAGATCCCTCGGGCCCGTTGCGGCAGTCGTGAGCCAGCGGCCCTCCGTGCGGACGATCGCGCTGCCCGAGCAACGACAGCCGTGGTCGACAGGTGTCCCTGGACGTCCACCTCTTATGCCAAGTGCCGCTGCGATGTCAGTGCCGGCACGTACAGTGCCGCCTGTGGCCGACCCAGTCCCGCACCGCCTCGACTGGGATGCCGCCATCCTGCGCGCGTGCAAGGCGCCCTCGCCTGACCAGCGGCACTACCTGTACGTCGATGCGGACGTGCTGGCGGGAGCCAGCGGGCTGCCGCCGCGTGAGGCAGTCGAGGCCTTCACGCGGTACTTCCGCAACACCCGCGGAGCCAGGCCGTTCGACAATGCACTGTCCCGTGCCCGCAGGTGGCGCCAGCGTGGCTACCCTGGTACACCGCCGCTGGTCTCCGCCCTGGCGATGACGGTCCTCGCCGTTACCGAAGACCCGGTGGCGGCGGGAGCCGGTGTCTACCGCACCCAGAACGCGCTGCTCGGCCTTGACCCGGTAGCAGCCGCACCTCCCGGCTACGGCGAGGACGTCCGTGCCCTGTGGCTGCTGTGGAACGAGTGGCTGGCCGGGCCTGGCGCCGAGAACGGGCTGCCCAGCGCACGAACTCACGCGCACTGGACTCTGCAGGGCTGGGCCCGGAGCCAGGCGGTAGTCCGCTACCGGGACCGGCTGACCATGGAGGACTTCTTCGCACAGCAGGCACTGCACCTCCGCGGTCCCCAGCCCGCGACCGCGTTGCTGTCCGAGCTCACCCAGTGGCTGCGCTACCGCGGCCAGGTGGGAGAGTCGCTGCTGGAGCGGCTCGACGACGAGCCCTCCCGGGAGATCATCTGCGATGTCCTCGCAGAGGAGGCTGCCCGATGGACGGGGGTGCCGCGCGCCCGCCGATCACAGGGGGAGATCCGGGGCCTACTCGCGTACGACGAGCTCACCGAGTCCTTCGCTGGTGCCGTCACAGTCGACGACTCCTTGCACGGGGTCCCGCTGGACACCGGTGGGGGCAACTACACCCCCAGCAACTTTGACCAACTGGTCTTGCTCCAGCTCGCCACCCCACCGCAGCAGCTGCTGGGCACGGGCGCGGTGCACGAACTCGCACCCGGGCGACGGGTCCGCGTCGGTGGCGAGCCGGTCTACGTGCTGCGCGACGACCCCGGCCTTGGCGTCCTGCTACAAGCGCGGACCGCGACTCTCCACGACCGTGGGCTGCGACTGCTCGGCAGCACCGCTCACCTCAAGGCCGTCGCTAGAGAGCTTGCGCTGCCCGAGGCGAGAACCTGCCTGGCCGCGCCTGGCTGGTCCTGGATGACTGGACTGCCTGCCTCCGCAGACCCCGCGACTCTGCACAAGCTCCGGCTCGGGTTCCTGGTCAGGCAGCGGCCCGCCGGTGTGGTTCTGACCGGCGGTCTGCCTGTGCGGTCCGGCATCTACCTCAGCGGCCACGAGCCCGACGTATCTCTGCCCGACGGAGCTGGTCTCGTCCTCGACGGCGCGCCCGCAGACGTCGAGCACCCGGTGCCGTGGGCCGGCGGCCTGCTGGGGGCGCCTGGCACCGTACGGCTGGCCGACCTCGCCCTTGACCCCGGCACACACTCCGTCGGCAGCGAGGGAGAGCAGCACAAACTGACGGTCGTCACCCACGTGCGCGAGGCTGCTGCGGACGGCAATGTGGCCTGGAGACTTCCGCTGGGACCCGGTGCCGAGCCTGTCCGCGGTGCGGAGGAGCCCAGGCTGGCCGGTGCGCTGCTGTCCGGCAGTCCGCCCGCATACAGGCTCGTCGTCCAGCTTCGCCCCGGCCAGGAGCTCCTTGCCCTCTGCGAGGACGGAGCCCTGCTCCAGGTCTTCCCGTCGCTGCCTGCATGGCTCTCCCGCGCAGGGCTCACCAGTTGCTCGGTCGACGTCCTGGCCGCGCTGCGCACGCTCGACTCGCCGGCCGCCTTTGTCCTCGTACGCAGCCCGCATAGCAAGCGCATCTTCGGCGTGGAGATCCCTGCCCAGTACACCCCGCTGCCTGGCCGAGCGCGGACTGCACCCCGTCCCGAATTAGTTGGTCAGGTCTTCGGGGTCGATTGGTCCGGCCTACCGGCAAGCGCCATGCGCCGTCGAAGCGACCTCGTCTCCCGGCTCGTGGGATGGGGAGCGCCGGCCCTGCTCAAGGCGTCCGCAAAGGAGCCTGCAAAGGCGGCCCTAGCGCTGCGCAGCGACATAGTGCAGGGCGCAGTGCCTGCGAATCCCTACGACGACGTCCTCATGTGGCTCTCCGAGAGAGAGTCCGCGCGCTGCTCGGCGGCGCAGTTCCGCGACGCCTGGGCATGGGCCTGCCTGCGCCACGGGATGAGCGACCTGGCTGAGCAGTGGCGCTTCGCACTGAACGACCTCGCTGGTCTCGGGCACGTCGAGCGCGACTACGGCCGCCGGCAGGTCAGCGTCGCCCCCGCGGCTCTGCTCGACCTCTCCAACGCAGCCGGCCTTGGGCTGCTCACCGGCGCCCGCCCGGTACGGCTCCTCGAGCGGCTTGCCGACGACGAGGATCTCGACGAGGGCGTCGCCGCTGCTGCCGCAGGGCTCGACCTGCACCTGCGCACCCCCCTCAAGCACGGACTGCCGGCCGGCCCGACCGCCGTCTACGTCGACTGGGACCGACGCAACGCCTCCCAGATGACGGCAGCCCTAGCCGCGCTTGGCGTCACCCACGTCGGGGCCGTCAGCGACGCCCTATTGGCAGCCATGCCGACCAAGGGGTCAGTCCTCAGGGCGAGCCCCGTGCTCGAGACCTCTCCCTCGCGTGTCAGCAAGCTGCGCGAGCGGACCGGGCACCTCACCTACCGATACGTAGAGCGGGCAAACGACACCGCACGCGGCCTCTACCGCTACCAGCTCGCGCACGGTGACGTCTTCGGCTGGCGCGCCGCCGACCAGGGCCCGCTGGTCCGCGTCGACCGGCACCTCGGGGTCTGGCTCGACACCGCCGCGCGAGAGACCACTCCGGTCGTTGCCCACCACGAGGTGCGGCAGGCCCTCCTCGTCCCCGCACACCTCCCGCTGCCCGCGCTGGCACACCGTGCCCTCATCCTGCGGACCGGCCTGCCGCCGTGGACCAGCCACGGGCTACGCCTCGACGGCCACGGTCCGGGGCACGACTACCGGGTCTACGACAACGTCAACGGACCCACCGCAGAAGCGATCTTCGCCGTCCTTGGGCTAGCCTCCCACTCGAGCAACGACCAGCTCTAGGAACCGGGGACGCGAGATGACCGAGGCACCACCGCCGCTGAGCGTGCTCGGTCTGACTGACTACCTGCAGCAGTGCTTCCTGCGCTTCTACAACACCGCCTACGAACTGCGCGACACCGCCGTGCGCGCCGAGCGGCAGGCGCTGCTTACCCAGCCCGGCACCGTGTTCGCCGAGCCCTTCCTCGAGCTCATGCCAAGCTACGCGAGCGACACAGCCACGCTGCACGACACCATGGCCGCGTTCGGGACCCCCGAGGCCGCGTCCCTTGTACACGCCGGGCTGCTCGATCAGGACTACCCCTACACCCACCAGGCCACAGCGCTACGTCACTCCCACGACGGACGGGACGTCGTCGTCGCGACCGGAACCGGCTCAGGCAAGACCGAAGCCTTCCTGCTGCCCGTCCTCCAGCGGCTCGTCGCAGAGTCCCGAACCTGGGAGCCCGAGACCACCACCAGCGTCCCCTGGTGGTCCGGTGCCGGCGACTACACCGCCTCCCGCCGACCAGGTCCCGGCCGGCCCGCCGCGGTCCGCGCCCTGCTCCTGTACCCAATGAACGCCCTCGTCGAGGACCAGATGGTCCGACTGCGCAAGTCGCTTGACTCCCCTGAGGCCCGGGCGTGGCTGAACGAGCACCGGCCGGGCAACCGGTTCTACTTCGGGCGCTACACCGGCCGCACCCCCGTCCGCGGCACCAGCGCCACGGCGAGCAAGGACCGCACCAACGAGCTGCGCAAGCTGATGCGCTCCGCTGACCGCCGCCACCAGAAACTCCTCGACAAGATCAAGAAGGACCCGGACGCGGAGCGCAGCCGGTACTTCCTACCCGCGGTGGACGGCGGCGAGATGACCAACCGGTGGGACATGCAGGCCGCCCCACCAGACATCCTCATCACCAACTACAGCATGCTCAGCATCGCACTCGGCCGCAGCGACGAGCAGAACCTGCTCGCTGCCACGCGTGAGTGGATCGCGGCCTCCCCGAGCAACATCTTCACCCTGGTCGTCGACGAGCTCCACATGTACCGGGGTACCGCCGGAACAGAAGTCGCCTACCTCCTGCGCCGCCTGCTTATGGCCCTCGGCCTCGACACCCGCCCCAGCCAACTCTCCGTCATCGCCACCTCTGCCAGCATCCACGACGACGCCGAAGGACGGTCCTTTCTTAGCCAGTTCTTCGCCCGCCCCGCCAGCCGCCCCTTCTCGTTCGTCACCAGCACACACGAGACCGAGGACGGCAGCGACCTCCTCGAGCGCCTCGGCCAGGACCTGACCACCTCCACGGACGCCGCCGACGTCTCCCTGCCAACCGACGGGTCGCTGCGCCGCGCCCTAGCGCACGCGTGGACGGAACCAGGGGGCAAGCTCAAGCCACGCTCCTTCGCCGACGCCGCCCGAAGGGCGTTCCCCGCTAGCCGCACCCCCGAGCAGACGCTCGAAGCCCTCGTGGGCCGGCTCGCTTACGAGCACACCCCCGACGCCCGCTTTCGCGCGCACGTGTTCGTGCGCACCCTGCAAGGACTCTGGGCCTGCAGCGACCCCTCCTGCCCCCGCGACGCACAGCCACAGGAGGCCGAGCCCCGCTCGGTCGGGCGCATCTACTCAAGCCCCCGGTTCACCTGCGACTGCGGCTCTCGCGTCCTCGAGCTGCTGTACTGCCAGTCCTGCGGCGAGACGCTCCTCGGTGGCTACGTCACCCGCGTCAAGGGCAAGGAGTTCCTTGTCTCCACTATGAGCGCGCTTGAGGACCTTCCCGACGCCGCACCAGCCGGCCGCAACGCCGACAACTACCGCGTCTACTGGCCCAGCACCCGCACCCCCGCCGTCGCCGCCTGGACCGCGACCGGCACGAAGCTCCCCGACGACCCCGTCGCCCCCGGCTACCGATTGAGCTTCGCCAAGGCCAACCTGGCACCCGGAAGCGGAAAGCTCGACCGCCCCCAGCTCGGCCACACCGGCTACACCTTCCGCATCGAGTCCCCGAACGTACCCGGCGCACCCGCCCGCATGCCCGCCTTCCCCACGCGGTGCCCGTCCTGCGGAGACAACTGGGAGTACACGAACAAGGGGGCCGTCGAAGACCCGCAACGCAGCCGCTCGCCCATCCGCACCCAGGGCGTCGGCTTCAACCGCGCCAACCAGGTCCTCACCGGGGCCCTCAAGCGACGCCTCGACAGCAGCCTCGTCGTCTTCTCCGACAGCCGACAAGGTGCCGCCCGCGTCGCCGCGGACCTCGAGCTCGCGCACTACCTCGACCTGGTGCGCGCCCTCGTCCTAGTCGAGCTCGAATCCACCAACGGTGACCTCGCGCTCATCCAGTCCTACCTCGGGGGGGATGAGTCCGCCGAGCCGACCGCAGCATGGGAGCGGCTCGAGGCCTCCAACCTCAACGCGGCCAACGCCATGTTCAAGAGATCCCTCGGCAAGCAGCTCAGCGACGTCGACTCGGCCGCCATCAGGCAGGCAGAGGCAGCTCTCTCCGGTACCCCCAGCCTGATCGACCTCGTCAACGCCACCGAACCGCGCCTGCTCACCCTCGGCGTCAACCCGGCTGGGGCGGCCAACTCCATGCAGCAGACCAAAGCGAAGGCCCCCCAGCCCTGGACGGAGCTCTACTCCTGGACGAGCAGCCCCGCCCGCGACCGCGGCGCCGCACTCGACGCTCCACAAGCAGCCCTGCTCGCCGACCTTCGACAGGCGCTGAGCAAGCAGGTCGCTCGCACCGTCTTTGCCGGCGGAGACCGGGACATCGAGGCGCTCGGGCTCGCGCATGCCGTTCCCCCGCACAGCATCACGCTGCCCGGTCTGAGCAGCGACACCTCACATGAGATGGCGTGCTCCGTCATCCGCATCATGGGCCGCCGCCGCCGGATGGCCTGGTTCAGCGACCACCGACGGTCCTGGCCGCGCGAGGTCACCGACTACGTCAAAGCGGTCGTCCAGGCCAACCCCAGCGCACCGGACGCGCAGACCCTGCTCGACGCCCTCGGCGTCACCCTCGGGATCGGCGACCAGAACGGCTACCAGCTCCAGCCGGACAAGGTGCGACTGACGACTCCCGCTCAGCCACGCACCGTGCACCGGTGCCTGACCTGCCGGACCAGGCACCTGCATCCCAGTGCGGGAGCGTGCGTCGCCTGCGGTCGCGCCCTCGGAGCGGAGCCTTGGCCCGAGAACCTCGAGCACGAGGCCTACTACTCCTGGCTGGCCAGAGACGGAGGCGGGGCATACCGGCTGCATTGCGAGGAGCTCAGTGGGCAGACGGACCCGCTCGAGGCCCAGGCGCGGCAGGCTCAGTTCCAGCAGGTGTTCCTCGACGGCGACGAGACCCCGGTGGTCGACCAGGTCGACGTCCTGTCCGTCACCACGACCATGGAGGCAGGCGTCGACATCGGTGCGCTGCTCGGCGTCGTGATGGCGAACATGCCCCCACAGCGCTTCAACTACCAGCAGCGCGTCGGGCGAGCCGGCCGCCGCAGCGAGCACCTCGCCGTTGCGCTGACCGTCTGTCGCGGGGCACGCAGCCACGACGAGTACTACTTCTCTCACCCCGAGGCCATTACCGGAGACAAGCCACCGCAGCCCTTTCTCGACATGCGCTCGGGCCCCATCCTGCGACGCGCCTATGCCGCCGAAGTCCTGACTCGCGCCTTCGCCGACCTTTCCGCCGACCTCCCCGACTTCGCGCCTGGCCGCTCCATCCACGGCCAGTTCGGCAGCAGGCAAGGCTGGCTCGACACCCCACGCCTTGCCCACCTGCTGCAGCGGTGGCTCGACGGCCACGGCGGCGACCTGCGCACCATCGCCGTCCGCCTGCTCGCGGCGACCGCCCACGAGCCTGACAGCGACCGCACGCTGTCCACGTGGGCAACTACCAGCCTGGTCCCCGAGATCACCCGGATCGTCCGCGAGGGGCGCGGCTCAGAGCTCAGCGAGACCCTCGCCCGCGGCGGCCTCCTGCCGATGTTCGGGTTCCCCACCAACACGCGACTGCTATACACCGCCCGACCCAAGGACGGCCGGGAGGCCAGCACCCTGGACCGCAACGACGACATCGCAGTCAGCGAGTTCGCCCCCGGCAGCGAGGTCGTCCGCGACAAGGCCATCCACACCGCCATCGGCCTCGTCGGCTACTGGCAGACCGGCAACGGGCACTGGAAGCCCGACCCTGACCCCCTTGGGCCCGTCGACAACGCCGGTATCTGCCGTGCCTGCCTCAGCATTACCAGTAAGCCCACCGACACCTGCCCCACCTGCGGAGCAGGAGAGCCTCTGTTCCAGCAAACGCCGCTCGCCGAGCCCGCCGGCTACCGCACCACCTACCGCCCCCGCGACTACGAGCAGCTCTCCGATCCCACAGCACGCGCCGCCCAGCCCAGGCTCAGCCTTCCCCCGGTGGACGGCCGCACGGTCGAGAACGCCACCGTGCGCGTCGCGAACGCCGAGATCGTCGCCGTCAACGACAACAACGCCAAGCTCTTCCACTTCACGCGTGCGATGCGCATCTACCAGGGGAAGGCGAGCCCTGCCGACGGGCTCGTCGAGGCGAGCAGCCTCGTCGCCTACGGCGACGACCGTCCAGCGCTCGACAACCACCAGCGCATCGGCGACGTCCTGCCCGGAGTCGCCCTGGCCGCACGCCGCCGCACCGACGTGCTCGTCCTCGCAGCGGCGGGTACGCCGCCCGAGTTCACCATCGACATCCGCACCCCCGCCGGAAGAGGAGCCTGGGCCTCCCTGGGCTACCTCGTCCGCGACGCAGCAGTGAAGTGGCTCGACATCGGACCTGGGGAGATCGAAATCGGTGTTCACCCTGGCCAGCCTGCCGCAGACGGCAGCGTGGTCCCCGGCGAGCTCTTCGTCGCCGACACCCTCGCCAACGGAGCCGGCTACGCCGTCCGGCTCGGGCAGGACCCGCACGCACTGCTCGAGCATGCCGGCGCCTACGCCAACGAGCTCTCCCGGCACGGTGACCCTGCCTGCGACAGCAGCTGCTACCAGTGTCTCCGGGACTACAGCAACAGGCCGTGGCACGCACTGCTCGACTGGCGCCTCGCGTGCGACCTGCTCGACCTTCTCAGCAAGCGGCCCGTCCCGCTCGACAGCCACAGAGATCGGGACCAGCGAGCCCTCGACGCCCTCGCACGCGATTTCAAGGCCGAGCCGCTGCCCACCGGACCACTTCCGGCGCTCAGGGCCAGAAACGGCACAGTCCTCGCTGCCACGCATCCCTTCGAGGACACCGCGCCACACACCGTCGCACCGCGGGTAGCGGCGGCGCGAGCAGCGTGGCCGACAGCCAGACTGGTCAGCAGCTTCGACCTCGTGCGTCGTCCCGAGAGCATCGTTGGGCACCTCGTGGGGAACTCAACCTAGAGACACGCGGCAAGTAGTGGCGTCAGGAGCGGTCACTTCCAGGGGACCGCGCAGCGTCTCAAGGGCGCGAGTTGCGCCGCCTCCTCTCGACGTGGCACTTCAGTCGGCCGTCGCAGCGACGACACCCGGAGCCGGCTCTCAGGTCCGTGCATGTGCACCGCTGGGATGACAAGGTAGGCCGATCGGACGACAGAGCCTCCGGGCTCGCACGCGCGGAGGAGACAACGTGAGCCAGCACCCCGTCGGTGCCGCCGAGGACGACCCCCGGGAGGCGCTGGAGCGCGGCATCGCCGAGCTCCTTGCCGAGCTGTCGACAGCGACGGTAATGCCAGCCGGAGTTACGCCCTCCACATCCCCTCTTACGGCCGACGCGGTGCGCTTCACTGACACCAGCTGGCTCAGCCACCTGGTGGACAACCAGGGGTGGCTTCGTCTCACGCCCCGGCTCCAGGTCCAGGCCACCGTGGAAGAGTTCCTGTGCCTGCTAGGGCAGGGCCTGGGCTTCGAGGACCCGCAGCAGGCGATCGAAGGAACGGGCGGGGGAAGCCGACTCTCCTTCATCGGTCTCGAGCGGCTCAACGACCGTGCTGAGCGAGCCGTCGTGCTCCAGCGGATGTTCGACGAGGCGGCCGAGCAAGGTGACTCCGTCCACGCCGCCAGCCTGCAGTGGCAGGAGGCCTGGAACGCAGCTCCTGAGGACAACGAGTCGGACGAGGAGGAGCCCGCCACCGGTCCCGTCACCGCGACGGCTGACATCTGGCCCATCATGAACTTCAGCGGGCACGCAGAGGACGGACGTCTCAACCTCAGCCCGTCCTACCAGCGCGACGACGTCTGGGCGACGAAGGACTCCCAGATGCTGATCGAGTCGATCCTCCGGGGGATTCCCCTACCGTCGATCATCGTGCTCAAGCCCGAGCTTCCCGACGCCCCCTATGAGGTCGTCGACGGCAAGCAGCGGCTGACCTCGATCCTGCGCTTCATCGGGCGTCACCCCCACGCCGTGTCACACGTCGAACAGACGGAGGCCAGGTACCCGAACAGCGACCTGCTCAGCCTGTTCCAGAACGACTACCCCCGCTTCCGCCGTGCGTGGAAGAACCACACCGGCCAGCAGCTGACGGCAACCGTCGAGCGGGACCTGCATTTCCCGTTCAAACTCCGCGCCGAGAGCCGCGCGCTCCGTGGCGGACTCGAGCATCTGCAGGGCAAGTACTACACCCAGATCAAGCGCGAGCAGATCCAGATCGCCGAAACCCGCTACGAGGTCCGGCACGTCTTCGAGCGCGTCACCAACTACAAGATCCCCGTCATCGAGTACTCCCAGGCGACACGGCGCCAGATCCACGAGGTGTTCAACCTGTACAACCGGCAGGGCGTGCAGCTCAACGCGGAGGAGATCCGTAACGCCGTCCACCACCACCTGCCTTTGGTTCCCGGACTGCTGATCACCGCAGGGGACAGCGAGCCTATGCACGTGGTCGCGCCGTTCCTCGCGCCGGCATGGGGCAAGCTCTCCCTCGTCGGCCCCGCACTCCAGGACTACGGCTTCGGGACCAGCCGCTACCGGCGCACCAAGGTACTCACGTGGATCGCCGCGCTCCTGCTCCACGACACCCCCAAGCAGCAGTCGACGGCTCACCACCTCGACTCCTTCTTCGAGGCTGTCGAGGGGGACCCAGCCGGCCCCACGCCGCTGCTGCGGCGTGAGGACGTCGTCATCGAGGCGCTACTCCTACTGGCCGAGGGGATCGAGGCCCACGGCGCAGTCCCCGGGGCGTGGGGCCCCTCACTCTCCATCGGCAGCAAGTGGCAGGAGCTATCCCTGGTCGCGACCCTGGTGGGCGTCACGATCGGCGCCACCCTGCACGGTGCGGACACGGTCAACGTGCTCGAGAAGCACCAAGACGAGATGAAGCAGGCCGCGCGCGGGTGGAAGCGGCTTGAGAACGCCCAGACATCCAGCCAGTGGGGATTCATTAAGCAGGTGGCTCTCGGCGTCGCAGAGGTGCTGCACGCGGATCTCGACGAGGCATCCCGGCAGCTCGACGCGCGCTTCGGCTCGTCCGGCATCAAGACGCTGCGCCGCGAGCGGCACTAGCGGTGTCGCCAGCACCTCCAGGGGAGGGCGGACTTCCCGTCGTGGAGCGCGTCCGCATGCGGCGACCGGAGCCGCCTGCCGCGGCGTCCTGGTGGGAGTCCTACCGGTCGACGCTCGACGCGTCCTCCGTTTCCAGCACGGGCAAGTTCGTCCTCGAGATGGACAGCAGGTACATCCTGCGCCACGGGGTGCTCGGAGCAGGGCCGGCCGGCCACGCCGACTGGCCGGCGACGCGTGTCCGGCGCGGACTCGTCATGGGCTCAGTGCAGTCGGGCAAGACGGCCTCCATGCTGGGTGTCTCCGCACTCGCCCTCGACGAGGGCCTCGACGCCCTTGTCGTACTCGCCGGAACGCGTGTCTCCCTCTGGCAGCAGACCATGCACCGCCTGCGCACCCAGCTTGACCTGCCCGAGGGCGCCCACCCCGACCAGCGCCGGATCCTGCGACCGCGTGCTGACAGCGGCGACGGCGAAGTCCCGCTGTCGCGCGTCTACTCCGTCATGGGGCCTGAAGTACGGCGAGCCCTACAGCTGCGGCGGCCCATGCTCATTGTAGTGATGAAGAACGCCCACCACTTGCGTGCACTGCGCGACCTCATGCACCAAGAGGTCATCCCCGCCCTCAACGCCGCCGCACGGCCCTTCCATCTCATGGTCCTCGACGACGAGGCTGACGAAGGCTCCATCCTCGACGCTCGCGCCGAAAGCGGGCTCGATCCCCGGCTCGACGACCTCAAGCAGATCCCACGTGCGATCGTCGACCTCTGGGCGAGCCGGCCGCACGACGGGTCCTCCGCCTCCCCGCACCTCTACGTGACCTACGTCGGCTACACGGCGACACCACAGGCCAACTTCCTGCAGGCCGGTTACAACCCCCTCGCCCCCCAGGACTTCGTCATCGCGCTGCGGACGCCTTACGACCGCGGAGAGACCGAGCCCCGCACCACCACATACCGGGAACGGGCCAAACTACGCGGCTACTACACCGGGGGGGAGGCGTTCTACCGTTCCGTCCGCGACCCCGCCCTCACCGTCGAGGCCAGCGGCAACCCACGGGCCGACATCGCTGACGCGGTGCGCGCGTTCCTCGTCGCCGGTGCTTTGCGACTGTGGCGCGACCAGGGCTCGCGCCTCACCCCCAGCGAAGCAACCAGCACGTCGTTCGGCACCCGCGACGAGGCGTCGCGCAGGTCCCCTGAGCCGCATTCCATGCTCCTGCACCCCTCAGGCACCGTCTCCGACCACTTCGACGCGGCAGCCGAGGTCCTCGCCTGGGCCAACGGAGGCGACAAGGCAGCCGCCGACGCTGCCGTGGCAGCCGGCGAACGGTCCCTTCCCCTCGACCAGCTCCGGCAGCGCGTACTCGACGAGGACGCCGAGTGGTCAGCCTGGCTGCAGCGCTACCGCGGCACGGCAGGCGCAGTGCGCAGAGCCTTCGACCTGCAGAACGAGCCTCCGGTCCCGGCCGACGAGCAGTGGCCCGAGCTGCGCCAGCTGCTCCTCGACGAGGTCCTGCCCGCCGCGCACCTGTCCATCGTGAACAGCGACCCCCGGACCGATGACCGTCCGCGCTTCGAGCCCGAGCAGCGCGCCGACGGCTCCTGGGAGGCGCCGGCTGACCTCTTCACAATCTTCGTCTCCGGCAACGTCATGTCACGCGGCCTCACACTGGAAGGCCTTACGACCACACTGTTCCTGCGCCACGCTGACGAGCCGCTCGCCGACACCCAGATGCAGATGCAGCGCTGGTTCGGCTACCGCGGGGCGTACCTCGAGCTTTGCCGCGTCTTCCTGCGCCGGGACCAGCTCGACCTGTTCCGGGGCTATCACGAGGCGGACGAGGCGCTCAAGCGCGGCATCATCCGCAGCATGAACAGCGACCCGGACACTGCTCCCTCACCTCAGGTGCTGCAAGGGTCGCGCTTCCTCGCCACCGGCAAGCTGGCGAACCTTCGGACGGTTCCGCTGTCTCCCGGGCCCTGGCCGTTCATCCGCCTGGTCAACGACCGCGCCAACGACCCAAACGCCCACGTCGTCGCCGACCTCTATGCAGGCCGCGACTCTCACGAGGTCCTGGTTCCCGGACGCCTCGAGCCCGCAGGTCGTCTCCTGAACGCGCCGCTGTCGCTGCTCGAGATCGCCGAGCTCCTTGAGCAACTGCGCTACGACGCGTACAGCCCCGCCCGCTCCGGGTGGCACGCGGAGCGCTGGGCCTCCCTCGAGGCCCACCTCGGGCTCATCGTCCCTGACGAGGGCGGCGGCGCACCCGCGCCGGCTCCGCTTTACCGCCCGCCGGGAACCCAGGGATCGGACGAGCAGCAACACCCGTGCCCGTACCAGATCGCGGCCTACCTGAGACTGTGGGACGCATGCCTCACACGCCATGCTCGAGGCCTTTTCCCGACCGACGACGCCAGCACCCCGTGGTCCATGCTGGATCTGGCCCGAAAGCAGCGCGAGCAGCCTCGGTTCCACGTAGGGATCCGCTACGGCCGCGGCAGCGAAGCGACGCGCGGCCCGCTCGCCGACTTGGCGTTCCCTGTGCGCACCATGCAGCGCCAAGTTGTGCATGGTGAGCTCGTCGCCACATGGGGGAGCCGCAATCAGGCCCGTGACGGGAGCTACCCGGGCGACCAGTACTTCGACTACCACGACCGCCGCCAGGATGCGCCACCGCCGACGTCGGGGGAAACGCCTTGGCGACCCGCGGGCGCTCCTGGTCTCCTGCTGTTCCACATCGTTGAGCGCGCTGCCAACACGCCGTCTGTGGCCCTCGGCCTCGGGCTCCCGCTGGGTGGGCCTGATCAATTCGCCGCTCTGGCGGCCTCGTGAGGAGCAGACGACGATGACTCCACCGCAGCGCAGTTACGAGCACCAGCTTGAGCTGGTGCTCGGCCTCGAGCGGCCAGCCGACCCCAACGAACGGCTCATCACCTGGTGCGCGGGATCCGGGCCGGTCGGCCTCGCCCGCGACTCCGCAGGCCACATCGAGATCTTTCTCGAGGGCCCACCGCTACCGGCCAGATCGCGCACGGTGCGCGATGCGCTGGAGCACCAGCCGTGGCAGCGGCAGGCAGACGCGCCGGACCTCCTTGCGTCTCGGCTGCTGCTGCCAGCCGCGGGGCACTATGACCAGGTTGCCGCATTCCTCTGCACGGAACTTCTGCGCAACGGAGCCGAGGAGGACGTCCGCGCCGCATTTCAGCTCACCGAGCCGGTGATCGAGCTTGCGCTCGAGCGCCTGCGCATCGCTGACCGCGCTCTGCTCGGCCTTGCCGGCGAGCTGCTCGTCCTCGAGGCACTGCTGCGGTGCGCCGGCGACCACCACGTCGAGGCCCTGCTCGCGTCGTGGACGGGGTACCTCGAGGCGCCGCGCGACTTCCAGGTTGGAGACGTAGGCGTCGAGGTCAAGACCACCACCCGCACCTCGTCCTCTCACCTCGTGCAGGGGTACCAGCAGGTTGACGTCGGGCACGGCGTTGATGGGGTCGATGAGCACGCCCTGCTCCTCGTGAGCATCGGGCTTGAGTGGGCTCACGTCGACGAGGACGAGAGCACCTCGACGACGCTGCCCGGACTCGTCGAGGCCATCTTGGGCCGCGTTCACGCCACGATGGGGCGCGCGGCCGGCCCCGCGGTCGCGCGCCTGCTCGCCAACACCGAGGCCTACGGGGAGCCGAACCAGATCGGCTACCAGCACCTGACGATGGCCACGAACGCGGCGTACACGCGACGCTTCCGCCACACGTTCGTCCGGTGCTACGACATGTCGGACGGCCTGATCGAGCTTCTACGGGAGCACGACATCCGCCGCGCCACTCACGTCGACCCGGACTCCGTCAGGTACCGCCTCAGCCTGCCCGACGAGGTGCGTGGGGACATGAACCCGGTCCGCGGGCTCACATCCGCCGTCTCCGAGATCCTGCGCCGCTCCTACGGCGGGGGGACGCCGTGATGCAGACGCGCCGCTTGTGCGGGCCCTAGATGACATGTCTGACTCCCGCCCTTCCCGCTCTGCTGGACTCCACCCAGCGGAGCCGTTTGTCTGACGCAGGAGCATCGTCCCGCCGACAGTTCACGGCGCCACGGATCTGAAGCCGTCGTCTCACTCCGCCCCACTGCTTGGGCCGTGGTTCCGGTCGCTGTGGCGGCCAACGATGAAGGAGGGGCCCTCGAGCGGTCCTTCCAGGCTCGTTCGGCCTCGCCCCGTTGAGAAGCAAGCAGGCACTGCACTGTAGAGCGAGCACGAGGAGACACAATGGCCGAGGTAGATCCAGGCACGGACGCCTCTGGCGAGGTGGCGGACGAGACCCACGCAGCTGCCAACCTTGCTACCCCTCGACGATATAGGGAACCTTCCTCGTAGTCAGTAGCTTGTCAGCCGGGTTCGGACCGAATCTGGAGCCGATCGCTCACCTGGCAAGGAACACGAGAAGGGAGTCGTCCGAGCGCTAGCTGTAGTGCCCACGGACCTTGTTGACGGCGTGGCTACTTGATCAAGGGCGAGACCTCCGGCCGTAGTGGGTGTGTCTAGGACTCACCACGCCGGAGGTCTCGTGTCGCAGGTTATGCCGCAGCTGTCGGTCTACGGGCGCTGGCTGCTGGTCCAGCGCGTGTTGGAGGGTCGTCCCGTCGCGCACGTCGCGGCCGGGCTGGGGGTGAGTCGGGCGACCGGCTACAAGTGGTGGCGGCGCTGGCGTGAGGAGGGCGTGGCGGGGCTGCAGAGCCGGTCGAGCCGGCCGCGGACCAGCCCGCGGCGTACCAGCGCCGAGGTCGAGGAGCAGGTCCTCGCGTTGCGACGGGAGCGCCGGCTTGGGCCGGCCCGGATCGCCGGGATCGTGGGCCTGCCCGCCTCGACGGTCCACCGGGTCCTCACCCGGCACGGCGTGCCACGGCTGGCGTGGCTGGACCGGCCGTCGGGCACGCCGATCCGCTACGAGCGCGACGAGCCCGGTGATCTGGTCCACGTCGACATCAAGAAGCTCGGCAAGCTGCGCGACGGCGGTGGCTGGCAGGCCCACGGGCGCGGCAGCGCAGCAGACCTCGCCGCTCACCGCGCCCGCTCCGCCGGCCAGCGGGTCGGGCACGAGTACGTCCACAGCGCGGTCGACGACCACTCCCGGCTCGCCTACTGCGAGGTGCTGCCCGACGAGCAGGCCGCGACCGCCGTGGCGTTCTGGTCCCGGGCGCAGGCGTTCTTCACCGCCCACGGGATCACCGTCCGACGGGTGCTGACCGACAACGGGGCCTGCTACCGCAGCCACCTGTGGGCCGCGGCCCTGCGCTCGGCCGGCATCACACACAAGCGGACCCGCCCCTACCGGCCGCAGACCAACGGCAAGGTCGAACGCCTCAACCGCACCCTGCTCACCGAGTGGGCCTACCGCGAGGTCTTCACAAGCAACCAAGAGCGCACCGCGGCCCTGTCATCCTGGCTCCACAACTACAACCACCACCGCGCCCACACCGCACTCGAAGTCAAGCCCCCAGTCAGCCGCGTCAACAACCTCCCGGGGCACTACAGCTAGCCGAGAGCGCGGGACTCCTAAACGTCGCGACGCAGGCAGCCAGTGCGTCCGCAAGCGCACGGTGCATCGTACGGCTGGCGCCTGAGACCCTCGCAGCGCTACGAGCTGGTGCGACGGCCCTAAGCAAAGGAGGCCGGCGGCTCAGCACCATCGTTAGCGGCGGCAAGATCGCCACGTCCCTGCGCTGGGCTCTCGTAGATGCAACTGGCGCGGCAAGCGTCTGTGGCGCCGTGGGGCCTGCGCTCGCGCTGTCCAGTGGCAGCTCAACGAAAATAGCCAGCGGTCGAACGCAACATCGATCTCAAACCGCAACGTACTCGACGACCTGCGCGAAGCGGCTTTGGTACGAGCTCGACGCCGCCGCGAGGATCGTTCTCGACCCTGGACGAGGAGCCCAGGCCGTAGGAGAGCTCACAGCCAGGTCGCCCTGGCGGCGACCTAATCGCGCAGTCGCGGACGCCGTTGGGGCACAGCGTGGGGCGATGCTGATCCTTCCAACAAGGACAGGATCGTTACAGGGGAAGTGTCAACCGGACCCTGGGCAGACCCAAACGCCGGCAGTGGCGGGTCCAGCCTCTTCCGCCTTGATGAGGCATCCTGACCCCGACGCATAGCAGAGGAGTGCCACATGCCGAGATGTCTGCCTGAGCACCCAAACTTTACGACGACCTCCGAGAAGGTTGCTTGGGAGGCGGTCAGGGCCGCGCTCGGGCCGGACGACGTACTCGTCAGCAACCTGCGCATCACTGATGAGACCCAAGACTACGAGGCCGACCTCGTCGTGATCCTGCCGGGCTTCGGGACCGTCGTCGTCGAGGTCAAGGGCGGCAACGTCTACCACGACGGGCAGAACTGGCGTACGACCGCACGCGACGCGCCGATCGACCCGGTCAACCAGGCGCTGAGGGCGAAGCACGCGCTGCAGCGCTACCTCAGCCGCGATCCGCGGTGGGGACGAGGGAGAACCCGGATGGCACACATGGTCTGCTTCCCGTTCACGGACCTGCCGCAGGGGTTTCGTCGGCCCAATGCACCGCGCTACATGATGCTCGACCGCGGCAACCTGACCGCCGACCCGGGGGAGTGGTTGCGCCAGGTCCTTCGGCGGCAGGACTCGGAGAACCCGGAGCCGGACCACGACACCGTCGCCGACATCGTGGAGATCCTCGCCGGCCGCATGCTGCCGCAGCCGAGCCTGCTCGCCGAGATGCGCGAGCGGGAGGCCCAGGTCGAGCTCCTGACCGAGCGGCAGGCAGTCATCATCGGCGCACTCGGCCTGCTCCCGCGGGTCGAGGTCCTCGGCGGCGCCGGATCGGGCAAGACGTGGCTCGCGGTCGAGCAGGCCAAGCGCCTGGCGAAGGACGGCAAGCGGGTGGCGCTCGTCTGCTACTCCCGAGGTCTCGCGGCCTTCATGGACCGCCGCGTGGCGACGTTCGACCGCCGACACCGCCCCGCTTACGTCGGGACGTTCCACGACCTCGGCCTCCAGTGGGGCGCTCAGCCCGGTGCGGATGACGACAGCGACTACTGGGAGCGCCGGCTGTCCCAGGAGATGCTCGAGCGCGCTGCGGAGCAGAAGAAGGGCCGCCTGTTCGACGCGATCATCGTCGACGAGGCGCAGGACTTCGCCGACTCCTGGTGGCCCGCGCTGCTGGCCGGGCTCAAGGACGAGGAGCAGGGCCGGCTGTTCGTCTTCGCCGACGAGGGGCAGCGCGTCTTCGCCCGGCAGGGCCGCGCACCCGTGTCGCTCGTGCCGATCATGCTCGAGGAGAACCTGCGCAACACCAAGCCCATCGCGCGTACGTTCGGCAGCCTGACGTCGCTGCCGATGCGTACGCGGGGTGGCGAGGGCGCGCCCGTGCGCTTCGTCTCCTGCTCCGCTGAGGACGCGCTGTCGGTCGCCGACGACCAGATCGACGTGCTGCTCGAGGAGGGCTGGTCCCCGGAGCACGTCGCCCTGCTGACCACCGGGAAGCGCCACCCTGAGCAGACCGAGCGGCAGGCGGCCGGGCAGAAGGAGTACTGGGAGAGCTTCTGGGACAAGGACCAGGTCTTCTACGGTCACGTCCTCGGCTTCAAGGGGCTCGAGCGGCCCGCAGTCGTCCTCGCGCTCAACGGCTTCGGCAAGGACCGCGCCAAGGAGAAGCTGTATGTCGCGCTGTCGCGCGCTCGGGACCTGCTCGTCGTGTGCGGTGATCCGAAGGACATCTCCGAGATCGGGGGAGAGTCAGTCCTCAGGTCGATCAGCACGCCGGTCAAGTAATCGCCGGGCGGGATTCGCCAGTCCCGCGTACGACCGTGGCGCGAGGATCCTCGAGGTAGACGACGAGACTCGGCTGGTCAAGGACGACCTCCGGCGCTGACCGCGCCACCGGCCGAGGGCACTGCCCCCGGCCGGTGATGCTCGATCTCGTCAGTGGGCCGTGCAGCCCGCCGAGCTCATCTCGAGGTCGTCGAACTTCGGGAACCCGCCGTCGCCCACGAGCCCTATGGTCAGCGTCTTCCCCGGCTGGAGGACGCGGTCCCACGACTGCGGCGACACGTGGAAGATCGACCCGTCGGCGCGCCACGTCGCCGGCTCGTCGTCGCCCAGCCACAGCTTGGTCACGTGGGTCGTCGGCTCGGCGCCGTAGTCCCAGCTGATGTTCCAGATGACTGGCGCTGCGCCGAGGTTCGTGACCTTGATCGTGGCCTGCCACCCGACC
Source organism: Motilibacter peucedani (assembly GCF_003634695.1). Classification (NCBI taxonomy): domain Bacteria; kingdom Bacillati; phylum Actinomycetota; class Actinomycetes; order Motilibacterales; family Motilibacteraceae; genus Motilibacter; species Motilibacter peucedani. The sequence continues at coordinate 213,464 of NZ_RBWV01000010.1, forward strand.
GTGCGGCCGCTCTTCGCGCTCCAGCTGGTGCGAGCCGTCTTGATCGTGGCGACGCAGTCCGTCGCGACCGTCGTCGGCGCCGGCTTCTTGTCCTTGTGAGCGGCGAAGGCTGGAGTGGCCGGGGCCGACAGGAGTGCGGCGGCAGCCAGCGCACCTGCCACTCGTCCGGTGCGTGTTGTCATCTGCGTCCTTCTCTTCGTCGACCCGGGCCAGGCGGCCCGCCGGGTGAGCGTAGTGAGTGCGTCCGACATCGTCCTGACGACACGACCCGCACACGGCTTGCTCAGCGGAGAAACGCCACCGAGTACACCGTTGACATCTCGCCCGGAAGGACGCAGCATCCCTGAGAGCGCTCTCCCGCTCGCCGAATCGACACAGGAGTCGACCTTGTCCCACTTGCGCCGCCGCTCCGCCGTGGTCCTCACGGCAGCAGCCGCCCTGGCCGCTGTGACGGCCCTCCCGGCCTCCGCCGCCACCGGCCCCTTCGACGCCAACCGCCTCTACGTGCCGCCCGCGCCTCCCGGGTCGGCCGCCCAGATCGCCGCCCTGAAGGCGGCCGGCAACACCCAGGACGCGGCGCTGGTCGCCAAGGAGACCAAGACCGCCCAGGCGGTCTGGTTCACCAGCGGCACGCCCGACCAGGTCCGCAAGGCCGTCCGCCGCACGATGCACGACGCCAAGAAGCAGGGCGCCGTCCCGACGCTGGTGATCTACAACCTGCCCTACCGCGACTGCGGGCAGTACTCCTCGGGCGGCGCGGCCGACACCAAGGCCTACAACGCCTGGGTGGACGCCTTCGCCGATGGCCTCGCCAGCCACCGCGCCGACATCATCCTCGAGCCCGACGGCCTGGGCCTCATCCCGAACTACACCTCGCCGCTCGACGGGTCGAGCAACTGCACCATCGCCCCGCCGCCCGGTGTCGACCTCAACGCCGACCCCGGGGCTGCGCCCAGCGCGGCCAACCGGTTCGAGCAGCTCAACCACGCCGTCAAGGCGCTGGCCAAGAAGTCCGGCACCCGGGTCTACCTCGACGCCACGCACACTGCCTGGCAGAACGTCGGCGAGTCCGCCGACCGGTTGGTCAAGGCAGGCGTGCAGAAGGCCGCCGGGTTCTTCGTCAACGTGTCGAACTACCAGTGGACCCAGAACCTCACGCAGTACGGCGACTGGGTCTCGCAGTGCATCGCCTACACCACGACGGTGCCCGGCAAGACCGGCAACGACTGCCCGAACCAGTACTGGAACGGCGGCCCGAGCAACGGCTACAACGGCGTCGCGCTCGACAACTTCGGCGTGTGGAGCGACACCGCCACCAACCCGGCGCTGAACACGCTCGGCATCAACGAGCGCTACGCCTCGATGATGGCCGGCATCACGCCGAAGGCGCACTTCGTCATCGACACCAGCCGCAACGGCCAGGGTCCCTGGGCGCCGACCGCGACGTACCCCGACAAGCAGGACTGGTGCAACCCTCCCGGCCGCGGCCTCGGTGAGCGGCCGACCCGCAACACCGGCGACCCGCTGCTCGACGCCAAGCTCTGGATCAAGACGCCGGGGCAGTCCGACGGGCAGTGCAACCGCGGCATCGCAGGCAGCACCACCGACCCGGAGTGGGGCGGCATCACCGATCCCGCGGCCGGCGGCTGGTTCCCGCAGCAGGCGCTGCAGCTCGCCCAGCTCGCGGTGCCGCCACTGCAGCCGTAGGACCCCTCCCGCGGCTCGGATAGCCTGCCCCTCCACACGTGTCACGAGTGGAGGGGCAGGCCCATGAAGAAGGTCGACTACAGCGGCGAGGTCGCCCGCACGCCCGACGACGTCTACGCGGCGCTGACCTCCCCGGAGTTCTGGCGCTCCTACGCCGAGGCGAACAAGCTCCCCGCCCCGCAGGTCGAGACGGTCGACGAGGGCGGCGCCACCGTCACGCGCAGCAGCATGACCGTCCCCGTGCCGAGCCAGGCGCGTGCGCTCGCAGGCGACTCCGCCGCTGTCAGCACCACCACCCGGTGGGCCAGCCGCAGCGCGGGTGACGTCCGCGTCGACGTCGTTGCCAAGCACAAGGCCGACGTCACCGGCACCGTACGCATCGAGCCAGCACCCGCCGGCAGCCGCCTGAGCTTCGCCGGCGAGCTCAACGTACGCGTCGCGTTCCTCGGCGGCGTCGCCGAGGGCCAGGCGGTCAAGTACGTGCCGCAGGCCTTCGCCGACCTCGCCCGCCGGCTCGCTGCCTGGCAGGGGTGACGGCGCAGGCCGTCGAGACGCCGCGCCGTACGCGTATGGACCCGTCCCGCACCCTGCGCTAGCGTCCGGACCCTGGCCGGTCCGTCGCCCTCGGGGGGAACGATGTACGCGTCCCGCACCTTGCTCGCCCGCACCCGCCTGCGGGCGGGCGCGGTCCTCGCCGCCGGGCTCGCGCTCGTCCTGGGACCGGTTCTCGCCGCCGGCCCCGCGGCCGCCCTGACCTCGCAGGACATCGACACCTCGTGGGGGAGCGCGGGGCAGCGCGCCGATGTCGGCTGGGCGGCGCTCGTGCAGCGCGACGCCGCGACCCTCACCTACTCCAGCGACCAGCGCAGCGGCGACCTCGTGCTCAGCCGGCTGACGGCTGGCGGTGCGCTCGACCCGGCCTTCGGCGGCGGGAGCGGCCGGGTCCGCCTCGCCTACCCGCGGCCCGGTGAGCCGACCTTCAGCCCGCTCGAGCTGCACGGCGTCGTCGAGCTCCCCGACTCGCGGCTGCTCCTCTCCGCGACGTCCGGCAACCTCGTCGAGCTGGTCCGCCTGCTGCCCTCCGGGGCGCCCGACACGAGCTTCGGTCCCGGCGGCGCCCGGGCGGTGTCCTTCCCGCTCGACCCGGCGTGGTTCGGCGCCCAGGTCGCGGGACCGGTCCTGCTGCCCGGCGGCGGCTCCGTCCTCGCGGTCTCGCAGAGCTCGCCGCGCCTGCTGCGCTTCGACGCCGCCGGGAGGCAGACCGGCTCGACGCTGCTCCCGCCCACTCCCTGTGGCTTCGTCGACCCCGACGCCTGCGACCTCGAGCTCGCCGCGCCGGGGATCGGTCTCGCCGCCCGCCCCGACGGCACGGTCGACGTGCTGATGGCCGCGTCCGGCAAGCCGTACCTCACCAGGGTGACGCCGTCGGGCGCCCTCGACACGGCGTACGGCACCGGCGGCATCCTGCCGTTGCCGCTGGGCAGGGCGAGCAACCTGGTGCTCGCGCCCGGCGGTGACCTGGTGGTCTCGGGCTCGGTGCTGCCCTCGGGTGGGCACGTGCCCCCGCCGGTCACCGTCGTCCGGCTCAGCTCCACGGGAGCGCTCCGCACCACGTGGGGACGCGGCGGGGTCGCGACCGCCTACAACGGGCTCGCGATCGATCCCCACAACGCCACGAGCGCCAGCATCGGGCAGGGTGCGGCAGTTGACGGGCAGGGTCGCGTCGTGGTCGCCGGCCTCGGGCTGAGCACCGTCCACCCCGACCGGCGCTACTGCTCGGTCACCCGCTTCACGACGACGGGGGCGCTGGACCGGTCGTTCAGCCTCGACGGTGACGGCACGTCCACCGACGGGCGCCGCAACGCGGACTGGTGCCCGAGCGTCTACGTCGACCCCGCCGGCGGCTACCTCGTCAACGGGCTCACCCTCGTCACGAACGGCACGTCCGACTACGTGGAGCGCTTCCGCCCCTGAGCTCCGGAGCTCCGGAGCTGGAACATCCGCCCCGGCACGCGTCAGGTGCGTAGACCCGCCAGCACGACCTCGAGCAGCCGCTCGTTCTGCTCGGCCGTGCCGGTCGCCGACATGCAGATGCCGCCGACCAGGCGCAGCAGGTCGTCGCCGCTGACGTCGGCCCGCACCGCCCCGGCCTCCTGCGCGCGCCCGAGCACCCGGGTCGCCGCGGCCGAGAGCCGCTCGCGCAGCTGCAGCTTCAGCCCCGGGTCGCGCTCGAACGCCTCCTGCAGCTCCTTGAGCAGGTTGCGCTTGTTCGAGGCGTAGGTCGCGTAGGCGTGCAGCCAGCGCGTGAGCCCGGCGTAGGCGTCCGGCATCTCCTCGGCCTCGTCGACGGTCGCGATGAGGGTGTCGATCTCCTCGGCGTAGACCGCCTCGACCAGGTCGATCCGCCGCGGGAAGTGGCGGTAGAGCGTTCCGACGCCCACGCCGGCCCGCCTCGCGATGTCCTCGATGGCCGCGTCGTGGGCCCGCTCGGCGAACTCCTCGCGCGCGGCGGCCACGAGCCGGTCGTAGTTGCGGCGCGCGTCCGCCCGCATGGGTCGGGGAGCGGTCGCCGGCGTGGTCACCCCTCCATGGTGCCACGTCATCCGAGAAGAGGAGTGGACAACCGGAGGAACCCTCCGTATGGTTAGCGGAGGCAGTCTCCGTTTCCTAGCCGAAGGGCCCTCGCCATGGCTGAGGCCACACTCGAGAGCGTCACCGCCCTCCCCACCGCTCCTCCCGCTGCTCCAGCCGCACCGCCCCGCCGGACGCTGCTCCTGGCCGTGATCCTCCTGACCCAGCTGATGGTCGTGCTGGACGGGACGATCGTGAACGTCGCGCTGCCCGAGCTCCAGCGCGCGCTCGACTTCACCCCGGCGCGTCTGTCGTGGGTCATCAACGCCTACGCGCTCACGTTCGGCGGACTGCTGATGTTCGGCGCGCGGTGCGGCGACATCCTCGGCCGGCGCCGCGCCTTCCTGCTCGGCATCGTCGTGTTCGTGGTCGGCTCGCTGCTCGGCGGCGTGGCCACGCAGGACTGGATGCTGCTGTTGGCCCGCGGCGTCCAGGGCGTCGGTGGCGCGCTCGCCGCGCCGGCCGCGCTGGCGCTGCTGACCACTGCGTACCGCGACCCCGCCGAACGCGTACGCGCCCTGGGCCTGTACGCAGCGGTCTCGGTCGGCGGCGCCGCCACCGGCCTGCTCGCCGGAGGAGTGCTGACCGAGTACGCGTCGTGGCGCTGGGTCTTCCTCGTCAACCTGCCGTTCGGGCTGGCGGCCCTCGTCGTCGGCTCGCGCGTGCTCGGTGAGACGGCGCGCGCCCGCGTGTCGTTCGACGTCGCCGGCGCGCTGACCTCCACCGCCGGCGTCGGCTCGCTCGTCTACGGACTGGTCGAGAGCACGTCGGCCGGCTGGGGGTCGCCGCGTACGCTCGTGCCGCTCGCCCTGGGCGCGGCGCTCCTCGCCACCTTCGCCCTCGTCGAATCCCGTGCGGCGCAGCCGATCCTGCCCCTCCGTCTGCTGGCGAGCGCGCCGCGCTCCGGCGCCAACGCCGCCCGCGGGCTCCTCTACGCCGGTGCCTACGGCATGTTCTTCTACCTCACGCAGTTCCTGCAGGAGGTACGCGGGTTCTCGCCCGTCGAGGCCGGCCTGGCCTTCCTGCCGCTGCCGCTCTCGGTCTTCACGGCCTCGCAGCTCACCGCCCGGTGGCTCTCGGTGCGCTACCCGGCCCGCCTGCTGATGCTCGCCGGGCTCACGATCTCCGGCGTCGGGCTGGCGCTCGACACCCAGCTCTCGCCTGGCACGCCGTTCGCGCTGGTGCTGGTGAGCCTCGTGCTGTTCGGCTTCGGCAACGGCATCTCGTTCGTGACGCTGACCGGTGCCGCGATCTCCGGTGTGGCACCCGAGGACGCGGGAGCCGCGTCCGGTCTGGTCAACGTGTCGCAGCAGCTCGGCGCGGCGCTCGGGGTCGCCCTGCTAGTGACCGTGTTCGGGCGCTCGGCGGACTTCGGCGTGCACACCGCTGCCGGCGTCCTCCGCTTCACCACCGGGATCGACCACGTCTTCCTCGGCGCGACGCTGTTGGTCCTGGGCTCGCTCGCCATGATCTCCGTAACAAACCGCCGACAGGGCTGACGTTACGGGGGTCCGCCTGTTGACACCCGCCCGTTCGCCGTTGATCCCCGAGTTCAGTGGTACATAACGGCCCCGACCTGCGCGTTCAGGCGGTCAGTGCAACACCTCGCCGAGTGCTTGTGATGGTGTCCTGAAGCCAAGGGTCTGTCGAGGGCGCTCGTTCAGCTCACGCGCGATGACGTCGAGGTCGTCCTGGCTAAGCGTGCGGAAGTTGAGGGTCCGAGGCAGGTACTGGCGCAGCATACCGTTGGTGTTCTCATTGCTGCCTCGCTGCCACGGCGATTTCGGGTCGCAGAAATAAACAGTCATTCTATTCTTGGCGGAGAAGCGTTGATGCTGCGCCATCTCGTGCCCGAGGTCCCAGGTCAGCGACTTCGCCAGATGGTGCGGCAGCGTGGTGATGGCGGCCGCGAGGGCATCGGCGACGGCGTCGGCCTGGTGGTCCCCGCGCGGCAGTGCCACGAGCATCAGGTAGCGGGCCGAGCGCTCGACCAGGGTCGCGACCGGGCTCATCGCCCGGCCGAACACCAGGTCGCCCCCTCAGTGCCCGGGCACTGCCCGGTCGTGCGCTTGGGCGGGACGCTGGGAGATGTGCAGCGTGTTCGGCCGCCCACCGCGCCCGTCGGGGAGCCGGACGCCTCGAGTACCCGGGAGACCCGACCATCAGGTCTCACACGAGAGCATCTACCTCAGCTTCTACGTGCAGTCCCGGGGCGCGCTAGTAAGGAGCTCACCCGCTACCTGCGCTCCGGGCGGGTGCTGCGTCGCCCGCAGCCAGCCGGCGATCTGCGCAGGTGACCACCGGTGCTCCAGTCTGTCCTGCACGACCCGCCGCAGCTCGGTGTTGACCGCGAGCTTGCAGCGCTTCGGCCGCGCTGCCCGGACCCAGGCGTCCTGATCCGCGCGAGCGGCTCGGTAACGGCATCGACCGCCGTGACGAGCGACTTCACGGCAGACCGTCGAGGGCGCCCGGCCCAGCTCACTAGCTATTCGGCGCAGCGATTTCCCGGCGGCCAGCCCACGGGAGATCTCCTCCCTTTCCTGGAGCCCTAAACGGTCACGGGCACGCTGCCGCGGCTCCCGACGCACTCCGCCACAACGAATCAGGTAAGCCCGCACCGTGCCCGGGCACAGCCCGAGCGAGCGGGCCGCGGGCTGGGCCGCCACCCCCGATCGCAGGCACCCACAGCGCGTCGACGGTCTCCGGCGTCAGCTTACGTAGTCACCATGCGGCACGACACCCTCCGTCCCTGGCGGATCCAACGAGTGTTGCGCTGACCCACTAGACCGCCCCCAAGATCGAACACTGACCGACGGCTTTGAGTAGAGCAGTCGATCCGGCGGGCCCCCCAAGGACTATCGCCGGCCCGAAGCTAGGAATAGCGACGGAAGTTCCAATCTCCTCCGTCTGCTGTCGTCACCTTGGAATGCTTCGCAGGTAAGCCCAGAGTTCCGGAGTCGTGCCATACGACTCTACGTCGGAGAAATTCATGTTGAGGCCACTGAGGAAGCCTTGATTCAGTCGGTACTCCTTTCCGTTATGCGTGACATCGCCCGACCTCTCCAGCGCAGCGAGCAACCTCCTTGCGCGTTCGTCCGTTCGAAGGATGTAGACCTGCAATTGTTCGCGGTCCGCCGCAAGGAAACCCGCCGGCACATGCTGCGTCCTGCGGAAGAAGCGAAGGAGGCGCCTTAGACTCCGATAGAGGTCGCGTTCGGCGTCCTCCGCTGCCAACTGCGGTCGCGCCTTAGCGTAGCGTTGGACCCACCCTTCGGTTTCTTCGGCAAATACTTGCAGCTTGGCGCCTCGCAGCGTGACTGTCTGATCCCAATTGGTTATAAAGACGTCAGCTGCGAGTGTGACGAAGTCGGTGGCTTCGATGTGACATTCGTCCGCTGTCAATGATGCGATAGACGCCTCAATACTGACTTTGGGACCGATTTGAATTGTTCTTCCTCGAACCTCTACCTCGCGATCCGTGTCCACGGTTGTGTCGCGCAAGCGTTCGGGAAGTCGCAGTGCACTACTGCTCCCGTCAACGGGCACGAGTATGCGATTGTGCTGCACTCCGTCAATGTTTGTATCCACTATGAGGTTGCCCTCGTCGGCTCGTATCGAGAGCTCGCATGAGAAACGTACTCGAGAGTCTTGGCGAAGGTACAAGGACGACAAGACAAGGTCGACCAATCCTGCGGGTAGAGCGGCCTTCCGTTCCTCGAGTAAAGCTAGGGCAAAGGGCCCCAGCCCGCTGCTCATCTGATTCTTGTCGCTTCTGATCCTGGACTGCACCTCTCGACCTCGCTCACCGGTAGCATCATCAAGAAGCATGGTGGCGACAGCAAAGTCTTGAAAGACTGGGCTAACAAACGTCGTCGAGTTACTGATGAATGGGTGATTCGCGAGTTGGCTGTCAACTGCCTCTTCGTAAGAAGCGCGCAGGGGCTCCGGTATATGCACTAGTCGATCCGGCCGTGGTTGCCGCAGCATCGTCAATGACAGCAAGCGGTCGCACTGCTCCGCAGGTGTGTATATGAGCTCGAGGGCCTCAAGGCTGTCAAACATCGCCCTCGTCGGGTCGTCTACCCAATTCTGGATGAATTTGTCCTGCTCTCGCTGCAAAAGTCGTATGTTCAAGGACGTTAAGAGGCTCCACTCTCGTAGCGCCCCGCCCACTTCCACAGGTACGTCGAGTGCCCGATGGTCAGACACTGCCAGAAAGGACGCTAACCCCTCCAATACGGGGCTATAGCCGAGAAGCCGCCCTCCGTCCAGCGCTTCCCAAGTCGCGTCAATCGATGCGTAGCCGAGCGCATTGGCGAGGCGCTGGTACAGCGAAGCCTTCGCCGCCTCGAAAGGCCGACGATGTGTGCGATGAACCAAAGGGCTCTGCGCCCTTTGGTAAAGAGAGTCAAGCTTGCGGTCCAGGTATTCATCCGACTGTGATCGCGTGAAGTAATTCAATTCGAATTCACGCAGGCCGACGCCCTCGTTCTCGAAGACATACCTCACCCAGTTGGAGGTTTCGGCTCGAGCGAAGAGTACAACATTGCCGTCCGCGATTGACGTGCGGAGATACCGGCATAAACCTGTCAAAAAGGCAACGAAAGCTGTTTCGCCACTCGTAACATGGATTTCGTCCAGTGCGTCCAAGATCAAAGCCGATCTACCAGCCCGTAGGTCCCTCCGAAACTGCAGACCTGCTTCTTCGCCGAGAGCCTCTTCGAGTAGCCCTAGGAAACTACCGTCTCCGACGCGTCGCCCGGCGAGGTCTGCGTAAAGCGCTCCGCTCGTCGCGGCGATCGCCATTGCAGACGTCGACTTTCCTGCGGCGGCTGGAGCGGTGATCAAAGTGGCACGTGCGTCAGCGTCCGCTCTGAGTAAGGTCAGGTTTGGCGGGACGTAATCTTGTTTCTGTTCCACATCATCTTGGAAGCCTGAACCGGTCGCCTGCACGTATACGGCATCGCCGACACGCGGGAGCCCCTCAGCTAGCTCAATGACATTCAACTGCTTCTCCCATGTCGGTACGCGCGGCGTTCGATCCGGTCACGACGGCCAGACCGATGCTGACCTTGCCGCTGACTGTAGGAGAGGTGGTCCTGTCAGTCCACCACTGGAGCGTGTCTTCTGCCGACCGGGCAGACGCCGTGGGGTGAGCACCCTGCCGAGGCTGCCTCACTCAGGTACGCCACGGAGTCGCTGTTCAGTTCTGGTCTTGTTGTCGCGTCAAGCCTGAAGGGGCGCCATCGACCCCCTATCAGCGAGAGTCACTCGACGAATGTCCCTGATCGCTGCTGTCTCGAGGCGACTTGCTGTTCGCTCTGTCGGGTCGCCGACTCGCCGTCGCGCCGGGTCAGGCCGGCTACGCATGCAGCGTCCGCAGGATCCGCAGCAGTTCGGCGCGGTCCGCCTCCGGCAGGCGGCCGAACAGCCGACCCGCCTCCTCGGCGCGCGCTGCGCGCATCGCCTCCTGGAGCTCGCGGCCTGCGTCGGTGAGCGCGACGAGGGTCGCGCGGCGGTCGGCCGGATCCGTACGCCGCTCGGCCAGCCCGCGCTCGGCCAGCGTGTCGACGACCTCGGTCGCCGAGCGCGCCGCGATGCGCAGCCGCTCCGCGAGCGCGCTGAGCCGCACCGGGTCGCCGGAGGCGATGGCGCGCAGGGCACGGGCGTGCGAGGGGGAGAGGTCCCACGCGGCCAGGCCGACCATCGACTGTCGGCGCAGCGTCTTGGACACCGACCAGAACGCGTCGGCGAGTTCGGCGTCGGTGGGCTGCTCGTGCGCGGCGTGCTCGGGAATGGCGGCGGCCTCCTCGCGGTTGGGTGGATAGTGAGGTAACCTCAGCAACGAGGACCTCGTCCCACATCTTCCCTCGCAGGAGGTCGCCCCACGTGGCAGGACATCCCCAGCGCGGCTCAGACCGCCGCCCCACCGGCCAGCAGCGCGCCGCCGAGAAGCAGCAGGCCCAGCAGGTCTCGCTGCGCCGCATCGCGCGGCTCTTCACGCCCTACGGACTCCAGCTCACCACCGTCTCGGCGACCATCGTCGCGAGCTCGCTCGCGGGTCTGGCCTCGCCGTTCCTGCTCCGTGCGCTGCTCGACTCCGCGATCCCGCGGCAGGACGTCGGCCTGCTCGTCGGCCTCACGCTCGCGATGGTCGGCATCACCGCGGCGACCGCCGCGCTCGGCGTCGTGCAGACCTGGATCAGCACCCGGGTCGGTCAGCAGGTGATGCACCGGCTCCGGACCGACGTCTTCACGCACCTGCAGCGCCAGTCGCTCGACTTCTTCACGCGCACCCGCACCGGCGAGGTGCAGTCGCGCATCACCAACGACATCGGCGGCATGCAGTCGGTCGTCACCTCGACCGCGACCTCGATCGCCTCGAACCTCACGACCACGGTCGCGACAGCGGTCGCCATGGTGGCGCTCTCGTGGCGGCTCTCGCTGCTCACCCTGCTGGTCATGCCGCCGGCGGTCCTGCTCAGCCGCCGCGTCGCGCGCATGCGCCGCACGATCACGGCCGAGCGGCAGCGCGAGCTCGCCGACCTCAACGTGACGATCGAGGAGAGCCTCTCGGTCGGCGGCGTACAGCTCAGCAAGACCCTCGGCACCAGCCGCCACCTCGTCGACCGGTTCACGCGCTCGTCGGAGCGCCTGGTCGACCTCGAGCTGCGCTCCGACCTCGCCGGCCGCTGGCGCATGGCGTCGATGAGCATCGTCTTCGCGGCGATCCCGGCGCTGATCTACCTTGCCGCGGGGCTCCCTGCGACCTCGGGCGGCATGACCATCGGCACGCTGGTCGCCTTCACCTCGCTGCAGGCCGCGCTGTTCCGGCCGCTGATGGGCCTGCTCGACGTCGGGGTCAGCCTGACCAGCTCGCTCGCGCTGTTCGCCCGCATCTTCGACTACCTCGACCTGCCCGTGGAGATCGCCGACCCGGTGGAGCCCAGGCACGTCTCGCCGCGCGAGGTCCGCGGCGACCTGCGCTTCGAGGACGTCACCTTCGCCTACGAGGGCTCCGACACCGCCGCTCTCGCGGGCATCAACCTGTCTGTGCCGGCGGGGTCGTCGTTGGCCCTCGTCGGCGAGACCGGCTCGGGCAAGACGACCCTCGCGTCCCTCGTCTCCCGCCTGCACGACCCGACCTCCGGGCGCGTGACCATCGACGGCATCGACCTGCGCGACCTCCGGCTCGAGGACCTCGCCGGCATCGTCGGGGTCGTCAGCCAGGACACCTACCTCATCCACGCGACCGTGCGCGAGAACCTGCGCTACGCCAAGCCTGACGCCACCGACGCCGAGATCGAGCGGGCCGCCCGCGCCGCGCAGATCCACTCGCTCATCGAGGGGCTGCCGCTGGGCTACGACACCGTGGTGGGCTCGAACGGCCACCGCTTCAGCGGCGGCGAGAAGCAGCGGATCGCCATCGCGCGTACGCTGCTCCGCGACCCGCGGGTGCTCGTCCTCGACGAGGCCACCAGCGCCCTCGACAACGAGACCGAACGCGCTGTGCAGCAGGCGTTCGACCGGCTCGCCGAGGGTCGCACGATCCTCACCATCGCCCACCGGCTCTCGACGGTCCGGCACGCCGACCAGATCGCGGTGCTCTCCGCGGGGCGAGTGGTCGAGACAGGTACGCACGACGACCTCCTCGCCGTCGACGGCACCTACGCAGCCCTCGCCGCCTGACGCGCGTGTCCGGCTGCTCCTCTCGGGCCGCTGCGTGTGCACTTCAAGCTGTCCTGGCGACACGAGACGCACACACAACGGTTCAGCCATCTGCCAAGCTGCGGGCATGCCATCGCCAGACCACGAGCTGGGGATTCGTCTCGCGGCCATGGACTGGCTGCGAGTGCGGACGAACGACGGCCTGGACACGATCACGTTCGAGGAACTGCGTGAGTTCGAGTACGGGGGCGGACGCGTGCCGCTCATGGACGCGCAGCGTGGCATCCGCAAGCCGCAGAGCCTCGGCGCGGCGCTCTCCATCCGGACCGTCTACCGCCGGGAAGGCGCCGAGCGTCCGTACGAGGACGGGCTGCGTCCCGATGGGCTCATCGACTACAAGTGGCGTGGCGACGACGGCAACCACTCGGAGAACCGGGCCCTGCGCGCGGCGATGGAACAGCACCTCCCACTCATCTGGTTCGTGGGCATCGCACCGGGCGTCTACCAGGCTGCCTTCCCTGTCTACTTCGTCGCTGAGGAACCCGAGAAGCAGCAGTTCGTCGTCTCGCCGGAGAGAGACATCCGCCTCGGTGGCAGCCCAGTGGAGGAGCACCTCAAGCGGTACCTGCTGCGAGAGACCAAGCAGCGTCTGCACCAGCCGGTGTTCCGCGCGACGGTGATGCGGGCCTACGAGACGCGCTGCGCCGTGTGTGCCCTGCGGCATGCTCAGCTCCTCGATGCGGCGCACATCGTGCCGGACAGCGATGAGTCGGGCATCGCCTCGGTCCGCAACGGGCTGGCGCTCTGCAAGATCCACCATGCTGCGTACGACAGCCACATCTTGGGCATCCGGCCGGACCATGTCGTCGAGATCCGAGCTGACCTTCTCGACGAAGTGGATGGGCCGATGCTTCAGCACGGCCTGAAGGAGCGGCACGGGCAACCGCTGATGAAGGTCCCCTCGGTACGCCGGGAGCGCCCCGACCGGGAACTGCTGGAGATCGGCTATCGGCGATTCCTCTCGGCGTCCTGAGATCGGCGCTTGCGTGTGCGTTCTGCGTCGTGGTGCCGACACGACATGCACACACGAGTCGAGGGCCATCGGGTGTCGTCAGGGGTCGCGCCTAGCGTCCGCTGCATGGACGCCCTGCCGCCGACTCCGGCCCCCTCGTCCGAAGCTGCTCGTCGCCTGCTGTCACGCACGAAGCGGCGGGACACCGCGCCGGAGATCGCCGTACGCCGGTGCCTGCGCGAGCTGGGCATCGGCTACCGGGTGGACCCGACGCCCGAGGGACTGAGCCGGCGTCGGCGCGCTGACATCGTCATCTCGCGCGGCCGAGTAGCGGGCTTCGTCGACGGCTGCTTCTGGCACTCGTGTCCCGTGCACCTGCACCCGCCGAAGGCGAACGCGGAGTGGTGGCGGCTCAAGCTCGCCTCCGTCGTCGAGCGCGACCGCGACGACGACCGGCAGTTGCTGGCGGCCGGGTGGCTGCCCGTACGCGTCTGGGAGCACGAGGACCCGGCAGATGCAGCGCTGCGCATCGCCCTCGCGGTGGAGGACCGCCGCGGGCGGTGAGGGCGGCTACGGCAGCATCGTGCACGCGCGGGAGCAGCGCCGGGGCGTACCCGACCAGCCACCGCGCCGCAGCCCGACCACCACCTGCGACGCGACACCGCATCGCCGCGCCAGGACGTCGGACCATCCGAACCGCAGGGTGACCTCCGCGGCCAGTGCGGCGGCATTGTCACGCTCCATGTCGCGGTGGCGCCCGGCGACGTCGGAGTGGCCCAGCCGTCCGTCCAGCTCGACCAGCAAGCCGTAGCCGCGGTAGTCGACGTCACGGAACACTCGTCCACGCGCGCCCCGGGCCGGCGACTGCCGCACCCCGACCGGCAACCCGTGAGCTCGCTCGACTCCGTGCAGGTAGTGCATCTCCAGGGCTGAATGAGCCCCGCTCGTCGCGGCGTCGAGCGCGAGGAGCAGCTCCTTCCTGAACCGCAGGCGCTCCCGGCGGCCCGCCTCCGCGGCGACGAGCGCGGGGGTGGTCAGCCGCCGCTGCACCGCCGAGCCCGCCACTGCCAGCACCTCGTCGAGCCGGGACGCGGAGGAGGCGAGGTCGACCACGGTCGCCTCGACGGTGGTCACAGCGGGCGTACGGGTCGGGTGCACGAGGGGAGCCAGCTGCCGCGTACGCGTCACCTGCAGTCCGGGCACCACAGGTGCCCGTCGGGTGGCTGGGATGCGCACGTGCACGGCCGGGCTGGGTGAGGGTGCCAGGTCCCACATCGCCGCTGCGGAGGCGTGGCTCAGCACCGCGCCAGGACCGGCCGCCAGCAGTCGACCCCATGCCTGAGCCGGCGCCGGCACCGGACCGGAGTGGACGTAGAACACCCCTGGCCACAGCACCTGCCACCGCCCTCGCGACACCTTCCAGCGCAGCGAGGCGATCGTCTCGCCGGAGGTGAGCGCCTGCGCGCGGGTCACCACACCCGCCCGTCGCGCCGACTCCATGCGTCCGAGGATGCCGGGGATGCTGACCCGAGAGGGCGAGCTCGACCGGCACCTGTGGACAGCGTGTGCAGCAGGTGTCACCACGACGACGCGACCTGCACACCCAGCGGGTTGGGTCAGCGGTTGAGGGACTGCCAGTGGCCGGGTGGGACACCCACCTCGCGGCGGAAGAACGCCGAGAATGCAGACGCGTCGGGGAAGCCGAGCCGGGTGGTCACTTGCGCGGCAGTGAGGCCGTCGTGCGCGAGCAGGCGCTTGGCCTCCGTGACCAGCCGCTCGTCGATGACGTCCTTGGCGGTGCGGCCCGTGGCGCGGAGCGCGGCGCGGGAGAGGGTACGCGGTGCGACCCCCAGCGCCCGGGCGTAGGACCCGGCGTCGTGCCGCCCGGCGAAGCCGCGCTCGAGCGCGGCCTGGAAGCGGCGGAACAGCTCGTCGCCGGACGGGGCCAGCGACACGGGCGGCTGGAGCCGGGCGAGCAGAACCGCCAGCAGGCAGCCGAGCACCTCCGGGCCGGGGTCTTCGGACGAGCACTCCTGCTGCAGGTGCTCCACCGCAGCGGTCGCCAGCGGCAGGGCGTCCGCCCGCACCGGCCAGCAGCCCGCGCGACCCGGCACCGACGTGAGCTCCCGCGCCGACGGGGTCGCCGGCGCGGTCGGGGTGAAGAGCACGAGCGCGCCTTCCAGCGACGTGATGTCGAGCCACCGGTGGACGACGCCCGGCCCGACCCACAGCGCGTCACCCGGCCCGAGTCCCCGGCCGGCGAAGTCGAGCGCCACCGAGCCCGCGCCGCCGGTCACCAGCGCCAGCACGTGGAAGTCGCCGCGCTGGGTGGCGCCGCGGTCGAGCTCGCGCAGCCGTGAGAACGACATCACCTCGACCGGCGCCGAGGCGTCGGCGGGCGGTGAGTAGGTCAGCTGCCGGATCGGGGCCACGTGTCCATCTTCCTCAATGCGCGGTCCATCGTCGCTCATGACGCTGGGATGACGGAGCAGTGGACTGGCGGCAGGTCGAACGACGGCCGTGAAGCACCAGGAGGAGAGCCAGCGTGACCACCGACACGACGACACCACTGCCCACTTTCGACCACCGCCCCGGCCGCGGTCCCGCGCTCGTGCTGCTGCACTACTGGGGCGGCTCGGCCCGCACGTGGACCCCGCTGCTGGACCACCTCGGCGACCGGGAGACCGTAGGCATCGATACGCGCGGCTGGGGCCGCTCGCGCGCGCTGCCCGGCCCCTTCGACCTGCACCGCCTCGCCGACGACACCGCCGCCGTCATCGAGTCGCTCGGCCTGGCCGACTACGTCGTGGTCGGCCACTCCATGGGCGGCAAGGTCGCCCAGGTCCTCGCCGCCAGGCACCCCGCCGGCCTTCGCGGACTCGTCCTCGTCGCGCCCGCACCAGCCCGGCCGGCCGACGAGGTGACACCCGCCTACCAGGCGCAGCTCGCCACCGCGTACGACAGCGCCGAGTCCGTCGCCGGCGTCCGCGACGCCGTGCTGACCGCGACCGCCCTGCCGGGCGAGCTCGGGACCCAGGTCGTCGAGGACTCGCTGGCGAGCGGCAGTGAGTACGCGCGTACCGAGTGGCCGCTGCGCGGCATCGCCGAGGACGTCAGCGCCGAGACCGCGCGCATCGGCGTACCCGTGCTCGTGGTCGCCGGCGAGCACGACCGCGTCGAGCCGGTGGCGGTGGTGCAGGCGCACCTGATGCCGTTCCTCCAGCACGGCCGACTGACCGTGCTCCGGGGGAGCGGGCACCTGGTCCCGCTCGAGGCGCCGGCGGAGCTGGCTCGGGCCATCGCCGCGTTCCTCGACTGAGGCCTCGCTGTGTCCGAGGCGACGCGGGCATCGGCGCAGGTCGGCGGGCGATGGGTTCGGACACAGGGACAGCCCCAGGTGCAGACTGCTGCCGTGGGCACGCTCAAAGTCGGCACGGCGTCGTGGACGGACAAGACGCTGCTCGAGTCGGGCTGGTACCCGAGCGACGCCACGAGCGCCGAGGACCGGCTGAAGTTCTACGCCGAGCAGTTCCCGCTCGTCGAGGTCGACTCGACCTACTACACGCCGCCGAGCGAACGGAACAGCGAGGCCTGGGCCGCGCGGACCCCCGAGGGCTTCACCTTCAACATCAAGGCGTTCTCGCTGCTCACCCAGCACCCGACGCGGGTGTCCGCCCTCTACAAGGAGCTGCGTCCCGAGACGGAGAAGAAGAGCGTCTACCTCAAGGACCTCGACGACAAGGCGGTCGACGAGGTCTGGGCCCGCTTCCTCTCAGCCCTCAACCCGCTCGCCGACGCCGGCAAGCTGGGCGTCATCCTGCTGCAGTTCCCGCCGTGGTTCACCGCGAGGAGCAGTAACCGCGACTACATCCTGCAGTGCAAGGAGCGGGTGGAGCCGTGGCGGATCGCGGTGGAGTTCCGGCACAAGTCGTGGTTCGAGGACGAGAAGAACACCGACCGTACGCTCGACTTCCTGCGTTCCTACGGCCTGCCGTTCGTCTGCGTCGACATGCCGCAGGGCCACACGTCGTCGATCCCTCCGGTGGTGGCGGCGACCTCCGACCTGGCTGTCGTCCGCTTCCACGGGCACAGCGACAAGTGGACCTCGAAGGACATCTACGAGCGGTTCGGCTACGAGTACTCCGAGCCCGAGCTGCGGGAGTGGGCGCCGAAGCTCGAGGGGCTCGCCGAGAAGGCCGAGACCGTGCACGTGCTGATGAACAACTGCTACCGCAACTACGCGCAGGTCAACGCGCGCCAGCTGGCGGACATGCTGCCGGACGCCTGAGGCCTCGAACAGCGCCGCGGCCGTCGCGCTCGGTGTCGGCGGACGCCTCGACCGGCACGCCGTGCCAGCAGGTGCGCCGGCAGCCGCAGGCCTTGACCGCAACTGGCCCGCCACGTCGGGTTGTCGCCATGAGTGGGTACCTCGGGTTCGTTCGTCGCAACGTCTCGTCGCAGGTGGATCGGCAGATGGGGAGCCCGGCCTGAGCACTGGTTGCAGGACGAAGGACTGCTCCCAGCGTACCCGCGGAACGCCCGGTTCGCGGGGACGCCCCCGCGTGCGAGACCATGGCGGCAGCGACCCGTACGTCACACCGAGCGAAGGAGCCACTTGAGCCACCCACACCCCGAGCTCGGACGCCCGCCGAAGCTGCCCCGCGGAGGCCTGCGCGTCACCGCGCTGGGCGGTCTCGGCGAGATCGGCCGCAACATGACGGTGCTCGAGCACGAGGGCAAGCTGCTGGTCATCGACTGCGGCGTGCTCTTCCCCGAGGAGCACCAGCCCGGCGTCGACGTGATCCTCCCGGACTTCTCCTCGATCCGCGACCGGCTCCAGGACATCGTCGCGGTCGTGCTCACCCACGGCCACGAGGACCACATCGGGGGGGTGCCCTACCTGCTCAAGGAGCGGCAGGACATCCCGGTCGTGGGCTCCAAGCTGACGCTGGCCTTCATCGAGGCCAAGCTCAAGGAGCACCACATCATCCCCAAGCTGGTCGAGGTCAAGGAGGGCCAGCGCCGCGGCTTCGGCCCGTTCGACCTCGAGTTCGTCGCGGTCAACCACTCCATCCCCGACGGCCTGGCGGTCGCCGTGCGCACCGGCGCCGGCCTGCTGCTGGCCACCGGCGACTTCAAGATGGACCAGTTCCCGCTCGACAACCGCATCACTGACCTGCGCGCCTTCGCGCGGCTCGGCGAGGAGGGCGTCGACCTCTTCCTGACCGACTCGACCAACGCCGAGGTGCCGGGCTTCACGGTCAGCGAGACCGAGCTCAACCCGGCCATCGAGACGGTCTTCCGCACGGCGCCCCGGCGCGTCATCGTCTCCAGCTTCGCGAGCCACGTGCACCGCATCCAGCAGGTGCTCGACGCGGCCGCCAAGTACAACCGCAAGGTCGCCTTCGTCGGCCGCAGCATGGTCCGCAACATGGGCATCGCGCGCGAGCTGGGCTACCTCGACGTCCCCAAGGGCCTGGTCGTCGACCTCAAGCAGCTCGAGAAGATGCCTGACAAGCAGATCGCGCTGGTCTGCACCGGGTCGCAGGGCGAGCCGATGGCCGCGTTGAGCCGCATGGCCAACCGCGACCACATGATCCGCATCGGCGAGGGCGACACCGTCCTGCTGGCGAGCAGCCTGATCCCGGGCAACGAGAACTCGGTCTACCGGGTCATCAACGGGCTCACCCGCTGGGGCGCCAACGTCGTCCACAAGGGCAACGCCAAGGTGCACGTCTCGGGCCACGCGAGCGCCGGCGAGCTGGCCTACTGCTACAACATCGTGCAGCCGAGCAACGTCATGCCGGTCCACGGCGAGTGGCGCCACCTGCGGGCCAACGGCGACATCGCGATCAAGACCGGTGTCGAGCCCGACCGCGTGGTGCTCGCCGACAACGGCGTGGTCGTCGACCTCGTCGATGGGCGCGCCAAGGCGGTCGGCAAGGTCGCGGCGGGCTACGTCTACGTCTCCGGCACCACGGTCGGCCAGGTCACGGAGGCGTCCCTCAAGGACCGTCTGACGCTGGCCGCCGAGGGCGTGATCACGGTCGTAGCGATCGTCGACACGCGTACGGGCCAGCTGGCCGAGCCGCCGGACTTCCTCGTGCGCGGGTTCGCCCACGACACCGAGGCCGTCGAGAAGTCGGTGCCCGCGATCGAGGCCGCGCTGGCCAAGGCCGCCGGCGAGGGCGTCGGCGACCGGCGCCAGCTCGAGGAGCTGATCACCCGAGCGGTCGCGCAGTGGGCGTGGCGCACGCACCGGCGCAACCCGATCGTCCTGCCGGTGGTCATCGAGGAGTAGCCCCCTGCGCGCCGACTACGATGTCGAGTCCCCGACGCGCGGAGGAGCCGCACGCATGGCGATCCACCCGCAGGAGCAGGCGCGGCTCGCGGGCCGCCCCGCCTCGCCGGGGAACGCCGCCGAGCCGGTCTTCGCCGTCCGCGGGCTCTGGAAGGTCTACGGCCCGAAGGCCGGCGCGCTCCTGACCTCGCCGGAGCTCAAGGCGCTGTCGGCGCCGGAGCTCAAGGCGCGTACGGGTGCGGTGGCCGCCGTGCGCGACGTCAGCTTCGACGTCGTGCCCGGCGAGGTGTTCGTCGTGATGGGCCTGTCGGGCTCGGGCAAGTCGACCCTGGTCCGCTGCCTGACCCGGCTGGTCGAGCCGACGGCGGGGGAGATCGGCTTCGAGGGCACCGACCTGCTCGACGCGGGCGCGGGCACGCTGCGCGACCTGCGCCGGCACAAGATGGCGATGGTCTTCCAGCACTTCGGCCTGCTGCCGCACCGCCGGGTGCTCGACAACGTCGCCTACGGCCTCGAGATCCGGGGCGCCGGGCGGGCCGAGCGCTACGCCCGCGCCCGCGAGGTGCTCGAGCTGGTCGGGCTCTCGGGCTCCGAGGGGTCCTACCCCGACCAGCTCTCCGGCGGCATGCAGCAGCGCGTGGGCCTGGCCCGCGCGCTCGCCGGCGACCCCGACGTGCTGCTCTTCGACGAGCCGTTCTCCGCGCTCGACCCGCTGATCCGGCGCGACATGCAGAACGAGGTGCTCCGCCTGCACCACGAGGTCGGCAAGACCCTCGTCTTCGTCACCCACGACCTGTCGGAGGCCCTGCGCCTGGGCGACCGCATCCTGATCATGCGCGACGGCGGGCTGGTCCAGCTGGGCACCGGCGCCGAGCTGGTCGGCGCCCCTGCTGACGACTACGTGCGCGACTTCGTCAGCGACATCCCCAAGGCCCAGGTCCTGACCCTGCGGTGGGTGCTGCGCGAGCCGCGCCCCGGCGACGACCTCGAGGGCCCGGTGCTCGGCCCCGACGTGCTGGTCAGCGCCGCGGCCCGTGCGGTGCTCGCCGACGACCGCACCGTACGCGTCGTCGAGCACGGGCAGCTGCTGGGCGTCGTGGGGCGCGAAGAGGTCGTCGCGGTGCTCGCGGGCGTCGACGACGCGACCTGATGGCCCTGCTCGACACCGTGCGCGCGGTCCCGCGCCGCACCACCACCCTCGTCCGGGTCGACCGGCGCGGCGCGGCGCTGCTGACGCTGGTCGCGTGGCTGGTGCTCTTCGCCTGGCTCAAGGGTCGCGACACGCTGCGGCTCGAGCAGTCCGACGTGACCGGCCTGCACACCTGGCTCAACACCGTCGACGACCGCGTCGGCGACGCCCGGCAGGACAACCCGGCCTTCCGCAACGTGGTCGGCGGCATCCGCGACACGATCGACGCGGTGGCCACCGCGCTGCAGCACCTGCTCTCCTCGCCCGTCGGCGACCGGCCGCTGCCCCTGGTCGGCTGGCTCGGCGTCGTCACGGTCGCCACGCTCGGCGCCTGGGCGGTGTCGGGTGTGCGGCTCGCGCTGCTGACGATGCTCGGGCTGCTGTTCATCGGCAGCCAGGGGCTGTGGCAGCCGAGCATGGACACGGTCGCCCTCACGCTCACCGCGGTGCTGTTCAGCCTCTTGGTCGGCATCCCGCTGGGCATCGCCACCGGGCTCTCACGCCGCGTGCGGCTGGTCGTGACCCCGCTGCTCGACCTCGCCCAGATCCTGCCGGCGTTCGTCTACCTCGCGCCGCTCGCGCTGTTCTTCTCGATCGGCCCGGCGTCGGCGACGATCGCCACACTGGTCTACGCCGCCCCGCCGGTGGTCCGCCTCACCGCCCTCGGCATCACCGAGGTGCCGCGCGCCACGATCGAGTCGGCGACCTCGCTCGGCGCCACCCGGTGGCAGGTGCTCCGCACCGTCCAGCTGCCCAGCGCCCGCCGCACCATCGTCGTGGGCATCAACCAGACGGTCATGGCCGCGCTCGCGATGGTCACCATCGCCGCGCTCATCGACGCGCCCGGGCTGGGCCGCGTGGTGCTCGACGCGCTCAACCACCTCGACATCGGCACGGCCTTCAACGGCGGGCTGGCCATCGTCGTGCTCGCGGTCGTGTGCGACCGCGTCACCACCGCCGCGCGCCGGCCGCGCACGCAGGTCGGCGGCGGCCCCCGCGTACGCCTCGCCGTCACCGTGCTCGCGACGGCGCTCGGAGCCCTCGCCGTCTACCTCAGCTACACCTACCTCTGGGCGGCCCGCTTCCCGGCGAGCCCCGACCTCGGCACGCCGATCGAGGAGCGCACGACCACGGTCGTCGACTGGGTGCAGGCGCACTTCGGCGGGGCGACCGGCTGGGTCAAGGACGAGGTCACCCGCGGGGTGCTCGACCCGGTGCAGAGCCTGCTCGTCGACTCGCCGTGGTGGCTGACCGCCGCCGCGCTGGTCGCGCTGGCCGCGATCGTGGGCAGCGCCCGGGCCGCGCTGACCGCCGCCGTGTGCGTCGGACTCATCATCGGCACCGGGCTGTGGTCCGACGCGATGGCCACCTTGGCGGCCACCCTGCTCGCGACCGCCGTCGTCGTCGTCCTCGGCGTGGTGCTCGGCGTCTGGATGGGGCGCAGCCCGCGGGTCGACCGCACGATCCGGCCGGTCCTCGACGCCGCCCAGGTCATGCCGGCGTTCGTCTACCTGGTGCCCTTCGTCGCGCTGTTCGCCGCGAGCCGCTTCACCGGCATCGCCGCGGCGGTCGTCTTCGCCGCGCCCGTGGTGCTCAAGATCGTGGCGGACGGCATCGCGGGGGTGCCCCGGGCCGCGGTCGAGGCAGCCACCGCGGCAGGGTCCAGCACGTGGCAGACCGTGACAAAGGTGCAGTTGCCGATGTCGCTGCGTACCCTCGTGCTGGCGACCAACCAGGGGCTCGTCTACGTCCTGTCCATGGTCGTGGTCGGCGGCCTGGTCGGCGCCGGGGCGCTGGGCTTCGACGTCGTGTCGGGCTTCCGCCAGGAGAAGTGGTTCGGCAAGGGGATCGCCGCAGGTGTGGCCATCGTCCTGCTGGGCGTTCTGCTCGACAGGGTGCTGCAGGCCGCCGCGGCCCGCGCACCACAAGCACCGCGAGAGAGGCACCGCGCTCCATGAGGCTCATCCCACGTCGACGACCCGTCCGCCTGTTCGCCACCCTCGCCGCAGCGGGGCTGGTGGCTGCTTGCGGGGGCACGAAGGTGGGCTCGGAGCCCGACGCCGCAGGCGGCACCGCCTCGGCGGGCGGCTCGAGCGCAGGCGCGAAGGCGCCGTGCGGCAACGTCAACCTGGCGGTCTACAACTGGGTCGGCTACGAGGCCGACGCGGCCGTCTTCAGCTACGTCGCCCGGCAGCGCCTCGGCTGCACGGTCACGGAGAAGAACCTCGACGAGCAGGTCTCGTGGCAGGGCTTCGGCACCGGCGAGGTCGACGCCGTGCTCGAGAACTGGGGCCACGAGGACCTGGCCAAGAAGTACATCACCGACCAGAAGGTCGCCCAGGACCTCGGGCCCGACGGCAACACCGGCAAGATCGGCTGGTACGTGCCGCCCTGGTTCGCGGAGGCGCACCCTGACGTGCTCGACTGGAAGAACCTCAACAAGTACGCCGCGATGTTCAAGACCTCCGAGTCGGGCGGCAAGGGCCAGCTGCTCGACGGCGACCCCGGCTTCGTGACCAACGACGAGGCCCTGGTCAAGAACCTCAAGCTCGACTACAAGGTCGTCTACTCCGGCTCCGAGGCCGCCCTGATCGCCAGCTTCAAGCAGGCGGAGGCGGCCAAGAAGCCGCTGATCGGCTACTTCTACGAGCCGCAGTGGTTCCTCTCCGAGGTCGCGCTGAAGAAGGTCGCGCTCCCCGCGTGGACCGAGGGCTGCGACGCCGACGCCGCCAAGGTGGCGTGCGACTACCCCGACTACACGCTCAACAAGGTCGTGAGCACCAAGTTCGCCCAGAGCGGCAGCCCGGCCTACGACCTGGTCAAGAACTTCCGGTGGACCAACGACGACCAGAACCTCGTCGCGAAGTACATCGCGGAGGACAAGCTGAGCCCCGAGGCGGCCGGCAAGAAGTGGGTCGAGGCCAACCCCGACAAGGTCGCCGCCTGGCTGGGCGGCTGACCGGCCGGTCGGCGGCCAGCGGCTAGGCCGGCAGGCTCGCCCCGTGCCGGTCGCGCGCCTTGAGCCGCACGCTCGGCAGGGCGGGCGCCGGCAGCCGTTCGGCGTCGCAGCGCACGACGCCGAACCGGTCGCCGTGCTCCCATTCCTCGCGCGCCTGCACGACCTCCTCGTGCGTGCGGGCGACGAAGTTCCACCACATGACCAGCGGCTCCTCGAACGGCTCCCCGCCGATGACGAACAGCCGGGCCGGCTGACCGCTGGTGACCTCGAGCAGCCGCGAGCCCGGCGGCACGTAGAGCAGCGACCCCGGCTCGAGGGCCAGGCCGTCGACGGTCGCCGCGCCGGTCAGCACCAGCACGCCGTGCTCGAAGGCCGGGTCGAGCTCGAGCCGCAGGGGCGCCGACGCGTCGGTGCCGAGCTCCAGGGCGAGCAGCGGCGAGTGCACCTGCGCGGGGGAGTGCACCCCTGCGTACGCGCCGACGACCACGGTCGCACGGCCGCCCTGGAGCGCGACCTGGGGAAGCTCGGCGTGGTGCTCGAACCGGGGCGCGGTGCCGCGGGCGGAGTCGGGCAGCGCGATCCAGAGCTGCAGCCCGTGCATCGTCGGCGGGTGGTCGGCCGGTGACATCTCCGAGTGCGAGATGCCGCGACCGGAGGTCATGAGGTTGAGCTGGCCGGGCCGGATCGCCTGGTCGTGCCCGACGCTGTCGCGGTGGACGATCTGGCCCTCGACCAGCCAGGTGACGGTCTGCAACCCGCAGTGCGGGTGGGGCGCCACCTGCATGCCCGGCCGCCCGCTGACGTCCTCGGGCCCGAACGCGTCGACGAAGCACCAGGCGCCGACCATCCGGCGCGGGCGCTGGGGCAGCAGGCGGCGCACGGTGGTGTAGCGGCCGAGGGGTACGTCGTGGCCCGCCAGCAGCACGCTCTCGGCGTCGGTCACGGGCGAGGGGTCGGCGGGCAGGACGCGCGGCTGGGGGCTCACCGGGCCATTGTCCCGCCGGACGCGGAACGGCCGCCGCGGTTGCCCGCGACGGCCGTCCGTTCCAGCGTGTCGAGCGTCAGCTCACCGGCACGCCCTGCAGGCGCACGGGGCCCTGCGTGGGGTCGAGCTCGGTGGCCTGGCTGACCCCTGCGGGCGTCAGCACGTCCATGACCTTGGGCGCCGTGCCCGGGTCGATGGAGCAGATCGGGCTCGACACCGAGGCGCTCGCGCAGAGCCCGAACTGGTAGTCCTGCGGCAGCGGCTGGAAGCCACGGGCCTGGTCGGGGCTGAACCCGTCCTGACCGTGCAGCGCGACCGTGAACTTCCACCCGGCGCCCGGCGTGCCGCCCAGCGCCGCCTTCGGGATCACCACCGCGATCGTCTTGCTGATCGAGCTGGAGATCACGGTGACCGCGCCCTGGTTGGTGCCGGCCGCGTCGATGAACACCGGCGACACGAAGCCCTGGATCTCCAGGCGCTTGGTCCAGGCCGAACCGGGGTCGATCGTGAAGTTGCGCGACGCCGGCCCGGGGGAGGTCGAGGTCGTGCCGCCACCCGGCTGCTGGACGTAGATGTCGAGCAGCTGGGCGCCGATCGGCGAGCCGAACGTCGGCGTCAGGTCGCCCAGCGTGGAGCGCAGGGTGACGGTGTCGCCGCTGTCGATGACCTCGAAGCGCCGCAGGTCGTAGGCACCGGCGTGGAAGTCGGCAGCGAGCGGGTACGCGTAGGTCCCCGGCCCGTTGTCGTCGCCCGTCGGGTCGGTCACGTCGAGCACCGTGGTGCCCGGGATGAACGACGAGACCACGGTGACCCGCGCGACACCGGTGGCGCCGGCCAGCTCGGCCGCCGCGCTGATGTCAGTGGTCCCCGGGCCGGTGGGCACGTCGGCGCTGAAGGAGCCGTCGGAGCCGGCGGTCACCACGACGTCGGTCGCGCCGGTCTCGGAGCCCTCGAGCAGGGCCTGCACCGTCACGGTCGCGCCGGGCGCGGTCGTGCCGGTGACGGTGGTGGTGGCACCGGTGACCTCGGTGGCGTTGGCCGGCGAGGTGATCGTGACCGGCACCGCCGCGACCGCGCCGTGCAGGTAGCGGGCCTTGACCGCGGCCGGCTGCTCGACGACGGTCCCCGTCGCGATGGCGCGCGCCAGGCGTACCTCCTGGGCCTGCGCCCAGGTCAGCGGCGAGGCAGAGCCGGCCGCCTTGCCGGTCTGGAAGCCGATCGACGCGATGGCCGGGTCGGTGCCGTAGGGCGACTTGGGCAGGCTCGGGTCCTCCCACGCCTGCTCGGGCACGAGCCCGACTCCGGACGACGACGCGATCATCATCCGCAGCCGCTTGGCGGCCTCGGTGCGCACACCGCGGGCGATCTCGTCCTCGCCACGCTCACCGGAGAGCACCGGCCACACGTGCCCGGACCCCGCCTGCGAGGTCGGCCAGGGCTGGCCGTCGACCGGGCAGTTGGTCGGGTCGGCGACCCAGCAGTCGCCGTAGCCGTCCTCGGAGCCGGGGGTCGAGGTGCCGTAGCGGTAGTAGCCGCGCCCGGTGGGCATCGAGCGGCTGATGACCTTGTCGAGCAGCGGCACGGTGGCCCGCACGTCCGGGTCGTTCGGCGAGAGGATGCCGAGCCGCGTCAGCTCGAGGAAGCCGCCGTCGAGCACCGAGCGCTGGTCGGCCGTGACCGAGCCGTTGCCGAGGCCGTAGGAGACCGCCTCGTCGGGGTTGCCGTTCTTCGACAGGCGGATGAAGTAGCGCCCGTTGCCGTAGGTGCCGGTGGTCGTGACCGTCCAGGCCTTGATCTGGCGCTGGAACGAGTCGGCCGTCGCGCGGTAGAGCCGCGCCGACGCGGAGTCGCCCTGCTGGTCGGCGATCTTGGCAGCAGCGACCAGGCCGCCGATCTCGGCGGCGATCGTCGAAGGGGAGTAGCCGGACTGCTCCTCCCAGCGCTCGTTGCCGAACGACGGGCCGTGCGCCACGACGAAGTCGGCGGCCGGCTTGATGCCGGTGGTGTAGAGCTCCGAGTCGCCGCCGAGCCCTGCCTGCCACGCAGCCAGGATCGGGAAGGCGCTCTCGTCGAGCTGGTCGCCTGCGCTGTCGAAGTTCTTCTGGCCGTTGAGGAGCGAGTTGCGCGGGAACCTGCCGTCGGGCTGCTGCTGGTACTGGAACAGCCAGCGCACGATCGCCTGCTCGGTCGCGGTGTCGCCTGCGGCGAGGAAGCCCGTGAAGGCCTCGTAGAGGTCCCGGGCGAAGATCTCGCGGTAGGAGCCGAACCACACCGGCAGCCCGGTGTTGGCGTCGCGCGCACCTGCGTCGAGCGCCTGGCCCCAGGGGCTCGCGAGCGACGCGACGACCGCGCCGCGGAAGGTCTTGTCCTCGCTGGCCTTCAGGACGTTGACGCTGAGCCAGTACTGCGCCTTGGCCTGCGCGGCCGCGGCGGCCGACTGGCCGGGCAGCGTCGCGGGCGGCGGGTTCAGCTTGGCGTCGTACGTGTGCCACGTGTCCAGGTAGCCGCCGCGCAGGGAGGCGAACGGCGTACGCGCGCTCTTCCACGCGGTGTGCGCGGCGCGCCCCGCGTTGCGCGAGTCGTAGCCGAGCGCCAGCGTGAAGTCCTTGCCCGCGCTGAGCGCGATGCGCCCGGTCTGCACGACGTTGCCGTCGGCGGCCGGCGCCGCGTTGCTCGCCAGGCCGTGCGTCGCGTCGAGCTCGGTGAGCCCGTCGCTCGCGGTGCCGGCGTAGCCGTTGCGCACCGCGGTGAACGGTCGGTCGGCGGCCAGCGCGGCGTAGACGGGCTTGGCGTAGTCGCGGTTGACCGCCTGGGTCGCGGTGCTGGTGTCGGAGGCGACCAGCGCACTGCGGGACGCGTCGTACGTCGCGGTGTCGCCCCCCGCGTTGGCCTCGCCGCCGCCACCGTTGCCGTTGACCGTGGCGTCGTAGCGCACGTAGACCGAGAGGTTCTTGCGGCTCGTCACGAGCTTGGTGTGCATGACGACCGCGTCGGTCTTCGGGTCGGTGACGTACTCGGTGACCAGCTTGTAGCCGTGGGCCTTGCTGGTGCTGGTGACCTCGCACGACATGCCGGACACGTCGGTGGTCCGGACGGTGTACGTCGTGTCGCGGGTCTGCAGGTCGGTGAAGCTCGAGCCGTCGGTGACGACGTACTGCAGCGTCTCGACCTCGGTGTTGTCGATGGTCGGCCAGTAGACGTCGGACAGGACGCCGTCGGCGACGGTGAACCACACCTTCGAGCGGCCGTTCTGCGCCGTGCCGACGCAGTCCTTGCGGGCCAGGTCGAAGTGCGAGGAGGTGCCGCGCGCGGGAGCGCCAGCGGCCGCTGCCGGGGACGCGGCGCTCGCTGCGGGCGAGGCGCTGGCGGCGACCGGCGCGGCCAGCGCGCCCGAGAGTGCCAGGGCGCCCGCGGCGGTGAGGGCTGCCGGCTTCGGCCGGCGGGTGCGTGCCGGCGACTGCCGGCTGGAGAGTGGTGTCGGCGACTGCCGACGGCTGGTTCGCATGGGCACAACTAAGCACCGGGAGGACGGTTCGGCAAGGCCTTCTGCCGGAATCTTGCAGAGATTGACGTGATCTTGCGGGCCGCTCCGAGGTGGGTCCAGGGCCGCCGGCCGTGTGCGATAGTGACGCCCGTGTCAGTCGATGGAGACCTGGCGGTCGTCGGCGTCGTGGCCGCGGTCGCGGGCATCGGCGTGACGGTCGGGGTGGCGCTGCGTACCTGGCGGCTGCCCGAGCCGCTGCCCTGGCGGCGCTCCCTGCGCATCCCTACGGAGTCGCCCGCCGGCCGCGTGCTGGCACAGCTGGGCCGAGCCAGGGACACGGCTCGACGCGTGCTGGCTGCACTGGGCCGGCGCCCGCGCGAGAAGGACTACTCCGGCGACGGGCTGGTCGCCTTCGCCGCCGTCGCCTTCGTCGTGTTCGTCGCGCTCGCGGTCGCCTCCATCACCTTCGCCCGCATCGAGAAGGACGCGCTGCGGGTCGTCGCCGTCGCCTCCGTCGTGGCCAGCTGTGCGCTGGTCGGCGTGCTGCTGCGCTGGGGGTCGCGCATCCGCATGCGCCGTGCGCTGCCCTGGCTGGTGCTGGTCTTCCTCGGTGACGCCGGCATCGCGCTGGCGCCCGCCACCTTCGCGAAGCCGTGGTTCGCCCAGGGCCGCTTCGACCACCGCGCGCAATGGCTGCCGCAGCAGGGCGGCCTGCTCGACCGGGCCAAGGCGGCGCTGAAGATCTGGGACCTCGAGCTCGTCTTCCACGTGCTCGCGCAGTCGCTCGGGCTCACCATGCTGCTGGTTGCCGTCATCAGCTCGGCCGGCTACGTCGTGCGGCTCTCGCGGCGCACCCGGCCGCGCACCGGCGTGCGCTCGCTGGTCGGTGCCACGTCGCTGGTGGTCGTGGGCGCCGTCCTTGCGTCCGGTGCGCTCGCGACAGTCCCCGCGCGCCTCCTCGGGACCTCGGTGTGGGAGGCGAGCGCCTCGGAGTCGTCGGTGAGCGCCGAGTCGACGCCGCCGGTCGCGCTGCAGGCCGACGCGCGCGGCCGGGTGGCGCTGCTCTTCGCCCGCTGCGGCCGCGACCGGATCCTCGACCTCACGATCGACGGCAAGCCTGTCGGGCAAGCCTTCCTCGGCGTGCCGGCCACCTCGCCGGTGACCCGCATCGCGCTGCCCGCCGGCACCGGGACGATGACCGTGCGATTCCGCACGACCCGCAGCTTCTCGCGCACCGTCGTGTTCCCCAGCAGGCCCAAGCCCAAGGGCTTCCTGCCGGCCAAGCGCGGGGTCACCGTGCAGCAGTTCTCGAAGGCGGGCTACGCCTGTTGAGACGGCCGAGGGATTTTTGTACACCCTCTTGACCTAAAAACTCCGCCGGTCGGACAGTGGGCCGTCACGCCCACAGGCCCAGGAGGTCCGTCGTGCCCCACATCCGTCCCCGACCGGCCGCGGCGGCGCTCGTCGCGCTCGCCACGGCGGTCCCGCTCGCCGTCTCGAGCGCGCCCGCGTCCGCAGCGCCGGCCCGCGCCGCCGCCCAGCCCGCCAAGGTCGTCAACGCCTACTTCGCCGACTGGGACGTCTACGCCCGCGGCTACTTCGTCAAGGACATCCCCGCGGCGAAGCTCACCCACATCACCTACGCGTTCGGCTCCGCGACGGCCGACGGGCTCTGCGCGCCCGCCGACGCGTGGGCCGACTACCAGCGACCCTTCGAGGCGTCGCAGACCGTGGACGGCACCGCCGACACCTGGGCCGACCCGCTGCTCGGCAACTACAAGCAGATCCTGGAGCTGAAGGCGAAGTACCCCCACCTCAAGGTGAACATCGCCCTGGGTGGCTGGACGCTGTCGACCAACTTCTCCGACGTCGCCAAGAAGTCGGCCACCCGCAAGAAGTTCGTCGCCAGCTGCATCGACCGCTTCATCAAGGGCAACCTGCCCGGCCTCGCCCCCGGTGCGGCCAAGGGCGTCTTCGACGGCATCGACCTCGACTGGGAGTACCCCGGTGTCGACGCCGGCAACGCGGCCCACTTCTCCAAGGACGACAGGCACAACGCGACCCAGCTGCTGCGCGAGTTCCGCAGCCAGCTCGACGACGCCGCCGGCCCGGGGACCCACTACGAGCTGACCGCGGCCCTGCCCGCGACGTCGAAGGCGTCGCAGTACTGGGAGCTGGAGAAGGTCGCCCGCACCCTCGACTTCGTCGACCTGATGACCTACGACTTCCACGGCGGCTACGAGCCCTTCAGCTCGTTCAACTCGCCGTTCACCACCGACCTCACCGACCCGAACCCGGGCGTCGACGCGACCTGGAGCACGACGGGCACCGTCGCGCACTACCTCGCCAACGGCGTACCGGCCTCGAAGATCGTGGTGGGCACGCCGTTCTACGGCAAGCAGTACATCCGGGTGGGCACCACGGGCGACGGGCTCTACTCGTCCTTCGACAACACAGGGCTGACCGGCGACGTGCTCACGGTCTCGGGGTCGACGACGCCGACCTACCGCGAGATCGTCGACGGGGCAGGGATCTTGAAGAGCGACGGTACGTCGCCGGCCGCCGGGTGGGTGCCCGCTGGAACGCCGCGGCCGGGTCGCCCTACCTCTACAACCCGGCGGCGCAGCACGTGCTCGCCGACGGCAGCACGGTGACGGCACCGACGTTCATCTCCTACGACGACCCGCAGTCGCTCGCGCAGCGGGTGGGCCTCGTGCAGGCCCGCGGGCTGCGCGGCGTCATGGCCTGGGAGATCAGCCAGGACTCCGACGACTCCGCGCTGGTCGACACCTTCGCCCCGCTGCTGCCGAGCGCGCCCCGGCGCTGACGGGAGCTCAGGCGATGAGCGGCCTGGGCCGCAGGACGTGGCCCTGCTCCTGGGCGGCGAGCGCGAAGCCGCCCAGGACGCCGGCTCGCGTGCCGAGCCGGCCCCGCAGCACCTCCACCGCGCGCGCGGAGCCCCGGCGGTCGACGGCCTCGGCGACGCCCTCCTGCAGGGCGGTGCCGAGGCCGCCGACAGCGCCGCCGGTGACGACGGCACCCAGGTCGAGCGTCGCGCACACCGGCGCGAGCACGCGGCCGACGGCGAGCCCCGCCGTACGCAGGATCCGTTGCGCAGCAGTCGATCCCTCGGCCGCCAGCGAGGCGAGGAGCTCGAGGTCGGCCGGGCTGCCGAGCTCGTCGGAGAGGGCAGCCAGCACCTGGGGCGCGGACGCCACCGTCTCGAGGCAGCCGGTGCTGCCGCAGCGGCACGGCCGGCCGCCCTCGTGCACCACCTGCACGTGGCCGATCTCGCCGGCGATGCCGGAGGTGCCGCGGTGCAGCCTGCCGTCGAGCACGAGCCCGGCCCCGATGCCGTCGCAGAGGTCGACGACGACGAGGTCGCGGTGGCCGGCGCCGGCGCCGTAGGTCGCCTCCCCGAGCGCCACGAGGTTGGCGTCGTTGTCGGCCGTGACCGGGACGCCGAGCAGCCCGCCGAGGCGGGCGACGGGGTCGAGGTCCGCCCAGCCCGGCAGCAGGACCCCCGACCGGACCACCCCGGTGCGCGGGTCGAGCGGCCCCGGCACGCCGAGGACCACGCGCGAGAGGTCCTTCGCCCCCACCTCCACCTGCAGCTCCCGGACCGTACGCGCCGCGACCTCGAGCGCCGCAGTGCCGGACGAGCGGGTGTCGACCCGCACCACCCGCTCGGCCCGCACCCGCGGCTCCAGCGTGCCCAGCGCGACCCGGAGCGAGCCGACGGCGACCTCGACCACCGCGGTGAGGCCGGGGGGCGGTGCCAGGGCGAGGCGGCCGGCGGGGCGCCCGCGGGTGCCGGTGCGTGGACCGTCGACGCTGCGTACGAGCCCGTCGTCGCGCAGCTCGGCCACGACGGAGGTGACCGTCGCGCGCGAGAGGTGCGTCTCCCGGCACAGGTCTGCGTTGGTGCCCGACCCCAGGCGCGCGAGCGCCTCGAGCACGCGGCGGCGGTTGGCCGCGCGCAGGGGGTCGCGTCGGGCGGTGCCCTCGCGCAACGTCCGCCTCCCGCCTCGCTGCTGAAGAGTGGGCCGATGCTAGCGGCGGACGCGGCAGTCAGGCGGCTCTCCCAGCAGCCAGGCGCTCCCGCCACCAGGCGACGGTCTCGGCGAACCCCTGCTCGACCGGGGTGGCCGTCTCGCCGAACTCGGCTTCGTAGGCCGAGCTGTCGATGACGTAGGTGCGCTGCCACTGGTAGCGCATCTTCCACAGCTCGAGCGCAGGCTTCTGCACGACCCCGACGGCGCGCAGCACCGGCCACGGCAGGCTCGAGACCTCGGGGACCGGCACGCCGGCCGCCGCCGCGAGACCGGCGACGGCCTGCCGCCGGCTCATCGGGGGAGCGCTCGGCACGTGCCAGGCCCGGCCCCACGCGCGCTCCTCCCCGCCCAGGCGCACCAGGGCGCGGGCGACGTCACGCACGTAGGTGAAGCTGTGCACGGTGTCGGGGTCGCCGATCACCTGCGGCCTGCGGCCCCGGAGCAGCGCCGGCACGACGCGGTCGGCCAGGTGGCCGGTCGAGAGCACGCCGGGGCCGTAGAAGTCCGACGCCCGCGCCTCGGTCGCCCGGATGCGCCCGGCCTCGTGGAGCTCGCGCGCCTCGCGCCACATCCGGGCCCGGATCCGGCCCTTGACGTCGGTCGCCGCGTCGGGCAGCGCCTCGGTCATGGGCACGTCGACCGGGCCGTAGACGTACAGGTTGCCCATCGTGACCAGCACCGCGCCGGTGCGCTCTGCCGTCGTGAGCAGCGAGGCGCTGAGCGGCGGCCACTGAGCCGACCACTGGTCGTAGGGCGGGTTGGCGCAGTTGTAGAGCACCGCGGCGCCCTCGGTCGCCCGGGTGAGCGCAGCGGCGTCGGACGCGTCGGCCCGGACGCTCTGCGCGCCTGCGACGCGGGCGGTGCCCGAGCGGGTGACGACGCGGACGTCGTGGCCCTGCGCGAGCAGCAGCTCGGCGGTGCCCGAGCCGATCGCGCCCGAGCCGACGATGACGTGGAGTGCCATGGTGCTTCCTCTCGTGTGGAACGAGAGCGGTGCTCTCGACGCGGACCACTGTTCTCGGTTATGGATCGATTGTCAAGAGCGGTGCTCTCGGGATGGAGCGCCGCTTCCGGTAGGGTCGTCCGCATGGACGCACCGCGTACGGCCCGGGCTCGCGCACGCGCCGAGCTCACCACCGCGATCGCCGACGCGGCGCGTACGCAGCTGGCCGAGCAGGGCGCCTCCGCGCTGAGCCTGCGGGCCGTGGCGCGGGAGCTCGGCATGGCGTCGTCGGCGGTCTACCGCTACGTCGCCTCGCGCGACGAGCTGCTCACGATGCTCATCGTCGAGGCCTACGACGCCCTGGGAGCGGCGGCCGAGGACGGCGAGCGCACCGCCCGTGAGGCCGGCGGCGGCCCAGGGACGCGCTGGCTCGGCGCGGCCCGCGGCTTCCGGGCGTGGGCGCGCGCCCACCCGCACGAGTACGCGCTCGTCTACGGCTCGCCGGTGCCGGGCTACGCCGCGCCCGCCGCGACCGTCGCCCCGGCCGTGCGCACGGCGCGGGTCCTCATCGCGATCCTGCGCGACGCCGTCGACGCCGGGCAGCTCGAGGCGCCCCGGGCCCCGCTGGGCCGTAGCGTCGTGGCGGCCCCTGTGCTCGAGCTGTCCGGCGGCCTGCCGCCCACCCCGTTCGAGGACCTGCCGGAGCGCGCGCTGGTGCTGCTGTCCTCCCTCACCGGACTGGTGACCTACGAGTTGTTCGGGCACCTGGTGAACACCGTCTCCGACGTCGACACGTGGTTCGACGCGTCGGTCGCCTGGGTGGCCTCGGTGGCCGGCCTGGTGGTGGAGGTCGAGGCGTCCTGAGCGACCCCCGTGGAATGGGCGGCGGACGCGTACGGTTCGCTTCCGGCATGAGCAGCAGCAGCGGCGGTACGCGGCGCGACGGCACGGGCTGGGTCGCGCTGGCCGCGGCGCTGTGGGGGAGCGACGCGCTGCTGCGCGCGCACCTGGTCAAGGCGGTGCCCTCGGCCACCATCGTGCTGGCCGAGCACGCGATCGCCGTGGTGCTGCTGCTGCCGGTGCTCGTGCGCACCTTCCCGGCCGTCCGGCGCCTCGACCTGCGCGGCAAGCTGGCGCTGATCGGCATCGGCGGTGGCGCCTCCGCGCTCGCGACCGTGCTGTTCACCGAGGCGTTCACCTACGGCGACTACATCGCGCCCGCCCTGCTCCAGCAGGCCCAGCCGCTCATCGCCATCGCCGGCGCCCGCCTGCTGCTCGGGGAGCGCCCGCGACTGCGCTTCGCGCCGTTCGTGGCCGTGGCGCTGGTCGGCGGGTTCCTCGTGGCCTTCCCGCACCCGGGCGACGTCGCCGTCTCGTCGGTGCGCGGCGCGCTGCTCGCGCTGGCGGCCGCGACGCTGTGGGGGAGCGGCACCGTGCTCGGCCGCCTGCTCTCGGTCTCGCTCAGCTTCGAGGCCACGACGGCCTGGCGCTTCGCGGTCGGGCTGCCCACCGCGCTGGTGCTCGCGCTGCTGCTCGACGCGCCCGTCGTGCCGCCCGCCGCGGACCTGCCCGCGCTCGCGGGGCTCGCGCTCGGGCCCGGCCTGCTCTCGCTGCTCCTCTACTACTGGGGCCTCCAGCGGACGCCCGCCGCGCGTGCCACCCTGGCCGAGCTCGCCTACCCGGTGACCGCCGCCGTGGTGGGCGTGCTGTTCCTGTCCGGCTCGCTGACGGCCACCCAGGTGCTGGGCGGCGTGCTGGTGGCCGGCACGGTGACCCTGCTGGCCCTGGCCTCGCAGCGTCGTGGTGCCGCGACGGTGGAGGCCCCGCCGCCCCCGGTGCTCGTCGAAGCCGGTTAAGGATTCGGCCACAACCGGGCTCAGCCGGTCAGAAAGTGGCACCCGGGGTGACTCGCGGAGCGCGAACCGACACAATCGTCCCCGTGACCCAGACGATCGATGACGAGACCCAGCGGATCCTCGACGCCTACGGCTTCGACGAGGCGACGTTCACCGACCTGCGCGAGCGCGTACGCACCGGGAGCCTCGGCCCCGCCACCAACGTGGTCGACGGCGTCGTGGGCCCGCCCGACCCTGCCGACGTGGTCGAGCTCCCGGCGCCGGGCAGCGAGGCCTACGACGCGGCTCGCGAGGCCGGCCTGCGCGCGCTGCGCGCCGGCGAGGTCGCCTCCGTGGTGCTCAACGGCGGCATGGCGACCCGCTTCGGCGGAGTCGTGAAGGGCGTCGTCGAGGCCGTCGACGGCAAGAGCTTCCTCGAGGTCAAGATCTCCCAGGCGGCCGAGATCGCGCAGGCCCTGGGCGCCGACGTGCCCGTCGTCGTCATGACGAGCTGGGCCACCGACCGGGCGACGCGCGAGTTCCTCGCCGAGCGCGGGGTGCCGGAGCCGATCTACTTCAGCCAGTACGTCTCGCTGCGCCTCGAGCCCGACGGCGGGCTGTTCCGCACCGGCGAGGGCGAGGTGTCGCCGTTCAGCCCTGGGCACGGCGACTTCCTCATCGCCTTCCGCGCCTCCGGCACGCTGCAGGCGCTGCGCGAGCGCGGGGTGAAGTACGTGATGGTGTCCAACGTCGACAACCTCCCGGCGCGCGTGGACCCGGTCGTCATCGGCGCCCACATCAACGCCGGCCGCCCGGCGAGCTTCGAGTCGGTGCCCAACGAGGGCGACGTCGGCGGTGCGCCGGCCAGCGTCGACGGCCGCAGCCGCGTGCTCGAGTCGATGCAGTTCCCGCCGGACTTCGACCACAGCACGCTGCCGTTGACCAACGTCAACACCGCGACCTTCGACCTCGACGCCCTCGACCGCGACTTCGACCTCACCTGGGTCTACGTCGAGAAGAGCGTCGAGGGCCGCAGCGCCGTGCAGCTCGAGCGCCTCTACCACGAGGCCTCGCGCTTCCTCCCCACGACGTTCCTCGCCGTGCCGGCGAGCGGGCCGCAGGGCCGGTTCCTGCCCATCAAGAAGCCCGACGACCTGGTCGCCGCGCAGGACGAGCTGCGCGAGCTGGTGGCCCGGCCGGCCGTCTGAGGCTCTCAGGCCGCGCTCCTCTGGGCGTCCGCCGATCGCAGTCCCCGATCGCGAGGATTGCGTTCGGCAATGACCGGAAACGCTCTCGCTTAATGCGGCTCCGCTCGGGCAGAATGGTTGCTGGCGGTTCCGGACGGCGCAGTCCGAGGGTGCGCCGATCCCCACCCGTCACCAGGCCCTGAGGTCCTCGCCCCGTCATGTCTGTCGCGACCGTCCGCGCCCTGTCCTACCGCTACGCGACCAGCACGACCGCTCCGGCCAGCCGCCGGCAGCGCATCAAGCTCGTCACCGTGCTCGGGCTGCTCACTGCCCTCGGGCCCTTCACCTTCGACATGTACCTCCCGGCGCTGCCGAAGCTGACCACCAGCCTGCACACGACCGACTCCGCCGTGCAGCTGACGCTCACCGGCACGCTGGTCGGCGTCGCCCTCGGGCAGTTGGCGATCGGCCCGCTCTCCGACGCGATGGGCCGCCGCCGCCCGCTGCTTGCCGGCATCTGCGTGCACATCGTCGCCAGCGTCCTGTGCGCCGTCGCGCCGACCGTGGCCTTCCTCGGCGTGATGCGGGTCCTGCAGGGTCTCGGTGCTGCCGCCGCCTCGGTCACCGCCATGGCCGTGGTCCGCGACCTCTACTCCGGCACCGCGGCGGCCAACACGATCTCGCGCCTGATCCTGGTGCTCGGCATCTCGCCGGTCCTCGCGCCCTCCGCAGGCAGCGCGCTGCTCGGGCTCACCGACTGGCGCGGCATCTTCGCCGCCCTCGCCGGGATCGGCGCGCTCATGCTCGTCATGTCGGCGTTCGGGCTGCGCGAGACCCTGCCGCCGGCGCGCCGGCGCTCAGGAGGCGTCGTCGACTCGGGCCGCACGTACCGACGGCTCTTCGGTGACCGCACCTTCGTCGGGCTGGTGCTCACGGCCGCCTGCACGATGGGCGTGGTCTTCGCCTACGTCTCGGGCTCCTCGTTCGTCCTCCAGGACGAGTTCGGCCTCACCGAGACCCAGTTCGGCATGGTCTTCGCCTTCAACGCCATCGCGCTGATCGGCGCTCCGCAGATGAACGTCGTGCTGCTGCGCCGCTTCGCCCCTCAGCAGATCCTGCTCGGCGGACTCACCCTGGGCGCCGTCGCCGGCTCGACGTTCCTGCTCGTCGCGCTCACCGGCTTCGGCGGGCTGCCCGGCTTCCTGGTGCCGCTGTTCTGCACGCTGTTCTCGATCGGGCTGTGCGGACCGAACACCGCCGCCCTCGCGCTCTCGCGCCACGGCGAGGCCGCCGGCACCGCCGCGTCGCTGCTGGGCGCGATCCAGTCCGGCGCCGGCGCGGCCGCCGCGCCGCTGGTCGGCCTGCTCGGCAACGACTCCTCCGCCATGGCGACCGTGGTCCTGGGGCTGGCGGGCACGGCGGTGTTCCTCGTCGTGGTCGTCGTCCGGCCGCGGAACATCGGCTCCATGGACGGCGCGCTGCCCACCGCCGCGGCGGTTGCGCACTGACGCTGCCGGGCACTGGCTGCGGCGGGCGCGCTGAGCGGTAGGCGCTGCGGCCCGGCGGCAGGAACCTCGAGCTGGGCGGTAGCAACCACGGGCCGGCGGTAGCGCACCTGCTACCGCCGCCCGCGTTCGCTACCGCTCACCGCGGGCGGCGCTGCGCGGCCGCCGCGTACGCACTCGGGGTGCTCGGGGGGCGCGCTGAGCGGTAGGCGCTGCGGCCCGGCGGTAGGAACCTCGAGCTGGGCGGTAGCGACCACGGGCCGGCGGTAGCGCACCTGCTACCGCCGCCCGCGTTCGCTACCGCTGACCGCGGGCGGCGGCTGCGGAGAGGTGAAGAGCCCCCGGAACGCGAGAGCCGCCCCTCAGCCAGAGCTGTGGGGCGGCACGGGGTGCGGGTGGCGCTGGGGGTCAGTCGTCCCAGGGGCCGAGGTCGATGTCGTCCATGCGAGGTCCTTCCTTCGAACAGTGCTGAGGTGTCTTCCCCGGGCAACCGCGGGGCCAACCGTCAGGAGCGCCGTGGAGGCGTGGTCCCGTCGGTGGCGGCCGTGGCGACCGCAGGGGCTGCTGAGTAGGTGTGTCGGCCGATGCGCGCCGCCCTTGAGGGCTGGCGCAGGAGCCGTTCTCAGCGGGCGACGGTCCGTGGTGGACGTCGTCGCCAGGTGGGACGCGGAGAGCTGCCGGCAGGGCGAGCCACGAGCCGCATCTGCGTCCCAGTGTGGCACAACTCCGGGCAGGGCCCCGACATTCCCGCGCGTAGGCCGCCGACCTGGTCAGAGGGCGCGCACGAGGACGAACGGTGCAGTGACCAGACCGGTGCGCGTGCGCACGTGGTAGCGGGTGCGCCCGCGCTTCTCGACGACGCCCACCATGCCGGCGTACTTGCCGCTGCCGAGCAGGCGGACCGGCGCTCCCGGCGGGAGGGGGCGGGCAGCGGGCGGCGGGTCGGCCAGGTGGAGCTCGAGCGCGAGCTCCTCGAGCCCGTCGCCGGCGCCCCCGTGTGCTGCGGCTCGCCCGTCCGCACCGCGCGCAGCAGGCCGCGACGCCCCGGTCGGGAGCTCGCCGCTCAGGCGCCGCAGCTCGTCGAGGTAGCGCGGGTGCATGGGCACGGTGCGCCCCTGGTGGGTCCAGGTGAACACCGCCCGCGGGTCGAAGCGGGAGCTGCACCGCCGGCACGACTGCACGCGCGTGGGCCGGCGGTGCCGCGTGGTGCGGTGGCCTGCCGGGCAGACGCCGACCCAGTCGGCCGGCACGGCGGCCGACTCGGACGAGACGCACCGGTTGCCGGAGCACCCGATCGCCACCGCCCTGGCCCGCCACACCGCGTCGTGGCCGTGGTGCGGGCCCACCAGCGCGTGGGCGATCTCGTGCAGGACGGTGTCGCGGACCTCGGCGGGGGAGTGCAGCTCGGTGAGCACGCGGCTCAGCCCGATCTCCCGGGTCGACGCACGGCACACGCCGGCCCTCGTCTTGGCGCCGTCGAACACCAGCGACCAGCCGCGCAGGCCGTGCTGGCGCATGAGCGCCCGGGCGAGCGCCTCGGCCTCCTCGAGCTCCACGCCGCGTCCTCCTCCCGCTCGGGTGCCAGCGGCACCGTCGTCCGTCGCCACCGACCCTAGGTCCGCCCACCTACACCCGTCCGCGGCTGTCCACAGGCGTCCCGGCCCGAGCCGCGGGCGCCCAGGCCGTCAGGTGACTGTGCGTCGAGGGGCCGTGGCGCACGGCGTACCGTTTCGCGGCGGGCGTACGCCGGGTACGACTCGGGAGTGCCAGTCGACGACCCGGCGCTCCCCAGGAGCGCCGCAGAGCCGGCGGAGGAGTCCCCCTCGGGGCGACCGGCCTTCGAGGCGCTGCAGGTCGACTCGTCGACGCTGGACTACGCGGAGCTCTTCGACGCCACGCCCTCGCCCCACGCGGTCTTCGACCGGCGGCTGGTGCTCGTGGAGGCCAACGCGGCCTTCTGCGCAGCGGCCGGGGCCAGCCGCGGCCGACTGCTCGGCCGCAGCCTGCCCGAGCTCTTCGGCGCCGACGACCCGCTCGGCGGGGACGACGCGGCGGCGCTGCGCGTCGCCCGGTCCATGGACGGCGTGCTCGCGAGCGGTGCGCCGGACTCCTTGCCGCTGCTGCGCCACCTGCTGCCGGGTCGCGGCGACGACGGGCCTGCCGCGCGCTACTGGAGCCTGCTGATCACGCCCGTGCGCGGTGCCGAGGGCACCGTCGAGCTGCTGCTCGTGCGCGCCGACGACGTCACCGGCCTGGTGCGCGACGCCGAGGTCGAGGAGCGGCCGACCGACGTCGTGGAGGTGCTGCACCGCGGGGTGCTCGCCGCCGAGGTCGACATCTTCGCCCGCGCCAACGAGCTCGAGCAGCTCAACGACGAGCTGCGCTCCTCGCGCGACCAGCTCGCCGCCCGGGTGCTGCACGACCCGCTGACCGGGCTGCTCGTGCGCCCGGTGCTCACCGAGCAGCTCTCGACGGCGCTCTCGCGGCTCGCGCGCCACCCGCACCCCCTCGCCGTCCTGTTCGTCGACCTCGACGGGCTCAAGCAGGTCAACGACTCCCTGGGCCACGCCGCCGGCGACGAGCTCATCCGCCGCTGCGCCGCGCGGCTCAAGGCCGGGGTGCGCCCCAGCGACCCCGTCGCGCGCTTCGGCGGAGACGAGTTCGTCGTGCTGCTCGAGGACCTCGACGACGCGGCGGAGGCCGAGCAGGTCGCCGGCCGCGTGCTCCAGACCCTGCGAGCCCCGCTGACCCTCGCCGCAGGCGCTCGCGTGCGCCCCAGCGCGAGCATCGGCATCGCCGTCGCGACGGGGCCGGACGTCACGGCCGAGGTGCTGCTCTCGCAGGCCGACGCGGCGATGTACCGCGCCAAGCACGGCGGCAAGGGGCGCGTCGAGGTCTACGACGACAGCGCCCACGCCGCGGCCGACGCACGGCGCACCCTCGAGGCCGAGCTCGAGCGCGCACTGCCGGAGGGCCAGCTCCGCCTGCACTACCAGCCGATCCTCGACCTCAGCACCGGGGCGACCTACGCGGTGGAGGGGCTGCTCCGCTGGCAGCACCCGACGCGCGGGCTGCTGGCTGCGGCCGACTTCATCGAGCTCGCCGAGGACAGCGGCGGCATCCTGGAGATGGGCGCGTGGGCGATCGGCGAGGCCTGCCGGCAGCTCGCCGCCTGGGACCTCGTGCTGGGCGAGCACAGCCCGCCACGGGTGTTCCTCAACCTCTCGGTGTCCGAGCTGCTGCAGCCGCACCTCGACGAGCGCGTCGCGGAGGTCACCGCCGCAGCCGGCATCGACCCGGCCCGGCTCGTGCTGGAGATCCCGGAGGCCGGCATGCTCGAGGAGCTCGGCACGCGCAGCGGGGTCATCGACGTGCTGTCGAGACTGGGCTGCCAGCTGGCGATCGACGACTTCGGCATGGGCTACTCGCCGTTCGGGCGGCTGGTGCAGATGCCGGCCGGCATCCTCAAGATCGACCAGTCCTTCGTGAAGGCGCTCACCCGCAGCCCCGAGGCGCCCGCCATCGTCTCGGCCGTGCTGCTGATGGCCCACAACCTGCGCAAGACCGTCGTGGCCGCCGGCGTCGAGGACTCCGCCGCGCTCGCGGCGCTCCAGGAGATGGGCTGCGCCTACGCCCAGGGCTACCACTTCTCCGAGCCGCTCTCGGCGCAGGACTACACCGAGCTCGCCCGCCGCCCCGACTTCGACTCGTTCACGGCCGCCCTCGTCGCCGGGGCCGGCTGAGCCGGGTTCGCCCCGCGGACGGCCGGGTGGCAGCATGCCCCGGTATGTCGCCGTCCACGTCGAGCTGCGGTGGCGCCGGGGCGCCCAGGGCCGGCGCGGACCCGGCCGCAGCCGTACGCGCCGTCGAGGCGGCCGGCATCGGACTGCTGGGCTGGGACCCGGCGACCGGCGCGGTGTGGTGCGACGAGGTGGCCCGGCGCCTGTTCGCCGCGCCGGAGGGCGAGCTGCGCGGCGTCGAGGACCTCTGGCGACGGGTGCACCCCGACGACCGCACGGCCGCGGTGCGCGACGTCAGGGCGGCCGCGGGCGGCACGTTCCACTGCGAGGTGCGGGTCGACGTGCCCGACGACGGTACGCGCTGGGTGACCTGCCGCGGTGCCGTGCTGGCCGAGCCCCAGGGGCGCCGCGTCGTCGCGGTGGCCTTCGACTCGAGCGCGGTCCGCGAGGACAGCACGCAGGCGCTGCGGGTGCTCGCCTCGATGGCCACCGGCCTGCTGCTGGTCGACCGCGACTGGCGGGTCACCTACCTCAACCCCGAGGGCGAGCGGATCCTCGGTGTCGAGGCCGACGAGGTGCAGGGGAAGACGCTCTGGCGCACCCTTCCGGCCGCCGGGGAGCCCGCGGCCGTCGAGCGCTACCGCCGCGTGCTGGCGACGGGGGTGCCGGAGTCCGTGGAGGAGCACCACCCCGATCTCGGCGCATGGTTCGAGGTGCGCGTCGAGCCGGCCGCGGGGGGCCTTGCGGTGTCCTTCCTGGACGTCACCGCGCGCCGCACCGCCCAGGAGTCGGCGCAGGCAGCAGCCCGCCGGCTCGAGCTCCTCAGCTCGGTCAGCGAGGACCTCGCCGGCACGCTGGACCTCGGCGAGGCGCTCGACCGGCTGGCCCGCTCGGTGGTGCCCAGGCTCGCCGACTTCGTCGTCATCACCGTCGCGGACGACGCCGGCACGATGGTCGACGAGACCAGCTGGCACGTCGAGGCCGAGCAGCGCGCCACCCTCGAGACCTACACCCAGGTCCGCATGGCGGCGATGACCGACCGCTCGTTCTTCGTCACCGCGATCGGCACCGGTGACCCGGTCATCGTGGAGTCGGGGGCCGCCCAGGCGATCGCCGCCCGGCTCGCGCCCGGGGAGGCGGCGGAGGCGATCCGCCGGCTCGCGCCGGAGTCCGGCTTCTTCGTCCCGCTGGTCGCCCGCGGCCGGACGGTCGGGCTTCTCAGCCTCTACCGCGGGCCCGCCCGCGAGCCGATGAGCGAGGAGGAGCGCTCCACCGGCATCGAGCTGGCCGCCCGCGCCGCGCTCGCGGTGGACAACGCCCGCGCCTACCTGCGGGCGCGCGAGGCGGCGGCCGAGGCCGAGGCCGCCAGCCGGCGGCTCGCCCTGCTCGCACGCGTGAGCGAGGCGCTGTCCACGACCCTCGACGGCGCCGAGGCGGTGAGCCGCTTGGCCCGGCTGGTCGTGCCGCAGCTCGGCGACTGGTGCGTCGTCAGCCTGTCCGGCGCGAGCGGCGGGACGGCCGAGACCGCCTGGAGCCACCGCGACCAGGCCAACGCCGCCGCCGTCGAGGAGTTCGTCCTCACGCACCCGGAGTGGGTGGCCGCGGCGCCGGTGGCGGAGGCACTGCGTACCGGCTTCCCGGTGGCCGTCCGCGACGCCGACGAGGCGGCGCAGGCGCTGGCAGGAGCCGACCTCTCGGTGCTCGCGCCGAGCGGGCTGACGGTGGCGCCGCTCGTGGCGCGCGGACGGGTGCTCGGCGTGCTCGCCCTGGTCACGGGAGCGGAGCGCGAGCCGCACGACGACGACGAGGTCGAGACGGCCACCGAGGCGGCCCGCCGTGCCGGGCTGGCGCTCGACAACGTACGCCTCTACGCCCACCAGCGCTCGCAGGCCGAGGAGCTGCAGCGCAGCCTGCTGACCGAGCCGCCCGAGCCCGACCACGTGCAGATCGAGGTGCGCTACGTGCCGGCGTCGGAGGAGGCGCAGGTCGGCGGCGACTGGTACGACGCCTTCCTGCAGCCCGAAGGCGCGTCGGTGCTCGTCATCGGCGACGTCGTCGGGCACGACATGCGTGCGGCGGCGGCGATGGGGCAGGTCCGCAGCCTGCTGCGGGCCATCGCCTACACCACCAACGCCGACCCGCACGAGGTTCTGAGCCGGCTCGACGCCGCGCTCGAGGGACTGCAGGTGGGCACCACCGCGACCGCCGTCGTCGCCCGGCTCGAGCAGACGGCCGACGAGCGGGCGCGCGGCGTCTCACGCGTGCGCTGGTCGAACGCCGGGCACCCGCCGCCCATGACGATCAGCCCCGACGGGGCGGTGGCGGTGCTCGCGGGCGTCGAGGCCGACCTGCTGCTCGGCTTCGACCCGGC
The DNA here is from genome assembly GCF_003634695.1 of Motilibacter peucedani. Lineage (NCBI taxonomy): Bacteria > Bacillati > Actinomycetota > Actinomycetes > Motilibacterales > Motilibacteraceae > Motilibacter > Motilibacter peucedani. Next base: position 257,036 of record NZ_RBWV01000010.1, read on the forward strand.
GGCGGCGCGCAGCGAGTCCGAGACCGTCCTCCAGCGCGGCTCGACGCTGCTGCTCTACACCGACGGGCTCGTCGAGCGGCGCGGGCAGTCGCTCGACGACGGGCTGGTGCGCCTGCGCGAGCTGCTGTCGTCGCTGGCGCACTACCCGCTCGACGAGCTCTGCGACGAGGTGCTGCGGCGGCTGCGGCCCGAGAGCGCCGAGGACGACGTGGCGCTCGTCGCCGTGCGGCTGCACCGGCAGGACGTGCCGCGCCCCGGCGAGGCAGGGCCGGAGCGGACGCCGAGCCGCCTGCCGCGCGGGGTCTGAGCCCCGGCGCGCCAGGTCGGCCCGGCGGTCCCCTAGAAGCCGGCGACCTCGTGCGGCACGTAGGGCTCCTCGAGCCGGGCGATCTCCGCCTCGTCGAGGTGCAGGTCGACCGCCGCGACGGCGTCGTCGAGGTGGTGCGGCTTGGACGCGCCGACGATCGGCGAGGTCACGACCGGCTTCGACAGCATCCACGCCAGCGCGACCTGCGCGCGGGTGACGCCGCGGGCCTCGGCCACCTCGCCGACCCGGTCGACGACGACGCGGTCGCTGCTCGCGGTGTCGTAGAGCGTGCGGCCGAACTCGTCCTTGCCGGAGCGGTTGGTCTGCTCGTCCCACGCCCGGGCCAGGCGGCCGCGGCCCAGCGGCGACCACGGCAGCACGGCGACGCCCTGGTCCGCGCAGAAGGGCAGCATCTCGCGCTCCTCCTCGCGGTAGAGCAGGTTGTAGTGGTCCTGCATCGAGACGAAGCGGGTCCAGCCGTGGAGGTCGGCGAGGTAGAGCGCCTGCGCGAACTGCCACGACCACATCGACGAGGCGCCGATGTAGCGCGCCTTGCCGGCCTTCACCACGTCGTGCAGCGCCTCGAGCGTCTCCTCGATGGGCGTGCCGTCGTCCCAGCGGTGGATCTGGTAGAGGTCGACGTAGTCGGTGCCCAGGCGGGTCAGGCTCGCGTCGATCTGGGCGAAGATCGCCTTGCGCGACAGGCCGGCGCCGTTGGGGCCCTCGGCCATGCGCCCGTGCACCTTGGTGGCGATGACGACCTGCTCGCGGGTCGTGAAGTCCTTCAGCGCGCGGCCGAGGATCTCCTCGCTCGAGCCCGCCGAGTAGACGTTCGCGGTGTCGAAGAAGGTGATGCCCGCCTCGAGCGCCTGGGAGATGAAGGGGCGCGCCTCGTCCTCCGGCAGCGTCCAGGTGTGGTTGCCGCGCGCGGGGTCGCCGTAGGTCATGCAGCCCAGGCAGATCTTCGACACCTCGAGGCCGGTGCTTCCGAGCTTGACGTAGTCCATGCAGCCCATCCCACCACCGGCTACGCCGTGCCGGGCGCGCAGGGCCCCCGCGTGCGAGGGTGGCCAGGTGTCCCACGCTGCGGAGCAAGCCCCGATCGTCGTGTCGGCGCGGCTCGACGCGACCGCCCAGGAGTTCTTCGACACCCTGCGGCGCAGGCACTTCCCCGCCGACCGGCTGGTCGTCGGGGCGCACCTGACGCTCTTCCACGCCATCCCGGGCGACGCGCTGGGGGAGGTGCTCGCGGACCTGCGCGACTGCGTACCGTCCGGGCCCGTGACCGCACCGGTGCGCCCGCCGCGCTCGCTCGGGCGCGGCGTCGCCTACGACCTCGACGCACCCGCGCTCGTCGAGCTCCACCGCCGGCTGCGCGAGCGGTGGGCGCCGCTGCTCACGCGCCAGGACGCCCAGCCGCTGCGCCCGCACGTCACGGTGCAGAACAAGGTGACGCCGGAACAGGCGCGCCGGACGCTCGAGCTGCTCGCCGCGCAGGAGCGCCCGGCGGCCGCGGTCTCCGACGGCGTCGAGGTGTGGAGGTACGTCGGTGGCCCGTGGGAACCGGTCACCACCGTCGAGTTCGGCTGAGCTCAGGCGCGATGCGCCGACCCGGCGAGGCCTGCCTCGGTGTAGGCCGGGTCGGCGCTGACCTCGCGGCCGCACCAGCGCGGCACCGGGCCGCTGGCCGGACCGGTGGCGAGGGCGAGCCCCTCGTGGGCGAAGTGGTAGACGTCGAGCGACCAGCCGGCGCCCATGTCGTAGCGGCTGTAGAACACCTTCGCCGGTGCGGCGGCGAACATCGCGGCGCCGAGGCCGGCGTCGACGGCGCCGTCGTAGCCGAGGGGCGACGCGGGCGGCCCGACCGCCTGCACCGTGAAGGTGCCGGGGTCCGGGTTGCCCTCCGCGTCGAGCAGGAAGCGGCGGCACACCCGCACCGACCAGGGCGCAGTCGTGCCGAGGAAGGCGACGTTGAGCTGGGCGGTCGCGTGCAGCGGGAGCTCGGGACGCCGAGGGACCACGAACGTGCGGCACGCGCCGTGCATCTGGCCGCTCCTCTGCGCTCGGTGTGTCCGGTGGCTGCGACCGTCACCGTAGGGGATCGGCGGTCCGGCCGCCGGTAGCCGGCGCACTCCTGTCCTGCGTGACCGGGCGGGTGCAGCACGTGAGCAGCGCGAGTGGCGGGGCGCCGGGCGGGGCAAGAGCCTCCTGCCGGGGGGTTCCGCCACGACGGCGCCACCTCGGTCCGCCCGGCCCTCCCGTCCGACCCCTCGAAGGAACGCCCATGGCTCTGCTGCGGTCCGACGCCCACCCCTCGGAGCGGTGGCTGCGTCGCGCCGCCCCGGCCGCCCTGGCGGTCCTGACCGGGGGAGCGGTGCTGACGACCGTGGTCGCCGTCCACCGCCCGCTGCTGTGGGCGGTTGCCGGACCGCTGTTCGCCGTCGCGCTGTGCGCAGCAGCGGCCTGGGGAGCCGCCGTGCGGCTGCGCCGCAGCCAGGCCCGTCAGGGCAGGCGCCGGGTGGGCCAGTGGGTGCGCAGCGCACGGATCCACGGCGGGCAGGTCGACGGGCTGGCCGCCGTGCGCGCGGGAGCTCCGCTCACCTACGCCGAGCACGCGACCGGATGGCTCTGCCTCGAGCACGAGGTCCTGCGCTTCCTGCCCTCGCCCCGCTGCGACCTGCCCGGCGCCGCGTGGTCGGTGCCGTGGGAGTCGATCGCCGTCGTGGACGTGCGCCCCGCTGCCGACCTGCGCACCCGGCTGGTGCCGGGGCTGCACCGGAGCATCGTGACCCTGCGCTTCCGCGCCCCGCTGGCCCAGCTCGTGGTGCAGGTCGACGACGACCCGCTCGCCGTGCTGCGCGCCTGGCAGTGGTACGGCGTGGGCGAGCGCCCCGCGCGCCAGCGCGGCGCCGACCGCTGAGCCCCCGGGCTGTCCACAGCCGGGCGCCGTCCGGCTGGTCGCCGTCCACAGGGCCCGTCCAGCGACCTGCGCCGGGAGGCGGCGAGCCCCGAGCCTGGGCGCCATGAGCACCCCAGTGATCCGCGCCCGGTCCGTCGACGACCTCGTCCGCGCCGTCCCGCACCTGCTCGGCTTCCACCCCTCCGCGAGCCTGGTGGTCGGCTGCCTCTCCGGCGACCCGAAGCGGGTCGGGCTGGTGATCCGCGTCGACCTGCCGCCGCCGGGCGACGAGCGTGCCCTCGCCCGCCAGCTGGCCCGGGTGGTGGCCGAGCAGTCGGCGGGCGCCGCCTTCGCCCTCTGCTTCGACGACGGGCACGTGGGCACGACCTCGGAGGACCGGCCGCTGCCGTGGAGCAGGCTGGTCGACGCGCTGGAGCGGGCGCTCGCCGACCGCGGGGTCGAGCTCGTCGAGGCCGATCTGGTCGGCGACGGGCGACGCTGGTCCTACACCTGCCAGCAGGAGTGCTGCCCTCCGGGTGCCCTGCTCGAGCCCGCCGACGAGGGCGCCGTCGGCCTGCTCGCCGCCGAGCAGGCCCTGAGCGGGCGGTCGCCGCTCCCCGACCGGGCCGCGCTCTCCGCGTCGGTGCGCCCTGCTGCGGCGACGGGTGTCCGTTCGGCGCTGTCCCGAGCGCGGCTCCAGCGGGCGCGCCGCTCCTACGCGCTGCTCGCGGCCGGCGGCCGGGCGCAGCTGGTGGCCCACGTGTGCTCCCTGGTCGGGCACGCCGCAGCCGCGCTGGGGCAGACGCGCGAGCCCGACCCCGACTGGGCGGCGCTGGTGCTGGTCTCCCTGCGCGACGTGTGGGTGCGCGACGCCGTGCTGACGCTGGCGCTCGACGCGGCGGGCGAGGGGAGCGAGGCAGCGGCGCAGCCGGGGGAGGACCGGGACGGTGGTGCTGGGGCCGGCGCCGCTGCCCTGCCTGGCGGCGGCTTCTCGCGAGCGGCGCTGGTCAGCGTCCTCGTCGCGCTGGCGCAGCAGGCCCCCGAGGCCGAGGCCGCGCCGGTCTGCTCCCTGCTGGCGGGCACCGCATACGCCTTCGGCGACGGCGCCCTGGCCAACGTGGCCCTCGAGCGGGCTCTCGGTGCCGAGCCGGGCTACTCGCTCGCCGCGCTGCTCGACCGCATGTTCGCGGCGGCCACCACGCCGGAGGAGCTGCGCCGCGTGCTGCGCGACGTGCGGGCCGACCTCGCCGGCGCCCTCGACGCCGTGCCGCCGACACGCGTGGGCTGAGCGGTGGTCACCGTGGGCGACCACGGGCGCGCTAGCGTGACGAGGACACCACAGCGAGGGCCGCGCACCACCACGCCGGAGGGGCCCCGGCCCACCACCCAGGGGAGAGGGATGCGGTGATCGAGGCACGCGGCCTGACCAAGCGCTACGGCAGCACGCTCGCGGTCGACGACCTGTCGTTCACGGTGCGGCCCGGCGTCGTCACGGGGTTCCTCGGGCCCAACGGCGCCGGGAAGTCGACGACGATGCGCATGGTCCTGGGGCTCGACCGGCCGAGCGCGGGCGAGGCCCTGGTCAACGGCCACCCCTACACCCGCGCGGCGGCGCCCATGCGCGAGGTCGGTGCGCTGCTCGACGCCAAGGACGTGCACGGGGGGCGCACCGCCCGCGCCCACCTGCTGGCGCTGGCGCAGTCCAACGGGCTGCCGGCGTCCCGCGTCGGCGACGTCCTCGAGCTCACCGGCCTGTCGTCGGTGGCGCGCAAGCGCATCAAGGGGTTCTCCCTCGGCATGTCCCAGCGCCTCGGCATCGCCGCTGCGCTGCTGGGCGACCCGAGCGTCCTGCTCTTCGACGAGCCGGTCAACGGGCTCGACCCCGAGGGCATCCTGTGGATCCGGCACTTCATGCGCTCGCTGGCCGCGGAGGGTCGCACGGTCTTCGTGTCGAGCCACCTGATGAGCGAGATGGCCCTCACCGCCGACCACCTGGTCGTCATCGGGCGCGGGCGGCTGCTGGCCGACACCTCCACCCCCGAGTTCATCGAGCAGAACTCCGCCACCAAGGTGCGGGTCCGCTCGCCGCAGGCGGGTGAGCTCGCCTCCGTGCTGGCGTCGCGCGGCCACGTGCCGACCGCCGTCGACGGCTACCTCGAGCTCTCGGGCGTCGCGACCGACGAGGTCGGCGACGCCGCTGCCGCCGCCGGCATCACGATCCACGAGCTGTTCTCCCAGCGATCCTCGCTCGAGGAGGCCTTCCTGGAGCTCACCAAGGACAGCCTCGACTACGTCGCCGACCCGCACACCGCTCCGGAGGGACAGCGATGACCGCCACCGCCGCACCTGCGCCCAGGACCCAGCCGCCCGCGTCGGGGGCCCGCTTCCCCAACGTCGTGCGCGCCGAGTGGACCAAGGTGGTGTCGCTGCGCTCGACCTGGTGGACCCTGCTGGCGACCTTCGTCGTCACCGTGGGGCTCACCACCCTGATCAGCTGGGCCATCGTCTCCAACTGGGCCGACCGCGGCTCCGACTTCGAACCCGCCGGCGCGTCCATGTCGGGCCTGCTGTTCGGCCAGCTCGCGATCACGGTCCTCGGCGTCCTGAGCCTCGCCAGCGAGTACTCCACCGGCGGCATCCGCACGACGTTCGTCGCGGTGCCGCGACGGCTCTCCGTCCTCGCGGCCAAGGCGCTCGTCGTGGCCGGGCTGTGCCTGGTCGCCGGCCTGGTCACCTGCTTCACCGCCTTCTTCATCGGCCAGGCCTTCTTCGCCAGCAAGGACGGCTCCGTCGGGCTCGGCGACCCTGGCGTGCTCCGGGCGGTGGTCGGCGGTGGCCTCTACGTCGCCGGGTGCGGGCTGTTCGGCCTCGCAGTCGCCAGCGTGCTGCGGCACTCGGCGGGCTCGATCACCGCGGTCGTGGCACTGCTGTTCGTGCTGCCGCTGCTGGCCAACGCGATCCCCGGCAGCGTCGGCGACGCGGTCACCAAGTACTTCACCTCCAACGCGGGCCAGCACATCACCGACGCCCGCACCGTCGCCGACGACGTGCTGAGCCCGTGGGCCGGCTACGCGGTCTTCACCCTGGAGTGGCTCGTGGTCCTCGTCATCGGTGCGTTCCTCCTCACCCGCCGGGACGCCTGATGCCGGCCTCGGTGCCCGCGTCCGGGCGGCAGGTCGAGCTCGTCGCCGGCGATGCCCGTGCCACCGTCGTGGAGGTCGGTGCCGGGCTGCGCGAGCTGTCGGTCGGCGGCCGTCCGGTGGTCGACGGCTACGCCCTCGACGAGATGGCCCCTTCGGCGCGCGGCGCCCACCTCATCCCGTGGCCCAACCGCATCCGCTGGGGCCTCTACACCTGGGAGGGCGCAACCCTCCAGCTCGCCGTCAACGAGCACAAGTTCGGCAACGCCAGCCACGGCACCGCCCGCTGGCAGTCGTGGACGCTGGCCGAGAGCGACGCGTCGTCGGCGACCTGGACGCTGCGGCTGCACCCCGCCCCGGGCTACGCGTTCACCCTCGACCTCTCGGTCGCCTACGCGCTCGCGCCCGACGGGCTCACGGTCACCACGACCGCGACCAACGCCGGCGCCGGCCCGGCGCCCTACGCGTACGGTGCGCACCCCTACCTGATGGCCAGCCCGGGCGCGAAGGTCGACGGCGACAGCGTCCGCATCCCCGCCGCCACGTGGCTGCCCGTCGACGCGACGATGGTGCCGGTCGGGCGGGCCCCTGTCTCCGGCAGCGCCTACGACGTCGAGGGCGCCCTCGGCGAGCGCAGCATCAACACCACCTTCACCGACCTGCGGCGCGACAGCGACGGCATGGCCCGGACGGTGCTCGAGGCGGGCGACGGGCAGCGCACGGTCACGCTCTGGCAGGACGAGTCGTTCCCCTACGTGCTCGTCTACACCGCAGACGAGGTGGGACAGGGCCGCGACCGCGACGCCGTGGCCATCGAGCCCATGACCTCGCCCCCCAACGCCTTCTCCAGCGGTGTCGACGTCGTGCGCCTCGAGCCGGGAGAGACCTTCCGCGGCACCTGGGGCATCGCCGTGGCCTGACGCCGGCGCGGGCGGCTCACCCGATCGGGTCCGCACCGGGCGAGTTTGAACGAAGCCGGGATTGCGGTAGTTCCCTGCGTGGCGCTTCGCCGCAGGGAACGACCCAGGAGGCTGGTTCGATGTCGATGGGGACAGCGCAACCCGAGGTGACCGTACGAAGCACTGTCCCTGCACGGATAGACCGGCTCCCGTGGTCGCCCTTCTTCACCCGCATGGTGGTGGCGCTGGGCGTCGCCTGGGTGCTCGACGGGCTCGAGATCCAGATCGCGAGCGTCGTCGGAGCCGTCCTCAGCAAGGAGGACACGCTCCACATGACCTCCGGCGCGGTGGGGGACATCGCGACGTGGTACCTGCTCGGCGAGGTCGTCGGCGCCCTGTTCTTCGGCCGGCTCTCCGACCGGCTCGGCCGGCGCAACCTGTTCATGATCACGCTGGGCATCTACCTGGTCGGCAGTGGTCTGACCGCGGCCACGTGGAGCGGCCACGGGGCGGGCCTGGCGTTCCTCTACCTCACCCGCATCATCGCCGGCATCGGCATCGGCGGCGAGTACGCCGCGATCAACTCCGCGATCGACGAGATGATGCCCGCGAAGTACCGCGGGCGCGTGGACATCCTGGTCAACGGCACCTACTGGGGCGGCGCGTTCCTCGCGACCATCGCCCAGCTGATCATCCTCAACAACATCTCCGACAAGGTCGGCTGGCGCCTCGCGTTCCTGCTCGGCCCGGTGCTGGGCCTGGTCATCCTGTTCGTCCGGCGGCACCTGCCGGAGAGCCCGCGCTGGCTCATGATGCACGGGCGCGAGGAGGAGGCCGAGGCGACGATCGCGCAGATCGAGCGCTGGGTCCAGGAGTCGGGCCGCAAGCTCAAGGACGTGCCCGACAGCAAGGCGATCGAGATCACGCCCGACCCGGGCGTCGGCTACCTGGCGTTGACGAAGGTGCTGTTCTCGCAGCTGCCGTCGCGCTCGATCCTCGGCGCCACGCTGATGATCACCCAGTCGTTCCTCTACAACGCCATCTTCTTCACCTACTCGCTGGTGCTCACCAAGTTCTACGACGTGAGCACGGGCAACCTGCCCTACTACTTCATCGCCTTCGCGCTGGGCAACCTGCTCGGTCCGCTCACCCTCGGCCACCTGTTCGACACCCTGGGCCGCAAGAAGATGATCTCGGGCACCTACCTGCTGTCGGGCGTGCTGCTCCTGGTCACCGCGCAGCTCTTCCACACCGACGCGCTCAACGCGACGACCCAGACCCTGTGCTGGTCGGTCATCTTCTTCTTCGCCTCGGCCGGCGCCAGCGCTGCCTACCTGACCGTCAGCGAGATCTTCCCGATCGAGGTCCGGGCGAAGGCGATCGCGGTGTTCTTCGCCATCGCGCAGTGCTTCGGCTCGCTCGGCCCCCACATCTACGGCCGCCTGATCGGCGACGGGTCCAACCCCGACAAGCTGTTCTACGGCTACCTGCTCGGTGCCGCCGTCATGATCGTCGGCGGCGTGGTGGCTGCGGTCCTCGCGGTCGACGCCGAGGGCAAGTCGCTCGAGGACGTCGCCACGCCCCTCGGCTTCGTGCGCAAGGTCGCCGTCGAGCAGGCGCCGGCGGAGCGTACGCCGCGCACCGACCGCCTCACCAAGGGCTAGCGTCCGAACCCGCCGCGCGTCCACCAGCGGGGACGCGCCGGCGGGTCCGGACACAGGGGCGCGGGTAGCATCGGCGAGGACATGAGCCTCTTCGACGCGCTGCCCGCGTCCCCCGACCCGGACTCCGTCTACGCCGCGTTCGAGGCCTGGACCACCGAGCAGGGGCTCACGCTCTACCCGGCGCAGGAAGAGGCGCTGCTCGAGGTCGTCAGCGGCTCCCACGTCATCCTCGCCACGCCCACCGGTTCGGGCAAGAGCCTGGTCGCGACCGGCGCCCACTTCGCCGCACTGGCAGCGGGGCGCCGTACCTTCTACACCGCGCCGATCAAGGCGCTGGTCTCCGAGAAGTTCTTCGCCCTGTGCGCCGTCTTCGGCGCCGAGCGGGTCGGCATGCTCACCGGCGACGCGTCGGTCAACCCGACGGCGCCGATCATCTGCGCGACCGCCGAGGTGCTGGCCAACATCGCGCTGCGCACCGGGCCCGGGGCCGACGTCGGCCAGGTCGTCATGGACGAGTTCCACTTCTACGGCGACCCGCAGCGCGGCTGGGCCTGGCAGGTGCCGCTGCTCGAGCTGACCGGCGCGCAGTTCCTGCTCATGTCGGCGACCCTCGGCGACGTCACCTTCTTCGAGCGCGACCTGACCCGGCGTACCGGCCGACCCACCGCCGTGGTCAAGAGCGCCGAGCGGCCGGTGCCGCTCTCGTACTCCTACGCGCGCACGCCGATGCACGAGACGCTCGAGGACCTGCTGGTCACCCGGCAGGCTCCCGTCTACGTCGTGCACTTCACCCAGGCCGCGGCGCTCGAGCGCGCGCAGGCGCTCATGAGCGTCAACGTCTGCACGCGCGAGGAGAAGGACGCGATCGCCGAGGCCATCGGCGACTTCCGCTTCGCGGCCGGGTTCGGGCGCACGCTGTCGCGCCTGGTCCGCCACGGCATCGGCGTCCACCACGCCGGCATGCTGCCGAAGTACCGCCGCCTCGTCGAGACCCTCGCGCAGCAGGGGCTCCTCAAGGTCATCTGCGGCACCGACACCCTGGGCGTCGGCATCAACGTCCCGATCCGCACCGTCGTGCTGACGGCGCTGTCCAAGTACGACGGCACCCGCACCCGCCACCTCAACGCCCGCGAGTTCCACCAGATCGCCGGCCGAGCGGGGCGGGCCGGCTACGACACCGCCGGCACCGTCGTGGTGCAGGCGCCGGAGCACGAGGTCGAGAACGCCCGCCTGGTCAAGAAGGCAGGCGACGACGAGAAGAAGCTCAAGCGCATCGTGAAGAAGAAGCCGCCCGAGGGCTTCGTCACGTGGAGCGAGAAGACCTTCGACCGGCTCGTGTCGTCCGAGCCCGAGCCGCTCACCTCGAGCTTCACCGTCTCGCACGCCATGATCCTCAACGTCATCGCGCGCCCCGGCGACGCGTTCGTGGCCATGCGCCACCTGCTCGAGGACAACAACGAGCCGCGCGCCAACCAGCGCCGGCTCATCACGCGCGCCATCTCGATCTACCGCGCGCTGCTCGCCGGGGGAGTGGTCGAGCGGCTCGACGAGCCGGACGACGAGGGACGTACGGTGCGGCTGACCGTCGACCTCCAGGCGAACTTCGCGCTCAACCAGCCGCTGAGCCCCTTCGCGGTGGCGAGCCTCGAGCTCCTCGACCGCGAGTCGCCCGACTACGCCCTCGACGTCCTCAGCGTGCTCGAGTCCACGCTCGACAACCCGCGCCAGGTCCTCTCGGCCCAGCAGTTCAAGGCCCGCGGCGAGGCGGTCAACGCGATGAAGGCTGAGGGCATCGACTACGACGAGCGCGTCGAGCTGCTCGAGGGCGTGACCTGGCCCAAGCCGCTCGAGGAGCTGCTGACGGCGGCCTACGAGCTCTACGCCAAGGGCCACCCGTGGGTGCACGACGTCGAGCTCGCGCCGAAGTCGGTCGCGCGCGACCTCTACGAGCGCGCGATGACCTTCGTCGAGTACGTCGGCTACTACAACCTCGCGCGCTCCGAGGGGCTGGTGCTGCGCTACCTCGCCGACGCGTACCGGACGCTGCGGCAGACGGTGCCCGAGGACGCGCGCACGGCGGAGCTCGACGACCTCATCGAGTGGCTCGGCGAGCTGGTGCGCCAGGTCGACTCGAGCCTGCTCGACGAGTGGGAGAAGCTCGCGCACCCGGGCGACGACCCGACCCGCCCGGTGCTGCGCGACACCGGCCCGCCGCCGGTCACCGCCAACAAGCGCGCCTTCCGCGTGCTGGTGCGCAACGCGCTGTTCCGCCGCGTCGAGCTCGCGGCGCTGCGGCGCGCGTGGGACCTGGGCGAGCTCGACAAGGACGCCGGCTGGGACGCTGACCGCTGGCAGGACGCGCTCGACGACTACTTCGCCGAGCACGACGAGATCGGCACCGGCCCCGACGCCCGCGGCCCCAAGCTGCTGCTCGTCGAGGAGGAGCCGACGCAGTGGCGGGTGCGGCAGGTCTTCGCCGACCCCGCCGAGGACCACGACTGGGGCATCTCCGCACTGGTGGACCTCGCGGCGTCCGACGAGGCGGGCACCGCCGTGCTGAAGGTCACGGACGTCAACCGACTCTGAGGCGCCCGCTCAGCCGACCGCCCGCCGCAGCCACTCGGCGGGGTCCTGCTCGTGGTAGACGTGCTCGCTCGGCTCGATGCCGTCGAGGAACCGCTGGTAGACGACAGCCTGGCGCAGCGCGGTCACCGGCTCGAGCAGCTCGGCCGCGCGCGTGGGGTCGCTGCCCGGCACGGCCTCGGCCCACAGGGCGTCCCAGCGGCTGCGCACGAGGTCGCGGTGATGCGGGGGGATGCGCGAGAGGAACGCCACCCGGTCGAGCAGCGGGCAGCCCACGCCACTGTCGCCCCAGTCGAGGAGCACGAGCCGCCCGGGCACGCCGCGCACGTTGCCGGGGTGGAAGTCGCCGTGCACCAGCGTGTCGGGGATGCCACACGATGCCACCTCGGCCAGGCGCTGGGGAAGTCCGGACACGAGCGCATCCAGGCGTTGGGCCACGTCTTCGAGCTCGACCCGCCTGCGGCGCACGACGTCCTCGACGAGCGGGACGAGCGCGTCGGCCCGCCAGTCGGGCAGGCCGAGCCCGAGCAGGTCGGGCACGTGCGCAGCTGCCATCGCCTGCACCGGCACCAGCAGGTCGAGCATGTCGGTCAGCAGCGGCGGCACCGCGGCGTACTGGTCGTCACCCGGCACGTCGGCCAGCAGCGTGCGTGCGCCGTCGGCGCCCAGCACGAGTGGTATGCGGTGGTCGCCGTGCCGCTCGAGCCACCGGAGCAGCGCCCCCTCGTGCGCGAGGAACGGCGGCACCACCTTGAGCCAGGCGGTTCCGTCGGCCAGTGGCAGCCGCCACAGGCTGGAGAGGTTCCAGGTGCGCACCTGCTGTCCAGGCCCTGTGCGCCGCGTCCCGCGCGCCGCGAGCACCTCGTCGGCCCAGCGGAGGTCTGCGGCCGGGCCGCCGGGCCGGGCGTGGGGCAGCCGAGCGGGCGAGTCGTCGAGCGTGCCGGACCACGGCTCGCAGACGGCAGCGGCGCGTACGCCGTCGGCCGCCTCCACCAGGTAGGTGACCGGCCCGCCCGCACGCAGCCCGGTGGTGCCTGCGCGCAGCAGTCGCAGCACGGTGACCTCGAGCCCGTGGCGGGAGCGCGCCTGCTCGACGACCGGGCCGACCTCCATCCACCAGGGCAGGTCCACGTCGAACTCGGGCAGCGAGCCGAGCACCCGGCCGGCCCCGTCGCACAGGACGAGGGTCACGGTGCGGGGCGGGGGGAAGTCGTCCGCGTCCATGCGCACGAGCATCGCAGCAGCAGGGGCTGGGTACGGTGCGCTCGTGCACAAGCGAAGCGCAGGTCTGCTCGTCTGGCGGCGTGGCGGCTCCGACGGCTCCGGTGTCGAAGTGCTGCTCGCCCACCCGGGCGGGCCGCTGTTCGTCAACAAGGACGACGGGCACTGGTCGATGCCCAAGGGCGAGTACGACTCCGACGAGGAGCCGCTGGCTGCAGCCAACCGCGAGTTCGCCGAGGAGATCGGCGTCGCGCCCCCGCCTGGCGACCCCGTCGCGCTCGGCGAGTCGCGCCAGCGCAGCGGCAAGGTCAACACGATCTGGGCGGTCGAGGGCGATCTCGACGTCACCGAGGTCGAGAGCAACCTGTTCGAGATGGAGTGGCCGCCACGCAGCGGGCGGGTCCAGGAGTTCCCGGAGATCGACCGGGCCGGATGGTTCGACGTCGCGACCGCGCGCCGCAAGCTGTTCGAGAGCCAGCAGGTCTTCCTCGACCGGCTGCTCGCCGTCGTCGGCAGCGGGTCGTAGGCTGCGCGGCATGACCGAGACCCCCGCTCCCGAGCCGTCCGAGGCCGACGCCCCCGAGGCCGACGCGCCCCAGGCCGCCGAGTCGAGCGACGAGGCGATGCGCCGCAAGTTCCAGGAGGCGCTGGCCCGCAAGCACGGCCACGGTGCCGTGGGTGCCGGCGGTGCGCAGGGCCGCGGCGTCGGCCCCTCGGCGGGCGGCAAGGTCCAGCGGCAGTTCCGCCGCAAGTCGGGTGGCTGACGCGCCGCTCGACGACGAGCTGGTCGAGTTCGCCCACCACTGCTTCGACCTGGCGCGTGCCGGGAGCACGGCGGAGCTCAGCGAGCTGCTCGACGCCGGCCTGACCGTCGAGCTCACCAACGCCAAGGGCGACACCCTGCTCATCCTGGCGGCCTACCACGCCCACGCCGACACGGTGGCGGCGCTGCTCGCCCGCGGCGCGGCGCCCGACCGGGTCAACGACCGGGGGCAGACGGCGCTGGCCGCGGCCGTCTTCCGGCAGGACGTCGGCGCGGTGCAGGCGCTGCTGGCCGCCGGCGCCGACGTCCACGCGGGCGGTCCCTCGGCCCTGGCCACGGCCCGGTTCTTCGACCTGCCGGAGATGCTCGAGCTGCTCAGCGCGGAGCCGGGCTGACCGGCGCTCCCACATCGAGCACGGCCGGGCCCCGCGACAGCCGCCCGGAGGTCAGCGGCGTGCACCGCAGGCCGCCCCGCCCGCGCATCGCGCGGAAGGCGCCCGGCGCGTAGACCACGTCCATCCAGGCGCACGGGTTGGCGGGGCGGCGGCCGGCGAACCGTACGCTGCCGGCCGCCGTCCGCAGCTCGAACTCCACGCCGCGCAGTGCGGCCACGTCGGCGCCGCGCAGCACGAGGTTGCGACGGGCGAGCAGCGGGTCGAGGTCGGGGACGCCCACGACGCCGGAGACGTGCTCGAGCGACTCGACCGCGAACAGCGTGACGGCGGCCGCCGCGTGCGCACGCCTGCCGAAGTAGCGGTCGCCGACGATGCCCCTGCCCTCCACGACCTCCACCTCGTCGCGGTCGTCGGTCACCACCTCTCCCGGGCCGTCAGCGGGCCGGCCGGCGTAGGCGTGCGCGCTCGACACCAGCAGGTGCAGCACCTCGACCGGCCACGACGTACCCGGCTCGGGCGCCACCGCGACCGGCGGGGAGCTCAGCGCTGCTCCTCGGCGCGCCGCAGCAGCTCGGCGCGCACCTCCCGGCGCAGCGTCTTGCCGATCGGGTTGCGGGGGATCTCCTCGACGACGACGAAGCGGTGGGGCACCTTGAACCCCGAGAGCCGCTCGCGGGTCCAGGCCCGCAGGGTCTCCTCGTCGAGGTTGCCGCGCTCGCGAGCGACGACCGCCGCGACGACCTCCTCGCCGCCGTGCTCGACCGGCAGCCCGACCACTGCCGCGTCGGTGAGGGAGGGGTGCGTCTTCAGCACGTCCTCCACCTCGCTGGGGTAGACGTTGAAGCCGCCGGTGATGATCAGCTCCTTGATGCGGTCGACGATCGACACGAAGCCGTCGTCGTCCATGACGGCGATGTCGCCGGTGCGGATCCACCCGCCGGGCAGCAGCGTCGCGGCGGTGTCCTCCGGGCGCTTCCAGTAGCCGGCGAAGACCTGCGGCCCCCGCACCAGCAGCTCGCCCGCCTCCCCGAGCGGGCGCTCCGGCAGCGGGCCGGGGTCGACGCCGGCGGCGACCGCGGCGGGGTCGACGATGCGCACCTCGGTCGACGGGAACGGCACGCCGACGGTGCCGGGGCGCCGCCGGTCCGACAGGGGGTTGCCCACGGTGATGGGGGACGTCTCGGTCATGCCGTAGCCCTCGACCAGCAGGCCCCCCGTGACCTTCTCCCACGCGTCGACCGTCACCGGCGGCAGCGCCATGGCTCCCGAGAGCGAGAAGCGGATCGAGCTGAGGTCGGCGCTGGTCGTCTCCGACGCGCGGGCCAGCCGGTCGTACATCCCCGGCACTCCCGGCAGGAACGTCACCGGCCGCCGGCGCATCGCCTGGAGGAACGCGTCGAGGTCGAAGCGCGGGAAGAGCACGACACAGGCGGCCAGCCGGGTGGCAGCGGTGAGGCACAGGGTCAGGCCGTAGGCGTGGAAGACCGGCAGCACGCCCGCGAACGTCTCGGCGCCCTGGCGCAGGCCGGGCACCCAGGCCGCGGACTGCTCCGCGTTGGCGAGCAGGTTGCGGTGCGTGAGCATGGCGCCCTTGGGCTCGCCGGTGGTGCCGCCGGTGTACTGCAGCAGCGCCAGGTCGTCCGGCGCCGGCAGCGGCACCTCCTCGCCCACCGGCCGGGCCCTGGTGAGCAGCGTGCCCAAGCGGGGCACGTCGCGGGGCACCGGCGCCCGCAGCGCTGCCCGCGTCGTACGCGCGGCGGCCACCGGGAGCCGGAGCGCCAGGCGCTTGGCGCGCGGCAGATCGGCCGAGAGGTCGACCGCGACGACGGTGCGCACCGACGTACGCGGCTGCACCGCGCGCACGGTGGCCACCGACTTCTCCCACGCCAGGACGACCTCCGCGCCGGAGTCGGCGAGCTGGCGGACCAGCTCCTCGGCGGTGTAGAGCGGGTTGTTCTCGACGACGACGGCGCCCAGCCGCAGGACCGCCCAGAAGACGACGACGTGCGTCGGGCAGTTGGGCAGCACGATCGCGACCCGGTCGCCGCGGCCGACGCCGAGCGAGCGCAGCGCCCCGGCGGCTGCCGAGACCCGCCGGCCGAGCTCGGCGTAGGTGGTGACCGAGCCGTAGAAGTCGAGCGCGGGGGAGTCGGGGAACTGCGCGACGGCGCGCTCGAGCAGGTGGCCGAGGTGGGCCTCGGGCACGTCGACGTCGGCGGGGACCCCCTCGGCGTACGCCGCGAGCCATCGCCTGTCGGTGCTGCCCGTTGTCGTCGTCACGCCCCCAGTGTCCACGCCACGCCGCCGCGCGGGCCGCGCCCGGTCGGACCCGAGGCCGCGTGGCGTCGGGGCCGGTCGAACGGGGTAGCGGGGTCGCATGGTCGATCGACGCGAGCCCGAGCGGCTCTGGCTGCTGCGCCACGGGGAGAGCACGGGCAACGTGGCGGACCGCGCCGCCCGCGAGGCGGGCGCGGCGCGGCTCGACCTCGACGTGCGCGACCCCGACGTGCCCCTCACCGACACCGGCCGCAGCCAGGCCCAGACGGTCGGCGCGTGGCTGCGCGAGCTGGAGGAGCCGCCCGAGGTCGTGCTGTGCTCGCCCTACGCGCGGGCTACGGCCACGGCGGAGCTGGCCCTGCGCGCCGGCGGGCTCGACCTCGTGCCCGCTCCGGACGAGCGGCTGCGCGAGCGCGACCTCGGGGTCCTCGACGGGTTCACCGGCCGCGGCATCCGCGAGGCGATGCCGGAGGAGGCGGCTCGTCGCGCGCACCTCGGCAAGTTCTACTACCGGCCGCCCGGCGGCGAGAGCTGGGCCGACGTCGCCCTCCGCGTCCGCAGCGTCCTCAGCGACGTCCGGGCCGAGCACCCCGGCGGTCGCGTGCTCGTCGTGTCGCACCAGGCGGTGATCATGTGCTTCCGCTACGCGCTCGAGCGGCTCGACGAGAAGGGCGTGCTCGCGATCGACTCCGACGAGCCGCTCGCCAACTGCGGCACGACCACCTACGCCGCGGCCGAGGGACGCCTCGTGCTGCGCAGCTACAACCGCGTCTCCCACGTCGCCGAGTCGGCGACCGTCACCGCCGAGCCGGATGCGAGCGCCCGTGTCGTCTGAGAGCCCGAACCAGACCCCCGACGGCGGCGTGCGCACCGTCACCTACGCGCTGCTGAGGGGCTGGCTGCTGCCCAACGACGGCACCGGCAAGGAGTCGCGCGGCCGCACGCTCGTCGTGGGCGGCAGCGCTCAGACGCCGGGCGCGGTGCTGCTCGCGGGCGAGGCGGCGATGCGCGCCGGCGCCGGCAAGCTGCAGGTGGCGGCACCGGCCTCGAGCGCCCAGCACCTCGCGGTGGCGCTGCCCGAGGCCCTCGTGCTGCCCGTCCCCGAGCTCGACGACGGCTCCCTCGACCCGGCCGCCGCCGACCGCATCGCCGAGCTCGCCGCCGACGCCGCGGCCGTGCTCGTCGGGCCGGGGATGGTGGGCGTCGAGCAGACGATGGCGCTGGTGCGCGCGCTGCTGCCCGCCGTCAGCGGCGCTCTGGTGCTCGACGCGCTCGGGCTCGCGGTGGCGGGCGACGACCCCGCGCTGCTGCGCGAGCGCAGCGGGCCGACCGTCCTGACCCCCAACCTCGCCGAGCTGGCCATCTCGCTGCACGAGGAGCCCGGCTCCCTCGGTGACGACGACGTCGCGGCGGCCGTGCGCCGGCTCGCCGGGCTCACCGGGTCGGTCGTCACCTCCGGCGCCACCGAGTCCTTCACGAGCGCGGCGCACGGTCTCGTGTGGCACGACCTCGCGGGAGGGCGCGGGCTCGGCGTGTCCGGGTCCGGCGACGTGCTCGCCGGAGCAGTGACCGGCCTCGCCGCCCGGGGTGCCGGTCCGGAGCAGGCCGCAGTGTGGGGCGTCCACCTGCACCGGCGGGCGGGCGACCGGCTCGCGGCCGAGGTGGGCCGCACCGGGTTCCTGGCCCGCGAGCTGCCCGGGCAGTTCCCGCGGGTGCTCTCCGAGATCGAGGTCTGAGCCGGGCGGTCGCCGGCGCGGCTCAGGCGCCGAACAACGCGGCGATCCGCTCGCCCTCCTGGCCCCCGGCGACCTCCCAGCTGCCGCGGGCCCGCCACAGCGGCGACCCGGCGGGCGCGCTGCGGTAGGCCCCGACCATCGCCCGGCGCACGCGCTCGCTGTCGTCGGGCTCCTCGAGCGCAGGCGCGGGCCGGCGCGACCACCGGAAGACCAGGGGGAGGGCCAACAGGGCCCCGGCGCGCTCGCGGCTGCACCGTGCGTCGGCGACGAGCAGGTTGGCGGCGGCGTCGAGCGGCAGCCGGCGCCACGGCACGACGGTGTCGACGACCGCGTCGCGCGCCCGACCGCCGCACAGCAGGCACCGGCCGTCCTGCGCCTCCAGCAGCGCCTCGCGCAGCTGCTGCGCGCTCGGCGGCAGACCGAAGAGCAGGCGGCCGAGGCCGGTCGGGGAGGCGCCTGCCGCGTCGGCGACGACGGCGGCCCACTCGCTCTGCAGGGCCGGGCGGAGCAGGGGAGCGGCGAGCGCGAGCTGCCGCGGCGTACCGGGCAGCAGCTCGAGCGCGCGGCCGCGCTCGTCGAGCTCGGCCTGGGTGGTGCGCCGGTGCAGCCAGCCCGACTCGAACAGCAGGTCGGGCCCCGGGGACTGCAGGTGGGGGAGCGCGGACTGCGCGAGCAGCAGCGCGACGCGCCGCACGGCCGCCGACCAGCGCGCCGGGTGCGCCGCGCCGGTCGCCCGAGCGGTACGCGTGCCGGCCAGCCGCCCGGCCGAGGCCAGGGCGGCGACCTCCTCGACGAGCGCCGGCTGGCGCGAGGTGCCGCCCGCCTGCGGGAGCGCGCGGCCGTCGGCGAGCGGCTGCACCTGCGCCCAGTAGAGCTCGACGACCCGCTCGGCCAGCTCGTCGAGCCCGACGGCGCTGCGCAGCGGGTCGGCCACGACGAGGTCGAGCAGCGCGCTCAGCGCCGCCAGCTCGACGGTGCTCGCCCGGCTGCGCACCACCGCGAGCTCGAGCAGCCGGGCCGCCACCTGCTCCGGCGCGGGGGAGCGGTCGGGCGCGGGCACGTCGGCGAGGATGCCACGACGGCCGGCGAGGCCTGCGCCGCCGGGCTCAGCCCTCGCCGGACTCCTTGCCGGTCTGCTCGGCGAGGAAGCGCTCGAACTCGCTGCCCAGCTCGTCGGCGCTGGGCAGCCGGCCCTCGGCGAGCAGCGCGGAGTCGGCGCGCGCCGCCACGAAGGCGTCGTACTGCTGCTCCAGGCCGGCGATCATCTCGCCGATCTCGGCGCTCTCGCTGGCCTCGGACTGCACCTTGACCGCGACGACCTGCGCCGCCACCTCCAGCGCCTCGACGTCGAGCGAGAGGCCAGGGGCCTCGCCGAGCGCCTCGACCAGGCGCAGCGCGGCCTGGGGGTACTCCGCCTGCGCGAGGTACTGCGGCACGTGGACGGCGAAGCCGGCGGTGTCGTGCCCCGCGCGGGCCAGGAGGTACTCGACGGCGTGCCCGACCGAGCCCGGGACCAGCGCCTCGTCGAACCACGCCTGGTGCCCCGCGACCAGCTCGGGGCGGGAGGCGTGCGCCGTCAGCCCGAGCGGGCGGGTGTGCGGCACGGCCAGCGGCACGGCGTCGAGGCCCACGACCAGCCGGACGCGCAGCTCGCGCACGAGCAGCTCGACCGCGGCGGCGAAGCGCTGCCACTGCACGTCGGGCTCGGGCCCGGTCATGAGGAGGTACGCCTGCCCGCTGCGGTCGGTCAGCGCGTGCACGTCGATGCGGGGCAGGGCCAGCGAGGCCCAGTGGTCGCGGTCGAAGCGCAGCAGCGGCCGGCGGGCGCGGTAGTCGACCAGCTGGTCGGCGTCGAACGAGGCCACCAGCCGCGGCTCGGAGGTGCTGACGAGGTGCTCGCGGACCAGGCGCAACGCCGACCCCGCGTCGACGAAGCCCTCGAGCGCGCTCACCAGCACCGGGGTGCCGAGGTCGGGGAGCCCCGGCTCCAGCGTGACCAGGCTCTGCGGGTCCAGCACGGTGCACCTCCTCGTCGTGGAGCGAGGGCCGGGTGCGGCCGCGCTCCTACGCGCACTCCAGCGGCAACCGTACGGAGGCCGTCCTTCTTCCGCGCCGCGGGTACGCGGGGGCCCGAGCGCTCCGGGCCGGTCGTTGCTCCGGCGAACCGCGGGGAGGAACCCGGCGTGTCCGGCTCAATGTTCGCGAACGCTCGCCGAAACATGACCGAACGCGCTAGATTGCCCCCTCGAGCGGTCTCACGCCACGGCGGCTGACCGGTCGAGGGGGTTCTGGGGCACGGGGGCCTGCAGACGCGTCGTCGGACACGGCTGCCTGCTCGACGCGTTGCTGCACCACCCGGCTGCACGGCAGGCACGACCAGTTCGCACGACCACGTTGAGCACGAGCAAGGCGGAGCACATGGACAGGACGGCGGAGACGCTGCGCGCGTTGCGCCGTCGCCGTGCTCCGCTGGTGCCGGGCCCCCGCCTGCTGGCCCGCCTCGGCCTGGTCCTCGGGCTGCTGCTCTCGGGCTGGCTGCTGCTCAGCGGCACCGCCTCCGCCGACGAGGGCACCGCCCCGGCCGCCACCGCTGCCGCGACCGTGGAGCCGCCGGCTCCGGACGCGACCGCGGCCTCGACCCCCGAAGCGACGACCCCCGGCACTCCGGCGCCCCAGGCCTCGGTCCCTGCCACCCAGCCCGAGACCGCCCCGGACACCACGCCGGACGGCGGCACCCAGGCGACGGCGCCCGAGACGGCGACCGGCACGGCGACCGACACGCCCGACACCGCGCCCGGCACCGCAGGCACGGCGCCCGACGGCGGCACGCAGCCCCCAGCGCCCGAGCCGGGCAGCGACCCCAGCGGCGACCAGCCCGTCAGCGGTGACCAGCCTGTCAGCAGCGACCAGCCGGTGGCCGGGGACCAGCCCTCGCCCGACGCGACGCCGACCCCCGAGGCCACGCCCGCGCCGAGCGACGCGCCGGTCGTCACCCCGTCGACCACGCCCGCGCCGGAGACCACCGCCACGCCGACGCCCTCGCCGACGCCCAGCCGCGCCACCGCGCACGACCCGGCCTCCGACCACCCCGTCGTCGACCGCTCCACGACCGACCGCTCGGGCGACCACGTCGACCGGCCGGCCGACCCGGCACCCGCGACCGCCGACAAGCTCGACCACGCGAGCGCGCCCGACCACGCGTCCACCGGCCCTGCCGGTGACGTCGACGGCGCTCTCGCCGCGGGCTCGACGACCGGCGCCGCTGCGCCGGCCGAGACCGACGCCGTCGCCGCCCCGGCCGCCGTGCCCTTCGGGCCCGGCCTCCCGACGCCGGCTCCTGCGACCGCCGTCCCGTCAGCGGCGGCCCCCGACGCGGCGCTGCCGCCGCTGCGCGACCTGCGCACCGGCGAGACCGTCACGAGCGACGAGCTCGCCGTCTCGGTCGCGCACCTGCACTCCGACGCGACCCTGCTCGAGCGCAGCGCGCCCAAGCACGCCGCCGTGGGCGCCGAGGCCCCCCACGCGCGCGGCACCGCCGCCGAGCCGGTGCTGACCGGCCGGTCGGGCTCGCCGACCGGCGGCGCGCCCGCGGGACCGAGCGTCCCCACGGCACCCACGGTCCCGGTCGCGCCCGCTCCTGCCGGCCCCACCGTCGCCGGTGCCGGGTCCGGCACCCACACCACCGGCAGCGGCGGCTCCGCCGGCAGCGGCGGCTTCGCCGTCGTCCTCACGCTCCCGCAGATCACCCCGCCGAACGGCCTCGCCGTCCGGCTCGCGAGCGCCGGCGCCCTGCGCCTGCCGCGCATCGCCGTCCTGCCTGCTGTCTCCCCTGCCTGACCCGGGTCCCGGCGGCGTGCAGCCGCCTGCGCGAACCCGTCCGTGCAGCGCCAGGGGAGCAACCCGTGTCAATCCCGTCGATCCACCTCCTGCCCTTCCAGCCTGAGTCCTTCCTCGCCCGCATGTCGTCGGTCGAGGGCCTGAGCCGCCGCCTGCGCGGCGCCACCGGCCGTCGCGCCGAGCACTCCCCGGAGCGCCGACCGCGCGAGGAGGTGCTGCGGCTGCTCGCGACCGTCGAGGCGCCGGCTCAGACCCGCCGCTTCGTCGCCGACATCCTCGGCGCCTGGGGGGTCGCCGCAGACGTCCGCGACGACGTCGTGCTCGTCGTGAGCGAGCTCGTCAGCGAGGCCGCGCGCTACCCGCTCGCCGTGCACGTCGAGGTGCGCCTGACGCGCCGCGCCGGGCGCATCGAGCTCGCGGTGAGCGACCTGTGCCCCGAGCCGCCGTCGTGCGCCGACGCGCGGCCCGGCACCGCATCGCTCGTGCGCGCCGTCCTCGACGGCTGCAGCGAGCACTGGGACTGGTCCTTGTCGGCCCCGGCCGGCAGGACCGTGCGGGCGTCCATCGCCTGCTGAAGACGAGCGGACCGGCCGAGGGGGGCCGGTCCGCCCTTGCGGAGGGTGCTGGCGCGCGGAGGGGGCGCGCCAGCACCCTTTTTCTTGCAGCAGGAGTGCCGTGGAACGTCAGCAGCTGACCGGGCACGGCAGCGGCGTGACGGAATCGTTACGCGCTCGATGCGCCTTTGCGCTACACCCGCGCCTGACGCCCTTGCAGAATGACGTGTCTTCAGATGCACAGCAGAACCAATCGAAGGGGACTCCATGAGCAAGCGCACCCTCCGCCACGGCGGCGTGGTGGTGGCGAGCCTCGCGCTGGCCTTGACCGCCTGTGGTGGCAGCAGCGGCGGCGGCAGCGACGCCTCCGCTCCCGCCGGCTCGACCGGCGCGTCGGCAGCAGCCGGCAGCGACGTCAAGGACGGCCTGGACTGCACGCCCTACAAGGCCTTCGGTGACCTCAAGGGCAAGCAGGTCTCGATCTACACCTCGATCGTCGCCCCCGAGGACCAGCCGCAGATCGACTCCTACAAGCCGTTCGAGGCCTGCACCGGCGTCAAGGTCAACTACGAGGGCAACAAGGCCTTCGAGAACCAGCTGCAGGTCCGCATCGCCGGCGGCAACGCCCCCGACATCGCCTACATCCCGCAGCCCGGTCTGCTGCAGAAGGTCGTCGCGACCGGCAAGGCCATCGCGGCCCCGCAGCAGGTGAGCGACAACGTCGACAAGTACTTCGGCAAGGACTGGCGCGCCTACGGCTCGGTCGACGGCAAGCTCTACGCCGCCCCGCTCGGCGCCAACGTGAAGTCCTTCGTCTGGTACTCCCCGAAGGCCTTCGAGGACAAGGGCTACACCGTCCCCACGACGTGGGACGAGATGACCGCCCTCAGCGACAAGATCGCCGCTGACAACCCCGACGACAAGCCGTGGTGCGTGGGCTTCGGCTCCGGCGACGCCACCGGCTGGCCGGGCACCGACTGGCTCGAGGACGTCCTGCTCCGCACCGCGGGCGCCGACGTCTACGACAAGTGGGTCAACCACACCATCCCGTTCAACGACCCGCAGGTCGCGACGGCGCTGGCCAAGGTCGGCTCCATCATCAAGAACCCGAAGTACGTCAACGGCGGGCTCGGCGACGTCAAGAGCATCGCGACGACCGAGTTCTCCGAGGCCGGCCAGCCGATCCTCGACGGCGGCTGCTGGATGCACCGGCAGGCCTCGTTCTACGCGGCCAACTGGCCCAAGGGCACCGACATCAGCGAGCACGGCGACGTCTACGCGTTCTACCTGCCGCCGATCGACCCCTCGAAGGGCAAGCCGGTCCTCGGCGCCGGTGAGTTCGTCGCCTCCTTCCGCGACGCGCCCGAGGTGTCGGCCTTCCGCACCTACCTCTCCTCGCCGGAGTGGGCGAACATCAAGGCCAAGCTCTCCTCGGGCTGGGTCTCCGCCAACAAGGGCGCCGACATCGCGAACTTCAAGAACCCGATCGACGCGCTCTCGGTCAAGATCCTCCAGGACCCGAACACCGTCTTCCGCTTCGACGGCTCGGACCAGATGCCGGCCGCCGTGGGCGCGGGCTCGTTCTGGAAGGGCATGACCGACTGGATCACAGGCAAGAGCGACTCGGCGACCCTCGCCGACATCGAGAAGACCTGGCCGAAGTCCTAGGCCACTAGGGTCGGGCCGGGTTCCTGCGCTGCGGGAGCCCGGCCCGACCCCGTTCCGCTCCTCGCCGCCCAGTCCACAAAGAGCCGCCCAGTCCACAAAGAGGTGATGTCATGTCCTCAGCCGAGAAGATCGGCCAGATGCTCGTAGCCATGGCTGCTTTCGCCGTGGTGTTCGCCGTCATCATGTTCTTGGCTGACCGCATCAAGGGGCGCTCGGCCGACCGCGTGCAAGCCGCGATCTTCGTGGTCCCCGCGCTCCTGCTCCTCACCGTCGGGCTGGTCATCCCGGCGATCCAGACCTTCTACCACTCGTTCAAGGACGCCGACAGCAAGGACTTCGTCGGGTTCGACAACTACCACAAGGTGTTCTCGGACTCGACCCTGCTGACGGTCCTCGGGAACACGGCGCTCTGGGTCATCATCGTGCCGTTCTTCGCGACCGCGATCGGGCTCCTCTACGCGATCGTCATCGACAAGTCGCGCGTCGAGCCGTTCGCCAAGGCCCTGGTGTTCCTCCCGATGGCCATCTCGTTCGTCGGCGCCTCGATCATCTGGCGCTTCGTCTACGCCTACAAGCCCTCGAGCCGGCCGCAGATCGGCCTGCTGAACGAGATCTTCGTGAAGCTGGGCGGCTCGCCGCAGCAGTTCCTCATCAACCACCCGTCCAACACCTTCTGGCTCATCGTGGTCATGGTGTGGATCCAGGCCGGGTTCGCGATGACCGTGCTCTCGGCGGCCATCAAGGCCATCCCCGGCGACATCATCGAGGCCGCCCGCCTCGACGGCGTCGGGGCGATGGGCATGTTCCGCTTCGTCACGCTCCCGAGCATCCGCCCGGCCGCCATCGTGGTCCTGACGACCATCGCGATCGGCACGCTGAAGGTCTTCGACATCGTCCGCACGATGACCGGCGGCCAGTTCAGCACCAGCGTCGTGGCCAACGAGTTCTACAACCAGAGCTTCACCATCTCCGACGCCGGCGTCGGCTCGACCCTGGCGGTCCTGTTGTTCGTCCTCGTCATCCCGGTCGTGGCCTACAACGTCCGGCAGCTCCGGAAGGCGGACGCGCGATGACCACGACCACTCCTCCCGTCGCGATGGCGCCGGCGGTCCCGACCGCCCGCGTCGCCAAGAAGCGCCTCACCTCGCCGTGGGCCTCGCTCGTGGCGATCGCCATCGCGGTGCTCTGGACGACCCCGACGCTGGGCCTGCTGATCACCTCGTTCCGCAGCCAGCGCGACATCAACCGCAGCGGGTGGTGGAACGTCTTCCACAACCCCTCGCTGACGATGGAGAACTACCGCACGGTCTTCAAGCCGGGCACGGCCAACGACCTGTCGGGCTACTTCGTCAACTCGTTCGTGATCACGCTGCCGGCCGTGCTCGCGCCGGTGCTGCTCGCGTCGATGGCGGCCTACGCGTTCGCCTGGATGCACTTCAAGGGCCGCGACCTGCTGTTCGTGGCGGTCTTCGCCCTCCAGGTCGTCCCGCTGCAGATCGCGCTCATCCCGCTCCTCAAGGCGTTCAACGGCTGGGCCGGGATCGGCGGGTCCTACTGGACGGTGTGGATCGCCCACACCATCTTCGCGCTGCCGTTGGCGATCTTCCTGCTGCACAACTTCATGAAGGAGATCCCGGCCGAGCTCATCGAGGCCGCGCGCGTCGACGGCGCCGGGCACGTGCGCATCTTCTTCCAAGTGCTCCTGCCGCTGATCACCCCGGCGCTCGCCGCCTTCGGCATCTTCCAGTTCCTGTGGGTGTGGAACGACCTGCTCGTGGGCCTGACCTTCCTAGGCACCAACAAGCAGCCGCTCACCGTCTTCATCGGCAACCTGGTCGGCACGAAGGGCAGCGCCTGGTACCTGCTCTCCGCCGGAGCCTTCGTCTCGATCATCGTGCCGCTGATCGTGTTCCTGAGCCTCCAGCGGTTCTTCGTCCGCGGTCTGCTGGCCGGCGGGCTCAAGGGCTAGCGGCGCACCGACCCCGACGAGGCCCGCCCGGCACCAGCCGGGCGGGCCTCGTCGCGTCCGTTCTAGGTCTCGAAGAACACCAGCCGGTCGGGCGCCGCCAGCATCCGCACGGTCTGGCCCTCGACGGCGACGACGCTCGAGAGCGCGGCGACCTGGCCGGTGTCCAGGACCAGCACGCGGTCGGGGGAGGAGTCGAGGAAGGCGCGGAAGCCCGACAGGTCGGCGGTGCCCAGCCCGAGGTACTCCACCAGCCGCCGGAACAGCTTGGGCAGCACGACGGCGGACTCGGTCAGCGTCTCCAGCCCGCGCACCTGCACCCCGCTGGTCGTGGCGTCGACCGGCCAGACGCCGCGGCCCGCGTCCCGGGCCCCGGCGGCGAGGGTGGTGAGCGCGGCGCGCAGGTCCGCGTACAGCTCGGAGTAGAACGTCGGGTAGGCCAGTCCGCTCCCCAGCAGCGCGGCGTTGACCGAGGCGGTCACCGCGTCAGGGTGGAGGAAGACCCGGGCTCCGTCGGCCCCCTCCGGTGCCGCGCCCGCGGCGAACAGGAAGGCCACGGCCCGGCCGTACTTGTCGGCACCGCTGGTGAGGACCGTGGCAGGCACGGACGCCGGGGTCGCCGATGTCACCGTCTGCCCGGAGCGCGTGACCGAGGTGAAGCCGAGCTGCTCGAGCAGCGAGCGGGCTGCGGCGTCCCCCAGCGCGGGCGGCTGGTGCAGCTGGCCGACGCCGCCGCCCGGCGGCGTGTAGTGCGTCTCGAGCGCGTCGATCGCGTCGAGGCGCAGCTGGACGGTCGCGTGGGCGTTCGCCTTCACCCTCAGCCCCGCGGCCGTCCAGGCGTCGGGACGGGTGGGCGTGAAGCGTACGGAGTCGCCGTCGGGTGCGGCGCCCACGACCCCGACCGTGCCGTCGATGCGGAAGAAGGGCATGCCCGCACGGTCCCAGAGGCCAGGGCCGCTGGGAAGTGGCCGGAGGGGCAGAGTCGCGCCGGCGGCTCAGCCCTCGGTGACCTGCCCGCGCGAGACGTGCAGGCGGCGGGTCGTGTGCACGGCCTCGAGCATCCGCCGGTCGTGCGTCACCAGCAGCAGGGTCCCGGCGTAGGAGTCGAGCGCCGACTCCAGCTGCTCGATGGCCGGCAGGTCGAGGTGGTTGGTCGGCTCGTCGAGCACGAGCAGGTTGACCCCGCGGGCCTGCAGCAGCGCGAGCGCGGCACGGGTGCGCTCGCCGGGGGAGAGGCTCTCGCACGCCCGGGTGGCGGCGTCGCCGCGCAGGCCGAACTTCGCGAGCAGCGTGCGCACCTCCGCGTCGGGCCACGAGGGCACCTCCCGCGCGAAGGCGTCGGCCAGGCGCGCCGGCCCGCCGAAGAGCCCGCGCGCCTGGTCGACCTCACCGACCACGACGCCCGGGCCGAGGCTCGCCGCGCCCGAGTCCAGCTCGAGCCGGCCGAGCATCGCGGCCAGCAGCGTCGTCTTGCCCGCGCCGTTCTCGCCCGTGATGGCGACGCGGTCGGCCCAGTCGACCTGCAACGTCACCGGCCCGAGCGCGAAGCCGCCGCGCCGCACCACCGCCTCGCGCAGGGCGACGACGACCGTCCCCGAGCGCGGCGCTGCGGCGATCGACATGCGCAGCTCCCACTCCTTGCGCGGCTCCTCGACGACCTCGAGCCGCTCGATGCGCCGCTCGCTCTGGCGGACCTTGGCCGCCTGCTTCTCGCTGCTGTCGGCGCGGAAGTTCTTGACGAACTTGTCGTTGTCGGTCGCCTTGCGACGCGCGTTGCGCACGCCCTTGTCGGCCCAGGCGCGCTGGGTGCGCGCCCGCAGCTCGAGCTCGGAGCGGGTCTCCGCGTAGTCCTCGTAGGCCTCGCGGGCGTGCCGGCGCGCGACCTCCCGCTCCTCGAGGTAGGCGGCGTAGCCGCCGCCGTAGACGCTCACCGTGCGCTGGGCGAGGTCGAGCTCGACGACCCGCGTGACGGTGCGCGTCAGGAACTCTCGGTCGTGGCTCACCACCACGGTGCCGGCGCGCATGCCGGTGACGAAGCGCTCCAGCCGCGCCAGCCCGTCGAGGTCGAGGTCGTTGGTCGGCTCGTCGAGCAGGAAGACGTCGTAGCGGCTCAGCAGCAGCGCGCAGAGCCCCACCCTCGCCGCCTGACCGCCGGACAGGCTGGTCATCTCGGTGCCGAGGTCGACCGCGAGGCCCAGGTCGGCGGCGACGGCGCCCGCGCGGTCCTCGAGGTCGGCGCCGCCGAGGGCGAGCCAGCGCTCGAGCGCGACGGCGTACGCGTCTTCCGCCCCCGGTTCCTCACGGCCCAGCGCCTCGGTGCTCGCCTCGAGCTCGCGGTCGGCGTCCGCGACGCCGGTGCGCCGCGCGAGGTATGCCGCGACGCTCTCGCCCGGGCGCCGCTCCGGCTCCTGCGGCAGGTAGCCGACCGACGCGGTGGCCGGGGTCAGCGAGACGCTGCCCGCCTCGGGGCGGCGCAGCCCGGCGAGCAGCCCGAGCAGCGTCGACTTGCCGGCGCCGTTGGCCCCCACCAGCCCCACGACGTCGCCGGGCGCGACCACGAGGTCGAGCCCCTCGAACAGCGCGCGGTCGCCGAAGCCGGCGGCAAGGTCGCGGGCGACCAGGGTCGCGCTCATGCCGACAGGTGCGCCCGCAGCGCCTCGACGACCAGCGCGTGGTCCTCGTCCTGCGGCAGGCCGCTGACGACAACGACGCCCACGAGCCCCGTGCCGCGGACGACGAGGGGGAAGCCGCCGCCGTGGGCGCGGAAGCGTGCGAAGGGCAGGCCCGTCCGGTCGTTGAAGTCGGTGCCGGCAGCCTTGTTCGTCAAGTGGTGGTAGTAGGTGGCATGTCCGAGTCGCTCGACGACCCGCGTCTTGCCGGCCACCCAGGCGTCGTTGTCCGGCAGCACCCCGGGCAGGGCGGCGCGGAAGAGGACCTGCGGGCCACGGCGTACCTCGATGAGCACCGGCAGCGAGCGCTGCCGTGCCAGGTCGAGCAGCCTCAGGCCCAGGGCGAGCGCGTCGTCGTTGGAGAGGGACGGCAGCTCGAGCTCCCGCTCCTGGGCGAGGACGTCGTCGGGGGTCAGCTCGGGCGCGGTCACGGTCGCCCAGCGTAGTCGCCGGACCGACAGGTCCGGGCGCTCGGCCCGCGGGCTAGCGTCGGAGCCGTGCGTGCCCGCCCCCTGAGTCCCTCCGGCGTCGTCGCGGAGGTCGCCGCCCGCGTCGAGGCGCTGGGACGCACCGCACCCGTACGCGTCGCGGTCGACGGCGCGCCGGTGTCCGGAGCGCTGGAGCTGGCGCGCGACCTCGTCGAGGTGCTCGTGCGCTCCGGCCGTCCCGCGTGGGTGGTGCCGGCCGAGGGCTTCCTGCGCCCCGCGTCGCTGCGGCTGGAGCACGGGCGCCACGACCCCGACGCTTTCCTCGAGGACTGGCTCGACGCCGGCGCACTCGCCCGCGAGGTGCTCGACCCGCTCGAGGACCCTGGGGCGCCGCGGTTCCTGCCGAGCCTGTGGGACCCGGTGCGCGACCGGGCCACGCGGGCCGGCTACGTCGAGGCGCCTCCCGGCGCGGTGGTCGTCGTGCCGGGGACGTTCCTGCTCGGGCGCTGGCTGCCGTTCGAGCTGACGGTGCACCTGGCGATGAGCGGCGCAGCGCTGGCGCGCCGCACCCCGGCCGACCAGGCGTGGACGCTGCCCGCCTACGAGAGGTACGCGGTGGATCCCGACCCGGTCGCGTCAGCCGACGTGGTCGTCCGCGTCGACGACCCCGCCCGGCCCGCCCTCGTGGTCGGCTAGCCCGGCTCCCTCGGTGGGCGCGGGCGGGTCCTCGTAGGGCGCGGCGGTGCCGACGAAGTCGGTGAGCCGGTCGCCGACGAGGACGCGGGCCTGGGCAGCGCCGCCGGCGGCCCGGCGCAGCAGCGCGTCGAGGGGGAGCGGCGCGTCGGAGGCGGTGATGATGACGTTGCCGTTGCGGCGCCCGCGCAGCACCGACGGCTCGCTGTGCAGGGTCACGTGGGCGAAGCTGTGCAGCGCCGTCGCGGCCTCGCGGCGCGCCTCGACGAACGGTGCTCGACCGGAGAGGTTGGCGACGTACGCACCGCCGGGGCGGAGCACGCGCTTGGCCTCGGCGAGGAAGCCGGTCGTGGTCAGGTGCGCCGGCACGGCGAGCCCGTCGAACGCGTCGCGCACGACCACGTCGGCGCTGGCGGCGGGCTCCTTGCGCAGGCCCTCCCGGCCGTCGCGGGCCTTCGTGCGCAGCAGCGGGGTGCGGCGCAGGCTGAGCAGGTCGCGGGAGAGCTCGATGAGCTTCGGGTCGAGCTCGAGCACCAGCTGGCGCGACTTCGGGCGCGTCGCCGCGACGTAGCGGGCCATCGAGCAGGCCCCGCCGCCGACGTGCACGGTGTCGAGCGGCGCGCCGGCGGGAGCCAGCGAGTCGAGGATGCCGGCGATCCACGCCATGTACTCGAAGCCCAGGTGGGTCGGTGCGTCGAGGTCGACGTAGGAGCTGGGCACCCCGTCGATCAGCAGCACCCAGCCGTTGTCGACGTCGAGGTCGCGGAGCAGCTCGGCGGTCGACCAGGTGAGCTGGTGCGTCCCCGGCTGGAGGGCGGGCGGCGTGGTGCGCGCCCGCCCTCCGGCCGGGCGCCGGTCAGGCGCGGGAGCTCCCCGCGTCACCGGCCGGGCGGCCGTCGCGCCGCGGGCGGGCCGAGCGGCTGGGGCCCTCGGGGTGCGCGCGGCCGGGGCGGCTGTCGCGGCCCTCGCCGAAGCGGCCGCTCGGGCGCTGGCCCCGGCGCGGAGCGCCGAAGCGGGCGTCGCGCGAGGACTCGGAGCGCTCGGGCAGCGGCTGCACGACGACCGGCTCGCCGGACTCGGCGAGGGCGCGCACAGCGGGGTGCCCCGGCGCGACGTCGACGACCTCGGCGTCCACGTTGGCGCGCCGGCGCAGCTGCTCGGCACCGCGGCGCTCCGAGGGGAGCAGCAGGCTGAGCACGACGCCGGAGTTGCCGGCGCGAGCCGTGCGGCCCGAGCGGTGCAGGTAGTCCTTGTGGTCGTTGGGCTGGTCGACGTGCACGACCAGGTCGACGTCGTCGACGTGGATGCCGCGGGCCGCCACGTCGGTGGCCACCAGCACCCGGGTGCGTCCGGCCGAGAAGTCGTCGAGCGCGCGCTGGCGGGCGTTCTGGCGCAGGTCGCCGTGGATCGCCGCGGCCTGCACGCCGGAGCGCTCCAGCTTCGTGGCGAGGCGGTCGGCGCCGTGCTTGGTGCGCACGAACAGGATGCTGCGGGCCGGTCGGCCGCTGATCTCGGTGAGCACGGCCATCTTCGACTCCTGGTCGGAGACGACGAACGCGCGGTGGTCCATCAGCTCGACGTGCGAGTCGGCCGACGCGACGGCGTGGAGGGCCGGCTCGTGCAGGTAGCGGGTGACGACGGTCTCGACCGCACCGTCGAGGGTGGCGGAGAAGAGCAGGCGCTGACCGTCGGGCCGGGTCTGGCCGAGCAGGCGCAGCACGACCGGCAGGAAGCCGAGGTCCGACATGTGGTCGGCCTCGTCGATCGCGGTGATCGTGACGTCGGCCAGCGAGCAGGCGCCGCGCTCCATGAGGTCCTGGAGCCGGCCCGGGGTGGCGACGATGAGGTCGACCCCGCGCTCGAGGGCGTTGATCTGGCGGCCGATCGAGGCGCCGCCGAAGATCGCGGTCGAGCGCAGGCGCACCGCGGCGCCCAGCGGGTCGAGCGCGTCGCGCACCTGCACGGCGAGCTCACGGGTCGGCACGAGCACCAGGGCGCGGGGGCGGCCGGGCGAAGGAGCGCTGACCTCGCGCAGCTCGGCGAGGCGGGCGAGCAGCGGCAGGCCGAAGGCGAGCGTCTTGCCGGAGCCGGTCTTGGCGCGGCCGAGCACGTCGCGGCCGGCGAGGGCGTCGGCCAGGGTGGCCGCCTGGATCGGGAAGGGCGCGGTGACGCCGCGCCGCTCGAGCGCGGTCACCAGGCGCCCGGGGAGGCCGAGCTCGGCCCAGGTGGCGGTGCTGTCAGGCGCGACCGGCGCGGCGGCGAACGCCTGCTCGAGCGCGCTGGGAGCGGGTGCCGGGCGGTCGGCGCGGGCCGAGGACGAGCCGCGGCGGGGGCCGCCGGGGCGTCCGGAGCGCGACGGCCCGGGACGGAACGAGGTGGAGCGGGAGGACGAGGAGCGAGGTGCAGGGGTCTGCGGCATGAAGAAGGGGACTCCCAAGAGGATCGGGTGCGCTGCGTAGTCGGCGGAGTGCCGGGCGCGGGGTCGCACGCATGATCTCGAGGGCCCGGGGTCTGAGCGCAGAGTCTGGTCTGCGGCGTCCGCGGAACGGCGGCGCCGGAAGGACCCGGGACAGGACGACCCGGACCAGAACGACCCCTGAGAGGAGCAGGCGACCCGCGGGCGTCGTCGCCCGCGCTGTCGTACAACCCGAGAGGCTACACGACCATTCCCCCAGGCAGCGGCTTCGCCGCGGTCGGCGGCGGCGCGTACGGGCACCAACCGGGACGAAAGGGATCGTTACCATCCCGAGACCCGCAGATGCTTGCCTCAGGCTCGTGCACCAGATTGCATGGGACACAGGGACGGGCGCAAGGGCGCGCCCGGCTCCGCACGATGGGGTCGGCCCGGGCGCAACGGCGCTCCCGGGCCCTTCGTGTCTCCGGACCCGTGCACGTCCCCGCCGCTGCGCGCACGGGCTGCCCACCCCGCGCGCGACACGCCGGCCGCGTCGGCCGCTGCAGGCGCTGCGGCGCAGGTCAGGACGGCTACGGTGCGGAGGTGGACGTGATGGAGACCGGCGAGCGCCTCGGTCCCTACCGTCTGCTGACCCGCATCGGCGAGGGCGGCATGGGCGTCGTCCACCTCGCCCTCGACGCCGACGGCCGGGCCGTCGCGGTCAAGGTCCTGCGCCCGCACCTGGTCACCGACGAGAACGGCCGTCGCCGGCTGGCCCGCGAGGTCGAGGCGCTGCGCCGGGTCGTGGGCCCCCACGTCGCCGAGGTGGTCGACGCCGACGTCGCCGGCCCGAGCCCCTACGTCGTGATGCGCTACGTGCAGGGCCGCTCGCTGCCCGAGCGGGTCGAGCGCAGCGGCCCGCTGCGCGGCGACGAGCTGCACGCCGTGGTCGTCGGCCTGGCCCGCGCGCTCGGCGCCATCCACCGCGTCGGTGTCGTGCACCGCGACCTCAAGCCCGCCAACGTGCTGCTCGCCGACGGCGAGCCGGTCGTCGTCGACTTCGGGCTGGCCCAGTTCAGCGACGACACCCGCCTGACCGCCACCGGCATGCTGCTGGGGACCCCCGGCTACCTCGCGCCGGAGGCCATCGGCGGCGCCGCGGCCGACGCCTCGGCCGACGTCCACGGGTGGGGCGCGACCGCCGTCTACGCCGCCACCGGCCGCCCGCCCTACGGCACCGGCGCCTTCGAGGTCGTGCTCGCGCGCGTGCTCGCCGGCGAGCCCGACCTCGACGGCGTGCCCGGGTGGCTGCTGCCGGTCGTGGAGGCGGCCCTCGCTCCCGACCCGGCCGACCGCCCGGACGCCCAGGAGCTGCTGCTCGCGGTGCAGGACGCGGCGATGGGCTTCGCGCCGCGGCTGCCGGCGCGTACGCCTCGCGACCGCGCCGACGACGCCACCGAGCTGCGCGCCGACGGGCGCGAGCACGCGACCGAGCACGTCGCGGCGCTCGCAGCTGCGCCGGTGCCGCCGCTGCCGCGCCAGGACGCGGGGCCGGAGCACACCCGGCTCGAGACCTGGGTGTCGTCGCCGGCCGGCTGGGCCGTCCCCGACGACGACCGCCCGCACGAGGGCACCGCTGGCGGACACCTCGACGACGGGTCCGAGGGGGTCGGACCGGCGCGGCTGGTGGCCCACCCGCTGCTCCTGCTCGTGGCCCTCGCCGCCGCGGCGGCGGCAGCGGTCTTCGCGCCCGTGGCAGCCGCGGCCGGTGCGCTCGGCGTCAGCGTCTCGCTGCGTGCGGTCGACGGCGCCGCCTCCTACCTGGCGCGCCGGCGCAGCGCCTACGGCCGGCGCCGCGCCGACGCGCTGCTGGCCCTCGCCAGCCTGCCGTGGTACGCGGTGCGCGGGACCCTCACCACTCTCGCCACGCTGCCGCAGGCGGTGCTCGGCGCGCTCGCCCCGGGTGCGGTGGTGCTGGCCAGCACCCACGGGCTGCGGCCCGAGGTGGACTCAGGAGCCTTCGACGGGCTGGTGGGCGCCCTCGCCGCAGGGGCGCTGCTCGCCGTCTTCTACGGCCCGGCCTCGGCGCCGCTGCGCCGGGGCTTCGACCGGGTCGCCGAGGCGCTGGCGCCCGGGAGGCTGGCCCCCGTGCTCACGGGCCTGGTGCTCCTCGGGGCCGGCGCGCTGCTGGTGTCGGTCGCGGTGGGGGAGCGCACGCGCACCTGGCCCGTGCACCACACGCCCGAGCCGGTCGCGAGCTGGGTCGACACGCTGCGCAGCTACTGACCCTGCACAGCAGGGGGCCCTGACGCTAGGTGCTGCTGATGACCGCCGCCGTCGTCGACGCGGTGACCGCACCCGCGACGGCCGCCGAGACCGCGCGCACGGCGCTCGCGACCGCACTCGCCGCCCACACGTCCTCGCTGATCGCCTTGGCGCGCTTGCGCGCCTGCTTCTTGTCGACGCCCGGCACCACCTTGTGAACGGCGTCGACCGCGGAGAGCAGGGCGAGCAGGGCGGCCGCCCGCTGCGTCGGCTCCTGGCCCTCGAGCGCCCGGCGGAGCTCCTCGACGACCGCAGCCTCCCCGCTGCCGTCGGCCTGCGGGAAGCGGTGGCGCGGGAAGACCCCGAGCACCTTGTCGTCCTGGCGCCGGACGGCGCCCGCGTCCTCGACCCGGCGCAGCAGGTCGGAGCGCAGGCCCTTGGCCAGCTTGGGCACCCACGACTCCGGCTTGCGCTGCTCCACCGCGATGCGCGAGAGCACCTTGTCGAGCAGCGGGTCGTCGACCGGGTCGCGGTCGAGCGCGTAGAGCCGGCCCTTCTTCACAGAGCTGCCCTCGCCGGCGACGTCGATGCGGCCGGCGAGGGCGAGCTCGAGCAGGAGCGAGCCTGCGAGGGCGTAGTCGACCGAGGTGGA
Organism: Motilibacter peucedani; assembly: GCF_003634695.1. NCBI lineage: Bacteria > Bacillati > Actinomycetota > Actinomycetes > Motilibacterales > Motilibacteraceae > Motilibacter > Motilibacter peucedani. The sequence continues at coordinate 292,047 of NZ_RBWV01000010.1, forward strand.
GTCCACCACGGTCGACCCGCGTCTGTCGTCGAGCAGCAGGAGCAGCAGGTCCTCCGCGAGCAGCGCCATGGCTAGACGCTACTCGCTGGCGCCGGTCGCCCGGCCGTCGCGGGCCGCCCGCACCTGGCCCTTGATGCGGGCGAGCATGGCCGCCATGCCGCGCAGCCGCAGCGGGCTGACCAGCTCGGCCAGACCGAGCCGGACGTAGAAGTCGTCGGGCACGTCGAGGACCTCGTCGGGCGTGCTGCCCTCGAGCCCGGCGTGCAGGATGCCGGCGAACCCGCGGGTGGTCGGCGCCTCGCGCGGCGCGTCGAAGAACAGGTGCACGGCACCCGGCTCGGTCTCGACGGCGAGGAACAGCGGCGACTGGCACTCGTGCACCTGCTCCATGGCCTCGTGCGAGGCGGTGAAGCGCTCCGGCAGCGGCGGCAGCTCCTGGCCCATCTCGAGCAGGAGCTGGAGCCGGTCGCGCGGAGCGACCGCCGCGAAGTCGTCGACGACCTCGGCGAGCGCGGGAGGCAGGGCCGCCACGCTCAGGCGCCCTGCTCGATCGGCACCCGCACGCTGTTGCCCCACTCGGTCCACGAGCCGTCGTAGTTGCGGACCTTCTCGTAGCCCAGCAGGTGCGTCAGCACGAACCACGTGTGCGACGACCGCTCGCCGATGCGGCAGTAGACGACCACGTCGTCGTCCGCCGAGAGCCCCGCCTGCCCCTCGTAGAGGTCGCGCAGCTCGTCGACGGTGCGGAAGGTGCCGTCCTCGGCGGCGGCCTTGGCCCACGGCACGTTGGTCGCGCCCGGGATGTGGCCGCCTCGGACAGCGCCCTCCTGGGGGTAGTCGGGCATGTGCAGCGTCTCGCCGGAGAACTCGCTGGGGGAGCGCACGTCGACCATCGGGCGCCCGAGGTGGGCCAGCACGTCGTCGCGGAAGGCGCGGACCGGTGCGTCGCTGCGCTCCACCACGGGGTAGTCGGCGCGCGTCCGCACGGTCTGCTCGGTGGTCATGGGTCGCCCCTCGGCGAGCCACGCCGCGCGACCGCCGTCGAGCAGCCGCACGTCCGGGTGGCCGAACAGCGTGAAGACCCACAGCGCGTAGGCCGCCCACCAGTTGTTGCGGTCGCCGTAGAACACCACGGTGGTGTCGCGCCCGATGCCCTTCTCCGACAGCAGGGCAGCGAACCGCTCGGCGTCGACGTAGTCGCGCGTCACCGGGTCGTTGAGGTCGGTGTGCCAGTCGACCTTGACCGCGCCGGGCACGTGGCCCGTCTCGTAGAGCAGGACGTCCTCGTCGGACTCGACCACGACGAGGCCGGGGTCCGACAGGTGCTCGGCCAGCCAGGCGGTCGTCACCAGCCGCTCGGGGTGCGCGTAGGCGGCGAGCTTGGCGTCCGGGTCGGTGGGCAGGGGCACGGGCTCTCCTCGGGGTTCGGCGCGCTCGTGCGCGTCGGTCGACTCTTGCACGGCCAACGCCGGGGAGCCCGTCCTGCTTCCACAGGGGGCCTGGCCTCGCCCTAGGGTCGGGAGCGTGACCCCGCTCCCCGACGTGCTCGCCACGATCGACACCTGGCCGGTGCCCGCGGCAGCGGCCGCCGTCGTGGTGCGCGGACGGGGCACCGTTGCCGAGCACGGGCCCGTCGATCGGGCGTTCGCGCTGGCGAGCGTGACCAAGCCCCTCACCGCGTACGCGACGCTGCTCGCCGCCGAGGAAGGTGCCCTCTCGCTCGACGACCCGGCGGGCCCGGCCGGGTCCACGCTGCGCCACCTGCTCGCGCACGCCTCGGGCCTGCCGCTCGAGGGGACGGTGCCGCTCGCGGCGCCCGGGGTGCGCCGGATCTACTCCAACTCCGGGTTCGAGGTGGTCGCCGACGTCGTCTCCGGGGCGGTGGGGATGCCGTTCGCCGACTACCTGGGTGAAGGCGTGCTCGCTCCGCTCGGGATGCGTACCGCTGCCCTGCGCGGCTCGGCGGCGCGCGCGGGCTGGGGGAGCGTGCGCGACCTCGCCGCCTTCGTCGGCGAGCTCCTCGAGCCCCGGGTGCTGCACGTGTCGAGCTCCGAGGAGCTCGCCCGCGTGCAGTACCCCGAGCTGCGCGGTCTGGTCCCCGGCTTCGGACGCCAGGACCCCAACCCGTGGGGGCTCGGGGTTGAGGTACGCGGTGCGAAGTCCCCGCACTGGACCGGCCCCTCGCAGAGCCCCGCGACCTTCGGGCACTTCGGCCAGAGCGGCACCTTCGTCTGGGTCGACCGCGCGGCCGGCGTCGGGTGCGTGTGCCTCACCGACCGCGCCTTCGACACCTGGGCCGCCGAGGTGTGGCCGCCGTTCAACGACGCGGTCCTGGGCGCTGCCGTGGCGGACCTGCGGGTCGTCTAGCGCCGGTGCAGCGCCCGTACCGCGTCGAGCGTGTCAGCCTCGTCGGGCCGCTTGTCGGGCCGGTAGCGCACCACGCGGGCGAAGCGCAGGGCGACGCCGCCGGGGTAGCGCGGCGAGGTCTGCACGCCGTCGAGCGCGATCTCGACGACCAGCTCGGGACGCACGACCACGCCCCACGGCGGCCGGTCGACGACCAGCTCCTGCAGAGCGGCGGTCTGCTCCTCGAGCATCGCGTCGGTGAGGCCCTTGAAGGTCTTGCCGAGCATGACGGGCGGGCCGCCCTCGGGGTCGCGGGCGCCGAGGTGCAGGTTCGAGAGCCACCCGCGCCGGCGCCCGGAGCCCCACTCGGCGCCGAGCACGAGCAGGTCGAAGGTGTGCACCGGCTTGACCTTGAGCCAGGCGGCTCCGCGCCGGCCCGCGTCGTAGAGCGAGCCCGGCGCCTTGACGACGACTCCCTCGTGCCCTTGCGCCAGGACGTCGGCGGCGAAGCGCTCGCCCGCGTCGGCGTCAGCGGTCTCCAGGCGCGCGACGCGCAGACGGGCCGGCACGACGGCGTCCAGGACGGCGTGCCGCTCCGAGGCCGGCAGCGCCAGCAGGTCGCGGCCGTCGACGTGCAGCACGTCGAAGAACAGCGGGGTGAGCGGCAAGCGGGTGCGGGCGCTCGCCACGTCGACCCTCGACCCTGTGCGCCCGGCCGTGGCCTGGAAGGGGTGGGGGCGCCCGTCGTGCCCGAGCGCCACGGCCTCGCCGTCGAGCACCACGGTGTCGACGGCCAGCTCCCGCACGAGCTCGACCACGTCGGGCAGGCGCTCGGTGATGTCGTCGAGGCTGCGGGAGAAGACGCGCACCTGCTCGGCGGAGCGGTGCACCTGCACCCGGATGCCGTCGATCTTGGCCTCCACCACGGCCGCGCCGAGCCGCTCGAGCGCCTCGGTCACGCTGCCCGCGGTCGAGGCGAGCATGGGGAGCACGGGCCTGCCCACCTCGAGCACGAACCGGTCGAGCGCAGCGGGCCCGTCCGCGCGGACGGCGGCAGCCACCGGCGGCAGCGAGCCGGCGAGCATGACCGCGCGCCGCAGTTCCGGCAGCGCGAGCCCGTCCGAGCGCGCGAAGGCCTCGATGACCTGGGCGTCCAGGGCGCCCTGCCGCAGCTCGCCCAGCGCCAGCCCCCGCAGCAGCCGCTGCTCCTCGGGAGTCGCCCGGGAGAACAGCGCGTCGAGCAGCGCCCGGCGCCGTGCCTGCGAGCCCGTCCCCGAGACCTGGCTGACCTCCTGCCACGCGCGATCCGTCCCGGCGATGGTGAGGGTCGGCTCGTCGGCCGCCGGCGGGAGCTGCTGGAGCGCTGCCCACCCGGCACCGGTGCGCCGCTGCGGCAGCTCGCCCGAGAGGTAGGCAGCGACGACCGCCACCTCGTCCGGCGTGGCGGCGGACAGCACCTCCGCGAGCCGGGCGGTCTTGGCCAGTCGCGAGCGGGTGCGCTGCAGGTCGGCTGATGCGGCGGCGATCTCGGCGAGGAGCATGGCCGCACCCTAGGACGGTCAGGCGGTGCCGAGCGCTCCCGTGCGCAGCGCCGGCAGCGACAGCGACGGCGTCGTGCGCTGGCGGGAGACCGGCTCGCGGTGGGCGAGGGAGACCCGCAGGAGCGCGCGGCCGCGGTGGAGACGGCTGCGCACGGTGCCCAGCTTGATGTCGAGCACCTCGGCCGCCTGCTCGTAGCCCATGCCCTCGAGGTCGCAGAGCACGACCGCAGCGCGGTAGGGCGCCGGCAGCTCGGCGATCGCCGCGCGCACGTCGACGTCGAGGGAGGCAGCGGCCCAGGCGTCCTCGGAGGAGGGGCTGGCCGTGCCGAGGGCGGCGAGGTCGTCGTCGACGGCCGGCTCGATGAGGATCCGCTTGCGCCGGCGCCAGCGGTCGCGGAAGAGGTTCATCGTGATGCGGGTGACCCAGCCGTCGAAGTTGCCCTCGGTGTAGGTGTGCAGCGAGTTGAAGATGCGCACGAAGACGTCGTGGGTGAGGTCCTCGGCGTCGGCGGCTGAGCCGGTGAGCCGGTAGGACAGCCGGTAGACCCGTGCCTGCTGCTCGGTGACGATCCGCTCCCAGTCGGCGGGGGTGAGCGCCGACGAGCCGCGCCCGGCCGCCGAGCCCTGCGCAGACCCCGCCCCACGAGGAGCCGTCCCGGCCGGACCCGCCGGCACCTGTGCTGCACCCACCGTACTGATCATGGGCACCATGGAACGGCGCGGTGGCGAAAGCAGTGCGAAAGCAGTCCGGGGCGCACGGTAGTCTGTCCGCGCGCTCGGCCGAGAGGCTGCGTGCGTAGGGGCGTAGCTCAACTGGCAGAGCAGCGGTCTCCAAAACCGCAGGTTGCAGGTTCAAGTCCTGTCGCCCCTGCTCCGACACCTCCTGGGCTCCGGTACGCCGGAGCTCCTCGGTCGTCGAGGCACCCGCTGGTCGGGGAGGCCTCGTCGACCGTCGAGGAGGTGTCGGCAGGCCCCGGGAGGCCGGACTTGACAAGGGTCCGGCAGAGCCGTAAGTTTTCTCCTCGTGCCTCGCGAGAGGAACGGACGGATCGGGGTCTTCTCCGAGCGGCCGGTCTGGCGGGAAAGGCGCAACGCAGGGTCTGCTAGAGTAGACCACGCACACAACAAGCCCCGAGACTGAGGCCGAAAGGCCGAAGCTTCGAGCGCGTTCGTTTCTTGAGAACTCAACAGCGTGTTTTTCGAGGATTTGCCATATGTTTTTTCCTCGTCATGTCTCGCGCTCTCTTCGGGGGGTGTGGGGTGGTGATGTGGTTTTTGTTGGTTGCCGCACGGTCTACGCGGGTCGTGTGGTGGCTGGCGTTTGCTCTGCTTCGAGAGTCCTAGTTTTCTAGGTTCTTTGTTGGAGAGTTTGATCCTGGCTCAGGACGAACGCTGGCGGCGTGCTTAACACATGCAAGTCGAGCGGTGAACCTGCTTCGGTGGGGGATCAGCGGCGAACGGGTGAGTAACACGTGAGCAACCTGCCTCTAGCTTCGGGATAACTCCGGGAAACCGGGGCTAATACCGGATATGACTTCTCGCCGCATGGTGGGGGGTGGAAAGATTTATCGGCTGGAGATGGGCTCGCGGCCTATCAGCTTGTTGGTGGGGTTGTGGCCTACCAAGGCGACGACGGGTAGCCGGCCTGAGAGGGTGACCGGCCACACTGGGACTGAGACACGGCCCAGACTCCTACGGGAGGCAGCAGTGGGGAATCTTGCGCAATGGGCGGAAGCCTGACGCAGCGACGCCGCGTGGGGGATGAAGGCCTTCGGGTTGTAAACCTCTTTCAGCGCCGAAGAAGCGAAAGTGACGGTAGGCGCAGAAGAAGCACCGGCTAACTACGTGCCAGCAGCCGCGGTAATACGTAGGGTGCAAGCGTTGTCCGGAATTATTGGGCGTAAAGAGCTCGTAGGTGGCGGGTCACGTCGGGTGTGAAAGCCCGGGGCTTAACCCCGGGTCTGCATTCGATACGGGCTTGCTAGGGTCCGGCAGGGGAGACTGGAATTCCTGGTGTAGCGGTGAAATGCGCAGATATCAGGAGGAACACCGGTGGCGAAGGCGGGTCTCTGGGCCGGTACCGACGCTGAGGAGCGAAAGCGTGGGGAGCGAACAGGATTAGATACCCTGGTAGTCCACGCCGTAAACGTTGGGCGCTAGGTGTGGGGAGCATTCCACGTTCTCTGTGCCGTAGCTAACGCATTAAGCGCCCCGCCTGGGGAGTACGGCCGCAAGGCTAAAACTCAAAGGAATTGACGGGGGCCCGCACAAGCGGCGGAGCATGTGGCTTAATTCGACGCAACGCGAAGAACCTTACCAAGGCTTGACATCCACGGAAAAGCCGCAGAGATGTGGTGTCCTTCGGGGTCGTGGACAGGTGGTGCATGGCTGTCGTCAGCTCGTGTCGTGAGATGTTGGGTTAAGTCCCGCAACGAGCGCAACCCTCGTCCCATGTTGCCAGCATTCAGTTGGGGACTCATGGGAGACTGCCGGGGTCAACTCGGAGGAAGGTGGGGATGACGTCAAGTCATCATGCCCCTTATGTCTTGGGCTGCACACATGCTACAATGGCCGGTACAAAGGGCTGCGATACCGTGAGGTGGAGCGAATCCCAAAAAGCCGGTCTCAGTTCGGATCGGGGTCTGCAACTCGACCCCGTGAAGTCGGAGTCGCTAGTAATCGCAGATCAGCAACGCTGCGGTGAATACGTTCCCGGGCCTTGTACACACCGCCCGTCACGTCACGAAAGTCGGTAACACCCGAAGCCGGTGGCCTAACCCGCAAGGGAGGGAGCTGTCGAAGGTGGGACTGGCGATTGGGACGAAGTCGTAACAAGGTAGCCGTACCGGAAGGTGCGGCTGGATCACCTCCTTTCTAAGGAGCACCTACCTCTTAGTCACGCTCACCGGTTGGTGAGGGTGGGGGGTCAGGAGCCACGCGCGGGCCGTACGTGTCCGTGGTGGTGCTCATGGGTGGAACGAGTCCTCGAAGTAGTCCTTCCCGGTGCCGGCTGTGTCTGGTGCGGGGGTGGGCGGCACGCTGTTGGGTCCTGAGGGAACGAGCGGCCTCTGTGGCCCTGCTTCGGCGGGGTGGTGGGGGTGCTGGTTTCTTCTGGCCGGTCCATCGGCTGCATCGCATACCGTCCTCGTCGTGGGGGTGGGTGGGTGTGTCGGGTTGGTGGGTGCCGGGTGGTGTTTGAGAACTGGATAGTGGTTGCGAGCGATTCATCTTTACTGTTTTTGTGGTGTGGTTTTCGTGGTGTGTGTCTGTGTTCGTTCGATGTGGTCAAGTTGTTAAGGGCGCACGGTGGATGCCTTGGCACCAGGAGCCGATGAAGGACGTGGGAGGCTGCGTTAAGCCTCGGGGAGCTGCCAACCGAGCGTTGATCCGAGGATGTCCGAATGGGGGAACCCGGCAGCAGTCATGTGCTGTCACCTCCGCCTGAATATATAGGGCGGTTGGAGGGAACGCGGGGAAGTGAAACATCTCAGTACCCGCAGGAAGAGAAAACAACAGTGATTCCGTGAGTAGTGGCGAGCGAAAGCGGATGAGGCTAAACCGTTCCCGTGGGATACCCGGCAGGGGTTGCGGGGGCGGGGTTGTGGGGCGTGTCTGTGTCGATGCTGCCGTGTCGGCGCGCGTTGTCCGTTGGGGTAGTCGAAGGCTCTGGGAAGGGCCGGCGTAGAAGGTGAGACCCCTGTAGGCGAAAGTCCAGCGGCGCGTGTGGGACGTGTCCCCGAGTAGCACGGGGCCCGAGAAATCTCGTGTGAATCTGCCAGGACCACCTGGTAAGCCTAAATACTTCCTGGTGACCGATAGCGGACTAGTACCGTGAGGGAAAGGTGAAAAGTACCCCGGGAGGGGAGTGAAAGAGTACCTGAAACCGTGTGCCTACAAGCCGTCGGAGCATCCTTGTTGGTGTGACGGCGTGCCTTTTGAAGAATGAGCCTGAGAGTTAGCGGCGTGTGGCGAGGTTAACCCGTGTGGGGAAGCCGGAGCGAAAGCGAGTCCGAATAGGGCGTCTGTAGTCGCACGTTCTAGACCCGAAGCGGAGTGATCTACCCATGGGCAGGGTGAAGCGCGGGTAAGACCGCGTGGAGGCCCGAACCCACCAGGGTTGAAAACCTGGGGGATGACCTGTGGGTAGGGGTGAAAGGCCAATCAAACTCCGTGATAGCTGGTTCTCCCCGAAATGCATTTAGGTGCAGCGTCGCGTGTTTCTTGCCGGAGGTAGAGCTACTGGATAGCCTAGGGGCCCTACAAGGTTACTGAAGTTAGCCAAACTCCGAATGCCGGTAAGTTCAAGCGCGGCAGTGAGACGGCGGGTGATAAGATTCGTCGTCGAGAGGGAAACAGCCCAGACCACCAGCTAAGGCCCCTAAGCGCGCGCTAAGTGGGAAAGGATGTGGAGTCGCACAGACAACCAGGAGGTTGGCTTAGAAGCAGCCACCCTTGAAAGAGTGCGTAATAGCTCACTGGTCAAGTGATTCCGCGCCGACAATGTAGCGGGGCTCAAGCGCGCCGCCGAAGCTGTGGCATTCCCGTGTTAACCCCAGCATGTATGTGTTCAGGGGCGGGGATGGGTAGGGGAGCGTCGTGCCGTGGGTGAAGCAGCGCTGGAAGGTAGCTGTGGACGCGGCACGAGTGAGAATTCAGGCATGAGTAGCGAAAGAAGGGTGAGAATCCCTTCCGCCGGATGACCAAGGGTTCCTGGGCCAGGCTGTTCCGCCCAGGGTGAGTCGGGGCCTAAGGCGAGGCCGACAGGCGTAGTCGATGGATAACGGGTTGATATTCCCGTACCCGCTGTGATGCGCCCATGCTGAATCCAGTGATGCTAAGCCCTCTCAACGTGTGGATCCTTCGGGTGATGCGCGGGCGGACGGTGACCCGATCTGGTAGTAGGCAAGCGATGGGGTGACGCAGGAAGGTAGCCCATCCCGGGCGATGGTTGTCCCGGGGTAAGGATGTAGGGCGTGCGGTAGGTAAATCCGCCGCGCACTGAGCCTGAGATCTGATGCCGAGCCGATTGTGGCGAAGTGGGTGATCCTATGCTGCCTAGAAAAGCCTCTAGTGAGTGTCACGGCGGCCCGTACCCCAAACCGACACAGGTGGTCAGGTAGAGAATACCAAGGCGATCGAGCGAACCGTGGTCAAGGAACTCGGCAAAATGCCCCCGTAACTTCGGGAGAAGGGGGGCCTCGTCTGGTGATAGGCCTTGCGTCTTGAGCTGGGTGGGGCCGCAGAGACCAGTGAGAAGCGACTGTTTACTAAAAACACAGGTCCGTGCCAAGTCGCAAGACGATGTATACGGACTGACGCCTGCCCGGTGCTGGAACGTTAAGGGGACCGGTTAGCTCTTCGGGGCGAAGCTGAGAACTTAAGCGCCAGTAAACGGCGGTGGTAACTATAACCATCCTAAGGTAGCGAAATTCCTTGTCGGGTAAGTTCCGACCTGCACGAATGGCGTAACGACTTCTCAGCTGTCTCGACCACGGACTCGGCGAAATTGCACTACGAGTAAAGATGCTCGTTACGCGCAGCAGGACGGAAAGACCCCGGGACCTTCACTACAGCTTGATATTGGTGGTCGGCTCGGCTTGTGTAGGATAGGTGGGAGCCTGTGAAGCCCGGACGCCAGTTCGGGTGGAGGCGACGTTGAAATACCACTCTGGTCGTGCTGGCTGTCTAACTTGGGCCCGTGATCCGGGTCAGGGACAGTGTCTGGTGGGTAGTTTAACTGGGGCGGTTGCCTCCCAAAAGGTAACGGAGGCGCCCAAAGGTTCCCTCAGCCTGGTCGGCAACCAGGTGTCGAGTGCAAGTGCACAAGGGGGCTTGACTGTGAGACCGACAGGTCGAGCAGGAGCGAAAGCTGGGACTAGTGATCCGGCGGTGGCTTGTGGAAGCGCCGTCGCTCAACGGATAAAAGGTACCCCGGGGATAACAGGCTGATCTTGCCCAAGAGTCCATATCGACGGCAAGGTTTGGCACCTCGATGTCGGCTCGTCGCATCCTGGGGCTGGAGTAGGTCCCAAGGGTTGGGCTGTTCGCCCATTAAAGCGGTACGCGAGCTGGGTTTAGAACGTCGTGAGACAGTTCGGTCCCTATCCGCTGCGCGCGTTGGAGACTTGTGAAGGGCTGTCCCTAGTACGAGAGGACCGGGACGGACGAACCTCTGGTGTGCCAGTTGTACCGCCAGGTGCATGGCTGGTTGGCTACGTTCGGAAGGGATAACCGCTGAAAGCATCTAAGCGGGAAGCCTGCTTCAAGATGAGGTCTCCCACCCCTTCGAGGGGGTAAGGCCCCCAGCAGACCACTGGGTTGATAGGCCGGACGTGGAAGCACTGCAAGGTGTGTAGCGGACCGGTACTAATAGGCCGAGGGCTTGACTACCTCGAACGAGCACACACGCACATCATCACGCCCTGCCACACGAGCTTGTGAAGCATGGACTGCGCCCGCAACCACTACCCGGTTCTGAGACACCACCACACAGACCCGCCCCGCCCCCGTGACAGGGGGATGTGGGGAGGGTGTGTGGGTCTCGTAGAGTTACGGCGGTCATAGCGGAGGGGAAACGCCCGGTCCCATCCCGAACCCGGAAGCTAAGCCCTCCAGCGCCGATGGTACTGCCCGCGCCAGCGGGTGGGAGAGTAGGACACCGCCGAACAACCATTCCCTTGTAGGGGTGCCACCGACCACCGGTGACACCCCTACAAGCGTTTCCAGGGCTTTCTAGCCACGCGGCCCCCCAGGCGCTGTCACGCGCTGGGAGTCGCAGGCCTCACAGGTGCAGCGCCAGGGCGCCGCCGGCCCAGGTGGCCACGGCCAGGACGCCGGCCGTCAGCTCGAGCAGCATGCCGAGCCCGATGCCCTTCAGCGTCGCCCACGTCGACGCCCAGGCGCCGGCCGCCGTACCGACCCGTGCCAGCTCGGCGACGAAGACCCCGAGCACGAAGCCGACGACGAGGCCCACCACCGGCACCACGAAGAAGCCGACGACCGCGCAGACGACGCCGACCAGCATCGTGCGCCGCGGCGCACCGGTCTCGCGCAGCGAGCGGGAGGGCACCGCGTACTTCGCCAACGTGCCGGCGACCAGGACCGCGAGCACGACGGCGCACACGACCCACCGCCCACCGCCGCTGTCGTCCAGCACCGCCCACAGCACCACCGCAGCGGCGATCAGCAGCAGGCCCGGCAGGCCAGGCACGAGGACGCCCGCCAGCCCGACGAGCATCAGCAGGGCGACGAGGACGGCGAGGGTGGAGGAAGGCACGAGGGCCAGCATGCCGCGTGCGGCGTGCTGGCCCTCGTGGGGTGCTGCGGGTCTGCTGCTAGCTGGCCCAGGCGAGCAGGCCGACAGTGGCGGCGGGCGAGCGCAGCTTGCTCATCGCCTCCTTCTCGAGCTGGCGGATGCGCTCGCGGGTGAGACCCAGAGCGCGGCCGATCTCGTCCAGGGTGTGCGGACGGCCGTCGTAGAGGCCGTAGCGCATGCGCACGATGGTCGCCTCGCGCTCCGGCAGCTGGTCGAGCGCCGACTGCAGGTCGCTCAGCAGCGCCCGGTGCTCGAAGGCCTCGGAGGCGCTCACCGCGTCGGTGTCGACGACCAGCTCACCCACGCTGGTGTCGGCCTCGTCGCCCACCGGGGTGTCGAGGCTGATGGCTTCGCGGCTGACGCGGCGCAGGTTCGTCACGTCGGGCAGCTTCCAGCCGAGCACCTCGGCCAGCTCCTCGTCGGTGGGGTCGCGCTCGAGCGTGCTCGAGAGCTCCCGCAGCGCTCGGGTCAGCTTGCCGATCTGCTCGTGCACGTGGACGGGCAGCCGGATCGTGCGGGCCTGCTCGGCGAGCCCTCGACCGATCGCCTGACGGATCCACCAGGTCGCGTAGGTGGAGAACTTGTAGCCCTTGCGGTAGTCGAACTTCTCGACGGCGCGCACGAGCCCGAGGTTGCCCTCCTGGACGACGTCGAGGAACGGCAGTCCGCGGTGGGCGTGCTTCTTGGCGACCGAGACCACGAGCCGCAGGTTCGCCCGCAGCATCTGGTCCTTGGCACGCTCGCCGTCACGGACCAGCGAGCGGAGCTCGGCCGCGTCGTGCCCGTCGGTCTCGCCCTCGGCGAGCAGGTGCGCGGCGTAGAGGCCGGCTTCGATGCGCTGCGACAGCTCGACCTCGTCGGCCGCCGTGAGCAGCGCCGTGCGTCCGATGTCGTCGAGGTAGAGTCGGACCAGGTCCGAGGTGGGTGCTGCCTGGTCGAGGTCGGCACCGGGGGCCGGCTCGAGGGTGCTGTCCTCGCTGACCGGTGCCACGGTGGCTGGCTGGAGTGTCGCTGTCTGCGTTGTCATAACGTCTTCTTCAACGCACAACCGGCCCTGTCTGCTTCCGCGCCAACCTTGTGACTCGCTGTGAACGTGTGTCTCCGGCGTGTGTGTGCTTCCCAGGTGCGGGGTAGACCTGCGGGCAACCGAACGACGGGGGTGCGCAGTGCGCTACGAACAGCTGACCCGACTGGTCCAGACACGGGCCCGACTGGCCTCGGCCGACGACGCTGCGCGCGCGACCAGCATCACCCTCTGCGCGCTGGGGGAGCGGGTGCCCGACACCGTCGCGGCCACGCTGGCCGAGCGGCTCCCGCCCGACCTCGCTGCGCACGTGCGCGACGGCGCGGGCCACCCGTTGGGCAAGGACGCCCCGCTCGCCGACGACTTCGTGGCCCTGCTGGCCGAGCGCGCCAGCATCGACGCCCTGCGCGCGGCCTCCGTGGCCCGTACGGTGTTCCGCGTCGTCGACGTCGAGACCGGTGGCGGCCTCGCCCAGCGGGCGCGCGGCGTGCTGCCCGAGGACGTCCGCGACCTCGTCGCGCGCGGCCGGCGCTAGCAGCCGCGCACCCGGCGCACCCACCCGCCTCGCGCCGACCCACGTGCGGGCGGGGTCGGCCCGACCGCGTAGGTTCCCCGCGTGAGCTCGTACTCCGCCTCCGGGCTGATCGTCGCCGGCGGCCGGCCGACCCTCGCGGTGGCCCAGGGGCCAGGGGCCGACCTGCACGGCGCCGAGGGCGCCGAGCGCGCGCCGCGGCTGCCGGGCAGCGCCGGCACCGTCCTCGTGCACGCCGACCTGCACAACCACACGCTGCTCTCCGACGGCGCCGGCAGCCCCGAGGACGCCTTCGCGGCGATGCGCGCGGCCGGTCTCGACGTGGCGGCGCTCACCGACCACGCCTCGGTCGCCCCCGGGTTCGACATCCCGGAACGCACCCGCGACAACGCCGAGGCCGTGGCCCGCTGGACCATGGCGCCGCGCAGCATCGACGCGGCGGGATGGGCGCGGACCGGGCGGCTGGCCGACGAGCAGGACTCGCCCGGCGAGTTCACCGCCGTGCGCGGCTTCGAGTGGACCGAGCCGTGGCTGGGCCACGTCAACGTCTGGTTCTCCGAGGACTGGACCGACGTGCAGGAGCTCGGCGGCACGAGGCACCTGTTCGACTGGCTGGCCGAGCGCTCCGCCCCCGGTCCCGCCGGCACGCCGGCGCTCGCGGGGCTCAACCACCCGGGCCGCGAGCCCGGGCGCTTCGACGGCTTCCGCTACGACGCCCGCCTGGCCGACCGGGTCGTGTCCATGGAGATGTTCAACCGGGGCGACGACTACCTGTTCGAGGGCTGGGCCGAGGGGCGCCCCTCGCCGCTGCTCGCGGCTCTCGACGCCGGTTGGCGCCCGGGGCTGCTCGGCGTCACCGACGAGCACGGCCGCACCTGGGGCTCGGCCGAGGGCCGCGGCCGCGGCGGGCTCTGGGTGCACGAGCACAGCCGGGCCGGCGTGGCGGAGGCGCTGCGCGCCCGCCGGTTCTTCGCCACCCGGCTGTCGGGGCTGCGCCTCGACGCGGCGCTCGACGGCGTACGCATCGGCTCGGAGCTCCCCTCGCCGCCACGAGCGGCGCGGCTGGAGCTCGACGTCGACCGCGGGCCGGCGTGGGCCGGGCGCGAGCTCGTCGCCCAGCTCCTGCGACCCGGCGCCGACGACGACGTGCCGCGCGTAGCGGCCGAGGTCGCGGTCCGCTGCGGCGAGCCCGTCGACTGCGAGGCCGAGCTCGGCGACCCTCCGCCCGCCGGGCGCCCCGACTGGGTCGTGCTGCGCCTGGCCGACCCCGACGCCGCCAACCGCACGCCCGGGCCGCGCGGGCACGCCGCCAACGCGCTCGCCGTCGCCTACGCCAGTCCGTGGTGGGCGGGCCGCGCCTAGCCGACGCCGCCGGGCGCCAGGTGTGTCCGAACGCCGCCGCGCTGACCTGCGCGGACGTCGCGGTGGCTTCGGACACGCGCCCGGGGCTGCTCAGCACGACGGCGCGGCACCCCCGAGGGGTGCCGCGCCGTCGTCGTGCCGGACGCGCCGCGACGGGCGCGAGGGGGTCAGCTGTAGAGCAGCCGGCCGCAGGTCGGCCACGGGCTCGAGCCGCGGCGCGCGTAGAGCAGCTGGGCGCGGTAGGTCTGCTCCTCGGCGCTGGCCGAGGAGGGGGTGCCGCTGCCGCCGACGCCGTGCCAGGTGCCGATGCTGAACTGGTAGAGGCCGTAGTAGCCGGCCGCGTTGTAGGCGCGGGGGTTGCCGCCGGCCTCGCAGCGCGCGAGCGCCGACCAGTTGAGGCCCTCGACGCTGTCGGAGACGCGCGCGTCGGAGCGGGACACCCGCTTGCTCGAGACCTTCGTGCGCGTCGTCGACGCCTTGGTGCGCGAGGTCGTGGCCTTCGTGGCGGCGACCGGCTTGCTGATCGCCTTCGCGGCGGGCAGGGCGCGCCAGGTCAGCTTGTCGACCACGCCGGTGGAGTGCAGCCCGTGGCGGGTCTGGAAGGCGCGCACCGCGGCGCGGGTCTGGACGCCGAAGCGGCCGTTGACCGCGTCGAGGCCGAGCCGGGCCTGCAGGCTGCGCACGGCCGGGCCGTGGGCGCCGAAGACGAGGACCGGGGTGCGGTGGGCGACGGTGCGGCCGTGGGACGAGCTGCCCGACGCGTTGGTCGAGGCGGGCGCGGCCGACGCGCTGGTGGCCGTCGCCGTGAACGCGGCCCCTGTGACGCCGAGCCCGGCGATGGCGACGGCAGCGCGCGGGACGGCGGCGCTGGGCGGGGCAGGACGGCGGTGGCGGCCGGCGTAGGGCCGCAGGGTACGCGAGAGCGTCACGCGAGTTCTCCGTGCGCCTGCGAGGTGAGCTGTCGGGTTCGGGATGGAGTCTCCCGGCCGCTGGTAGGCGGCTTCACCCCAAGGACGCCCCGGTGACGCTCGGCGCTCGGCCCAGGTCAGGGCGCCCGCGGAATGGTTCCCCCGCTCCTGCCCGAGGACGTGGACCCCGTGCCGGGCAGGACTCGGCGCTTGCACGGGGGACCCGGACCAGAGTCCGGGCCGTCCGAGGATACGGGGCGACGCGTACGCACGTCCAGACCCCGACCCGCGGCGCGGCGCCCGCGGAGGGTTGCGCACGCCTGGGCAGGGGGTAGTCGAGGGGGCATGAGTGAGCAGGACGACACCACGACCGGCACGACCGGCACGACCGACGAGACGACGGGGAGCACGACCAGCGGGAGCGGGCGCTCCGCGGAGAAGGACCCCAGCGACTGGGTGACGGGCGACGAGCCGTCGACCGGCCCCCAGGAGAGCTACCTGGCGACGCTGGCCCGCGAGGCGGGGGAGCCGGCGCCCGAGGGACTGACCAAGGCCGAGGCCAGCGAGGAGATCGACCGGCTCCAGGAGCAGACGGGCCGGGGCTGAGCGGGCGCCGACCGGTAGCGTTGGCGCGAGCCAGCGCCACCCCGACCAGCGCCGCCGACCCCCCGCCAGCCAGGCGGGCGCCACCCACGGTGGCGCGGTCGGCGCGCTGGCGGTCGACGAGCAGGAGGTCCGGCAGTGACGATCGTGGTCGGCTACGTGCCCAAGCCCGAGGGCCGGGCCGCGCTGCGCCGGGCCGCCGAGGACGCCCAGAGCCGCCGCGAGCGCCTGGTCGTCGTCAGCTC
The DNA here is from genome assembly GCF_003634695.1 of Motilibacter peucedani. Classification (NCBI taxonomy): domain Bacteria; kingdom Bacillati; phylum Actinomycetota; class Actinomycetes; order Motilibacterales; family Motilibacteraceae; genus Motilibacter; species Motilibacter peucedani. Next base: position 307,923 of record NZ_RBWV01000010.1, read on the forward strand.
GGTGCGCGACGCCTCCGCCGACGGCCTGGCCGACTACGAGCGCGAGCTGAGCGCGGTCGGCGCGGCGCTGCAGCAGGCGGGCATCGACTACGAGGTCCGGCAGCTCGTGCGCGGGCAGGACGCCTCCGAGGACCTCATCGCCATCGCCGAGGAGGTGCAGGCCGACGTCATCGTCATCGGGCTGCGCCGGCGCACCCCGGTCGGCAAGCTGATCCTCGGCAGCAACGCCCAGCGCATCCTGCTCGACGCCCCGTGCCCGGTCCTCGCCGTCAAGGCGGGCGAGGACGACCGCTGACCGAGACCTCCCTGGGCCGGACGAGTCCGACTCGTGCCGAAACGCTGACCGTGACCGCGCCCTGCCGCTAGCGTGAGTGCCAGCAGCAGCAAGGTCGCACGGAGAGAGGCAGGTAGGCCGTGGCTGGGCACGCTCCTGCGCCCCCTCCCTCGGCGGCCGCACCCGAGGCGACGCCTCCAGGAAGCCCCGTAGGGAGCTCCGTGGAGGGCGCTGACGTCGAGGCGGTGTTCGACGCGACCGACGCGGCCCTGCTCGACACCCTCGTGCGCGAGGCGCCGCTCGGGTTCGCGCTCTACGACGCCGACCTGCGCTACCGCCGCATCAACCGCGTGCTCGCGCTCGCCAACGGGCTGACCGTCGCCGAGCACCTGGGACGCCGGCCCTCGGAGGTGCTGGGCGACCTCGGCGAGGCGGTCGAGGCCGTGCTGCGCCGGGTGCTCGTCGACGGCGCGAGCATCCACGACGACGACTTCGTCGGCACCAGCGCCGACGGCGTGCAGACCCGCTGGCAGTCGCAGTGGTTCCCGGTCCGCTCCCGCTCCGAGGTGGTCGGCGTCGCCGTCTTCGTCTCCGACGTGACCGCCCGCCGCCAGACCGAGGACGCGCTGCGCGCCGCCTACCGCCGCGGCGAGCGCCTGCTCGCCGTCACGACCCGGCTGGCGCAGGCGCTCACCCTCGAGCAGGTCACCTCAGTGGTCACCGAGGAGCTCCGGGACGGCTTCGGCGCGCTGGGGGCGGGGCTCGCCCTGGTCGAGGCCGACCAGCTGGCCTACATCTCCGGCCCGGGCATGCCCGTGATGGGCGCGCGCCGCGTGCCGCTGCGGGTCGACGCCGACGCCACCACGCCCACCGCCCAGGCCATGCGCACCGGTCGCCCCGTCTACGTCGCCTCGCTCGACGGGCTCGCCGAGGTCGGGCTCGACCCGGCGGCCGTCGGGCCCGGGCTCCAGTCGGCCGGCGAGCGCAGCTGGGCCTGGCTGCCGCTCAGCACCGCCGCCGGCGTCCTCGGCGTGATGCGCGTGGCGTTCGGCGAGGCCCGCGTGCTGCCGCCCGAGGAGCGGGTCTCGCTCGAGGCGGTCGCCACGCAGTCGGCCATCGCCGTCGAGCGGGCGCTGCTCTACGACCGCGAGCACAGCACCGCCGAGGAGCTCCAGGGCAGCCTGCTGCCCGACCGCCTCCCCGCGGTCCCCGGTCTCACGCTGGCGGCTCGCTACCTGCCGGCGACGCTGAGCACCCTGCGCGCCAGCGGCGCGGCGAGCGTAGGCGGCGACTGGTACGACGCGTTCGTCCTCCCCGGCGGCCGGCTGGCCTTCGTCCTCGGCGACGTGATGGGCAAGGGCGTACGAGCGGCGGCCGGCATGGGCCGGGTCCGCTCCGCCCTGCGCGCGCTGGCGTTCACCGACGAGTCGCCGGCCTCGGTGCTCTCCGGGCTCGACCGCGTCTTCACCGCCACCGAGGACGTCGACCAGATCGTCACCCTCGTCTACGCCGTCGTCGACCCGGCGACCCGTGAGGTCGTCGCCACCTCGGCCGGCCACCCGCCCGTGCTGCTCGTGCCGGCCGAGGGGGCTCCTCGCCTGCGCCCGATCGTCGAGGGCTCGATGCCCCTGGGCATGCCGGAGCCGCGCGTCGAGCAGACCCTCCAGCTGGACCCCGGCGACAGTCTCGTCGTCTTCTCCGACGGACTGGTCGAGACCCGCGAGGGCGGGATCGGTGCAGGCCTCGACGACCTCGTGCGCGGCGTGTCGACGGTCTACGGGCCCGACGCGCGCCCGCCCGTGGTGCCGCGCGGCCGCGTGGGCCGACGACCTGCGGAGGTGGCGCCCGAGCCCGGCGTCCTGCTCGACCGGCTGCTCGAGACCGTCGTCGGTGCCGGGGTGCCGCTCACCGCCCGTCGGGACGACGTGACGCTGCTGGGCATCCGCGTCTAGGGCGGTGTCCGGGTCGCGACCGGGCCGAACTGCTCAGGCGGAGCCCGCCACGATCGAACAGGGACGGGTAACGTGGCTGGGATCCCGGCCTGACCCGCTCCGTGAGCCCTCGGGTGCGCCCTGCGCGCCGACCCGCTGGCCTACGTCGCGTGTCACAATGGGATGTTGCTGCGCTCCGCAGCTCCCAGCCCAAGACGTGGTGCGGCGGCTCGTCGCCCAGGTCCTTCGCAGCTCCACACAGACGAGAGGTCGTAGGTGTCGGTCACGCCCCGCCCGCTCCCGCCAGAGTTCGCCGTCCCCGAGGTCCAGGAGCTGCTGACGCAGGGCAAGGCCACCGGTTCGGTGTCCGCCGCCTCCGTCCGCGCCGCCTGCGAGGGCCGCATCGAGGTGTCCCGGGTGAAGGCCGTGCTCCGCGCCCTCGCCGAGGAGGGTGTCGTGGTCGCGCTCGAGCCCCAGGCCACCGCCGCTGCCGCGCCGCGCCGCCGCGCGGTCGCCGCCGCGGCCGCACGCCGCACCACCGCCACCTCGAGCCTCGACGCCGAGGTGCCGAGGCCGGCCAAGAAGGCCACGGCCAAGAAGGCCGCCACCAAGAAGGCCGCCTCGCCGGTGGCCGAGGTGCCGCCGGTCGACGCCGCCGACGAGGCCGAGGGCGACCTCGACATCGCGCTCGAGGAGATCGTCATCGACCCGGCCGAGCTGGCCGAGGTCGACGGCGCCGCCGCCGTGGTCGACGTCGTGGCCGTCGGAGCCGAGGCGACCGAGGTCGTCGAGGGCGTCGTCGTCGAGGGGGCCGCCGCCGCGGCGGCCGTCGCTCCCGCCGCCGAGGGCGACGGCGAGAGCGAGGGCTTCGTGCTCTCCGCCGACGACGACGACGAGCCGGCCCAGCAGGTCGCGACGGCCGGCGCCACCGCCGACCCCGTCAAGGACTACCTCAAGCAGATCGGCAAGGTCGCGCTGCTCAACGCCGAGCAGGAGGTCGAGCTCGCCAAGCGCATCGAGGCCGGCCTGTTCGCCGACGAGAAGCTGGCCTCCGGCGACAAGCTCCCGATCAAGCTGCGCCGCGAGCTCGAGTGGATCGCCACCGACGGCCGCCGCGCCAAGAACCACCTGCTCGAGGCCAACTTGCGACTCGTGGTCTCGCTGGCCAAGCGCTACACCGGCCGCGGCATGCTCTTCCTCGACCTCATCCAGGAAGGCAACCTCGGCCTGATCCGTGCGGTCGAGAAGTTCGACTACACCAAGGGCTACAAGTTCTCGACCTACGCGACGTGGTGGATCCGCCAGGCCATCACCCGCGCCATGGCCGACCAGGCGCGCACGATCCGCATCCCGGTGCACATGGTCGAGGTCATCAACAAGCTCGCGCGCGTCCAGCGCCAGATGCTCCAGGACCTGGGCCGCGAGCCCACGCCGGAGGAGCTGGCCAAGGAGCTCGACATGACCCCCGAGAAGGTCGTCGAGGTCCAGAAGTACGGCCGCGAGCCCATCTCGCTGCACACCCCGCTCGGCGAGGACGGCGACAGCGAGTTCGGCGACCTCATCGAGGACTCCGAGGCGGTCGTGCCGGCCGAGGCCGTGTCGTTCACCCTGCTCCAGGAGCAGCTGCACTCGGTGCTCGACACCCTGTCCGAGCGCGAGGCGGGCGTGGTCTCGATGCGCTTCGGGCTCACCGACGGCCAGCCCAAGACCCTCGACGAGATCGGCAAGGTCTACGGCGTCACGCGCGAGCGCATCCGCCAGATAGAGAGCAAGACCATGTCGAAGCTGCGGCACCCGTCGCGCTCGCAGGTCCTGCGCGACTACCTGGACTGACGATAGTCGGCGTGTCGGGACATCTTCGCAGGTCAGGGGCTAGTTGTGCGGCCTGACGAGAGACACGGTAGGCGGCTACACCGCTCCTAGTCAAGATATTCGGCTAGGCTGCGTGTCGTGCCGCCTGCCGTGGACCCCGATCTGCCGGTCCTGCTCGAGTCGTGGGAGCTCGCTCTGCGCGCCGAGCGCAAGAGCCCGCAGACCATCAAGGCCTACGGAGACGGCGTCCGACGCTTCCTCACCTGGTGCCAAGCCAACGACCGGCGCGCCGTCCTCGACCGTCCGACGGTCACCGCGTTCGTCGCGGCCCTGCTTGAGGCCGGCGCCGAGGCCTCGACCGCCCGGTCGCGCCAGCTCGCGCTGCGGAGGTTCTCGGCATGGCTGCTCGAGGAGGGCGAGTCCAGCACCGACGCGCTGCTCGGGACCAAGCCGCCCAAGCTCGACACCAAGGTCGTCGAGCCCTTGACTGACGGCCAGCTCAAGGCCCTGGTCGCGGCGTGCTCCGGCACTGAGATGCGCGACCGGCGTGACGAGGCCCTCGTGCGCTTTATGGCGGAGTCTGGTGCGCGCGCCGGCGAGGTCGTCGCCCTCGCGGTCGCCGACGTCGATCTCAAGGCCGGTACGGCCACCGTACGGCGAGGCAAGGGCGGCAAGGGCCGCACCGTGCCCTTCGGACCGCAAACCGTACGATCGATCGACCGCTACCTACGCGCACGACGCACACACCGGCTCGCCGAGGACCCCGCGCTCTGGCTCGGCGACCGCGGCAAGGCGTTCAGCTACGACGCCCTCCACAAGACCCTCGCCATGCGCGCCGAGCGCGCCGGCATCGACGGTTTCCACCCGCACCGCCTTCGGCACACCGCCGCGCACCGCTGGCTCGCCGCCGGTGGCTCCGAAGGCGGCCTCATGGCCGTCGCCGGCTGGACCCGCCCCGACATGCTCTTGCGCTACACCAAGGCGCAAGCCTCGGCGCGCGCCGCCGACGAAGCCCGCCGACTCAACCTGGGGGACTGGTGATCAGAACCTTGAGTGACGCGAAACGCCTGGCGGAGGGACAGGCGTTCTGGTCCCAGGAGGCAAATTGGCGGAGGCTTCGCCTCAAAGCGCATCGTTGGCAGGAACAGGGTTGCCCCCGACCCATTCCTAAGACGCTGCCAATCGTGGACCGACCATGTTGCCCTTTGTCTCGGCGAGACTTGGCCGTCATAGAGGTGTTTGACAGCGGTCGGGCGTTTCGGAGCCGGCAACTCGGGGCGCGCGTCCTCCTGACTGTTCGGTGCGCCCGAAAAGGGCACACCCTAGCGTTCGTGCACGCTTCCGCCTTCGGTTCAGTGCTCGTCCCGACTTCCTCCCTATCACCCGTCGATCCGACGGCGTCTGCTCAGAGAAGGAACCTTCGGGACCAGCTCGACTTGAACACGGACGACGAGGTGCACCGCATCTTCCTGGAGTTGACTGCGCCTCGTGATCCGTGGGCGACAGATCGTGCTCAGATCGCGGTGGAGCTTCAAGGAGGCGCATGGGCGATGGATGACGGGTCGTGGCAACTCGTCGCCGCAACATCGATGAGTCTTCTGTGCCGATGCGGTTCTCGACGGCTCGACTTCGAGCTGCTGCGCTCGCTCATAGGCGAAGGCGTTCCTACCGTGAGTGTCTAACCGTCCGCTACAGCGCTTGGGTGGTATGTTCGTCATGTAGCCCGAGCTGTTGCAGCCGAACAATACTGCTAGCCGAGTTGGGCGCGGTGCAGATCCGTCAAGGGATCTCACTGTCATGTCTGAAGCCCCATCCGGGCAGGCTGCCTTCAACGGCCGCATCGGCGCCGCAGTGCGGTGGGCCGCAACCGAAGACCGCGTGGCTGCCACAGCGCCCGCACGCAAGGCCTTCGACCGCAGCTTCGAGAAGCAGGTCGACCCCGACGGGGTCCTGCCGCCTGACGAGCGAGCCATCCGTGCAGCTCACGCCCGCAGGGCGTACTTACTACGCCTCGCCCTGAAGTCCGCCCAGGCCCGCCGCAAGCGCGGCACGAGCGACTTGCGACCCCCGGCCTCTACCCTCGCCGACGAGGGAGGGTCTGCCGCATGATGAGGCCACCCGAACGAAGAAGCCGGCCTGGGAAGTCCCCACTCCCCAAGCCGGCCACAAGTCAGGTCGCCGCCAAGCTCACCGACATCGTCAGTATGGCGCAGGCCCGCACAGAAGGCGAGCAGCGCCGGCTCAAGGCCGACCTGTACCGCGTCGCCCGCGACCGCCGCGCAGCCGGTGACCGTGAAGCCGCTGACCTCGCGCTCGCATGGGCTGAGAGTGCCGCATGAGCGCCGAACGCGACCCGTTCGAGCGGGCACGACTCTCGAGCGAGACAGAGCTCGACGCCTTCTACAACCTCGGGCTGTCGAGCACCCATCACTGGCTCGAGAGCCGACCAGGCACTCAGTACGCCGAGGTCGAGGCCATGGCGCTGACGGAGCGCCGACACCGCCTTCACCGCATCGTCGACGGGATGATCGACCGCATCGCCGCCGAACGGCTGCGGGAGCGCCGACGTGGGCTGCTTGTCCCGCCCGGCGTGCTGGCCACCGTGTCCAGCATCGACGACGCGCGGGCGCGGCGAGGCGGTGCAGCGTGAGCGCCGACGTCCCGTTCTTCCTCGACGGCCCCGACTGGCTCCCGCCGCTGCTGCGGCAAGGGTGGGAGGCCTACCAGTGGCACCTCGAAGGCCTGGAAGCTGAGGCACCAGCTCCCGCTGCCGCCTGGCACCGTCACAGCCCCGAGCGCGCCGCACGCGTCGCCGCCGGATGGGTTCCTCGGGACCTGACACTGCAGCCAGCCTTGCCGCGTTACCTCATGACCACCGAGGAGCTCGCTCGACCGGAGACCCACGCGACCAGCCGGCACGTGGAGGCCGCGTGAGCGCCGCCACGCACGGGTGGAGCATCAACGGGCCCGACCCGACGTACCAGCCGATGGACGAATACGACGACCGCCACGACGATTACGACGCCCCGGTCGTTCTGCCACTGCCCGGCCTGGACATGACCCGCCTCGACGGTCCACTACCGGAGCCACGCTGGCTCGTCGAGAACCGCATCGTCCGTCAGAGCCTCACAGTCCTGGGCGCGAAGCCCGGAGTCGGCAAGTCCTGGCTCTCCATGGACCTCGCCGTCGCCCTCGCGGCCGGACGCCCATGGGTCGGCATCGACATCCCCCAACCGATGCGCGTCCTCTACGTCGACGCAGAGAACGGCGACGACATCGCGCTCGAGCGGATCCAGCAACTCGGCGGCACAAGCACGTCGCTCGGTGGGCGCCTGCACTACGTCACCGCCAGCATTCAGCTCCCTGCAGCGTCGGGTGTCGCCCGACTCAGAGCGACCATCGAATGGCACCAGCCCGACCTCGTCATCGTCGACACACTCGCCTCAGTCGCGCCCCTCGCGGAGAAGGACACCGAGAACTCGTCACTGTTCCTCGCCGGCGTCTGGCACCTCGCCAGAGACCACGGAGCCGCGATGCTCCTCCTGCACCACCTCCGCAAGTCACTGCAAGGCGCACCCCGGGACGACCCCAAAGACGCCTTCCGCGGCGCGGGCCACCTCATCGGGACAGCGTCGCGGGCGTGGGTCCTCGACCCGCTCCACCCGAAAGAGCCCAAGTTCCTCTGGCACGACGCCAAAGCCCGACGCGGCAAGGCGCAGCCCGCCACCCGCGTCGAGGTCGTCGACTACGAGGACGACGACGGCAACAAGCGCACGCGACTCGAGACGCAAGGCACCGTCGCCGGCGTCGAAGGTGGCTACGACGCGTATCTCGCGGCCGTCCTCGCCTACATCGACGCACGCCCCCTCAGAGAGGCCCGCACCGTCGACCTCCTGGCCGTCGAAGATGCACCGGCCGAGCGGACAGCGAAGGACTACCTCAACCGGGCCACCGCCTCCGGCGTGCTTCACAAACCACGCCGCGGCGTCTACCGGCGAGCCGAACCAGAAGCCCTCATGGACCCACCCCGAAGTGGATCTTTGCACGAACCTAACGACCCGGAGGACGACGACTGATGTGCACGAACCCTGCACAAACCCCGCACGAACCCTGCACAACCAGTGCCCAAGACGCCCGTCGTGCCGCCCGCAGGAAAGCGGCGACGACGAAGTGCACGAAGTGCAGGAGGTATATAGAGATGCACGTCCCGCACTTCGCAGGAACGAAGGTGGCCGTGACAGCCTGAACTGGCCCCGGTAGGACGCCTCGATCCGGCCCCACCTGTTGCTGGCTGTGACGGTTTGATCTGGCCCCACTTCGACACGCCGGGTTGGTTGTGACGGTTTGATCTGGCCCCACCCTGAGGGTGGTCATCGACATCGGTGACCAGCGGAGGGCGGGGCGGGGATGGGGTCGAGAGTGGAACAGTTCGCGGCGATCAGGCGGGACGAGCGGGTCGAGGGGTTGTCGATCCGTGAGCTCGCTGAACGTCATCACGTTCACCGGCGAACCGTCCGGCAGGCGTTGGCCAGTGCGTTGCCGCCGGAACGCAAAACGCCAGTGCGAGTCTCGCGTCGCCTTGAGGTGTTCAAGCCGGTCATCGACACGATGCTCCGCGCGGATCTCGACGCGCCGCGCAAGCAACGCCACACGGCCCGCCGTGTCCTGGCCCGTCTGGTCGATGAGCACCAGGCCGTCGAGGTGTCCTACTCGACGGTGCGGGACTACATCGCTCATCGACGGCCGGAGATCGCGATCGAAGCAGGACGGGCGTCAGCGGACGGGTTCGTGCCGCAGACCCACCCGGCCGGCGCGGAGGGCGAAGTCGACTTCGCAGATCTGTGGGTGGTGCTGGCTGGGGTGAAGACAAAGACGCAGTTGTTCACGTTGCGGCTGTCGCACTCGGGCAAGGCGATCCACCGGGCGTTCCCGACACAGGCTCAGGAAGCTTTCCTGGAAGGGCACGTCTACGCTTTCGAGCAACTCGGTGGTGTCCCCACAGTGCATGTTCGCTACGACAATCTAAAGTCGGCGGAGTCACGGGTCCTGCTCGGTCGCAACCGGGAGGAATCCGACCGGTGGGTGGCGTTCCGCTCGCACTACGGCTTCGACGCGTTCTACTGCCAACCTGGAGTCAACGGGGCGCACGAAAAGGGCGGTGTCGAAGGCGAAGGCGGCCGGTTCCGCCGCAACCACTGCGTCCCGATGCCCGTCGTCGACTCGATCAGCCAGCTGAACGAGCTGTTGGCTGCGGCCGATGCGAAGGACGACTACCGGCGCATCGCGAACCGGGCCACGACCGTCGGCCACGACTACCTCATCGAGAAGCCACTGCTGCGGCCGTTGCCGGCGACGGAGTTCCCGACCTGGCTGACCCTCGAGCCGCGGGTGGATCGCTACGCCCGGATCACGGTGCGGCAGTGTCACTACTCGGTGCCGGCGAAGCTGATCGGGCGCCGAGTCCGCGTTCGGCTCGGCGCAACGACGTTGACCGTGTTCGACGCCCGGCACGAAGTCGCTCGACACGAGCGGATCACAGTTCGCGGTGAGCAGTCGCTGAACCTGGACCACTACCTAGAGGTGCTGCAACGCAAACCGGGTGCGCTGCCCGGCGCGACAGCGTTGGCCCAAGCCCGCAAGGACGGCACGTTCACCCCAGCGCACGAAGCGTTCTGGGCCGCCGCCCGCCACGCGCTCGGCGACTCCAAGGGCACCCGAGCGTTGGTGGAAGTGCTGCTGCTGCACAGACACCTGCCCGCTGCTGACGTGATCGCCGGGATCACCGCGGCGTTGCGCCTGGAGTCGGTCAGCCCTGACGTCGTCGCCGTCGAGGCCCGCAAGTTCGGCAACGCGGCCGCGCCGCCGTCGCCTGGATCCACCGGGCCCCAGGTGATAGACCTTGCCCAACGTCGAACCATCGCAGGCGCCGTCGTCCCAGTCGACGAGCGGCCTCTGCCGTCCGTGGCGCCCTATGACGATCTCCTCGGGCAGGTAAACCGATGAGTACCCGCACAGGCGTGACGGAGCAGGCCGCGTTAGCAGCGATCGACGGCGGTTGCCGCACGCTACGGCTACCCACGATGCGCTCACGGTTCGCCGAGATCGCGACTGCCGCGGAACGGGAACAGCTGTCCTACCTGGGATTCCTCGCCGAACTGGTGATGGCCGAATGCGATGACCGCGACACCCGCCGCGCTGCCCGGCGCCTCGCAGCAGCTGGGTTCCCACGCGACAAGCGAGTCGACGAGTTCGACTTCGCCGCCAACCCCATCGTCACCGCCGCCGTGATCAACCAGCTCGCGACGTGCGCCTGGGTCAGGAACGGGCAGCCGCTCTGCCTCATCGGGGACTCCGGCACCGGCAAAACGCATCTGCTCATCGCGTTGGGAACCGCCGCCGCCCAGGCTGGGCACTCGGTCCGCTACGTCCTCGCCTCAAAGCTGGTCAACGAGCTGGCCGAAGCGGCCGACGAGAAGCAGCTGTCAAAGACGATTGCCCGCTACGGCCGCCTCGATCTCCTGCTGCTCGACGAGCTGGGCTACATGGAACTCGACCGCCACGGTGCCGAACTGCTCTTCCAAGTGCTCACCGAACGCGAAGAGAAGTCCGCAGTCGCGATCGCATCCAACGAGCCGTTCTCCGGCTGGACCAAGACCTTCACCGACCCCCGGCTCTGCGCCGCCATCGTCGACCGCCTCACCTTCAACGGCCAGATCATCGAAACCGGAACGACCAGCTACCGGCTGGCCCACGCGCGGGCGAAGCGGTCAACGACCACTGAACGCCGCGCGCAGGCATGACCGTCAAGCGGATCGCAGCCTGACTCCCGGCGGTCGAATTGGCTCGGGCATGTATTCGACGTGGTACTCCTGACCCAGTTCGGCCTGAAGTTTCGACACAAGCTGGCGACCCGCGTCGACGAACCGTTCAGCATCCGTCGCGGACTCGAACCCACCTCTCTCCGGCCAACCCGCCATTACCCAGGCATGCTGGGCGTTCCACGCTGCCAGGTCGGAACGAAGTCCCTCGCTGATCGCCAGGTCCGCGGGGTCGACTCCGACAGCGCCGTCGCGAGCACTGCGCGAAAGGCCGGAACCGCCGTTCACCGCCATCAGCTTGATCCAGACACGTGGAGTCGACCGCTGAAGCAGCTCCACCGCCTCGGCGAGAACCTGAGTCTCCAGAAGAGCGCGGTCTTCAGGATGGTCCTCGAGCTCCGACGCCAGCCCGACGAAGATCCGCAGGTCTCCGCTGTCTTCGACCTCTGAAGCCCACCGCCAAATCCTGCGCGCTCCGGCCTCCGGCACGATCTCAGCCTCGACAACGGCGCGCGCCGTCTCGCGGACCAGGTTCCACCGTGCTCGATCCTGGTCAGGAAGCTCGATGCCAAGTTCGTCGAGCACCCGTACGAACAGATCGCGCGAGGCCCTCACATCTGACGGGCTCTGCGCCGCGAGCTCGCCCAAAGTCGGGCTGTCCACTCCGCGCCCGAGCGCTTCAACTGCGAGCGCGGGCAACTCCTCCGTTCGGAGCTCTCCAGTGACAAGCTCCCACGCTGCAATCGCCAACGGGTCTGCTCGCACCTCATGAACCCTAGCGACACGAACGCCTGGCGGGGCCACTTCGAGGCGTCACACCGGGGCCAGTTCAGGTTGACATGGCCACGAAGGACAGGAACCGTCCCAAGACACGCTCCGTCGGCAGGTGGGCAGCAGGTAGTCGGGGACCCCTTGGAGCGGTCGACCTCATGGGAGTCGGCCGATGACGACGCCGCTGTCTTCCCGGTGTCCCGCCCGGTCTAAGCGCTCGGGAGAGCAGTGCAAGAGGTTCGTCGTCGGGGGCGGTGTCTGCCCGATGCATGGCGGGTCGGCCCCGCAGGTACGCGCGAAGCGTGAGGTGCGAATCGCGCTTCAGGAGCAGCTCGCGTCGTCTGAGCGTCGTTCCTCGGCTGACATCTTGGTCGACGCGCAGCACGCCGCTGACGTGGTCGCACGAGACCTGCAGACGAGCATCGAGCGCGGCACGGCGACCCCGGGCGACGTCGAGCAGCTGATGGCGGCGTGGCAGCGGGCTGCGTCGCTGGCGAAGGTGACGGCGGACGCGCGGGTCGATGAGCGGCGGGTCGGTATCGCGGAGCAGCAGGGCGACTTGATGGCCGCCGGTGTGCAGTGGTTGCTCGACGAGCTCGGTCGGAACGACGCGGCGGGTCGTGCGCTCGCCGGCCGCATGTTCAGCGCCCTCGGGCAGGGTGTGTTGCCGTCTCGGGTGGTCCCCGGGGAGGTGTCGGCGTGACGGAGGAGGAGTGGATTCGGCAGCAGGTGCGGCGCGACTTCACGGCCGCGGCGAGGGAGTTCGAGCGGTTGCTGGCAGACCGCGACCGACGCAACCTAATGCCGAAGGATGGTCAAGACGAGGCCTCGGGCGCCCTGTCTGGGGCGCCCGAGGCCGCTTCCTCAGCTCGTGTGCTCAGTGGACGGGCAACGCCTCACGACGTCGAATCGGACGGGGAAGTCGCTCTGCGCGGATCGGATCGCGATCTCGACCTCGATCGGCACGAGGTCGGGGTGGTAGGGGCACCTGTCGGCGGTGCTGGTTGTGGCCATGGCGTCGCGGTCCAATCCGTAGGCGGTCCAGTGCTGGGTCGTTCAAGCGTTGAGAACGCTACGGACGACGCCAGCGTTACGTCCGGTCGAAACGAGTTGACCTCGTGAGCGGCCCCGGCGCCCTGTGGGAGCTCGGGCAGGATGCGGCGTCGGCGTGGCTGGCGCTGGCGAAGGCGCTCGAGGTGTCCGGGCCGACGCCGTGCGAGGCCGCCGACGCCCGCCTGTGGTTCCCAGAGGGCAACGGGCAGCGGTTGGCGTCGCAGGCCGCGAGGGAGGCGTGTGGGGGCTGCCTCGCCCGTGCTGAGTGCCTGGCGTTCGCACTGGCCGCGGACGAGCGGCACGGCATCTGGGGCGGGCTCGACGTCGACGAGCGGCGTGAACTGCGCCGGCAGGGGAGGGCAGCGTGAGCTACGACGAGCTCTCACGCCGACTTGATGATCACGAGGAGTCCGATGAGTGCGATGGCGGCGGTGGCCCACATGAGCAGATCGTCGAAAGAACCCCATGGGCGCTTTCCGCGACGCTTGCGCCAGCGGTCCTGGAGGAAGCCGAGCGTGCCGACGGCGAGCAGCACTATCCCGAACGTCAGGTCGTCCACGTCCGAATCCTCGCAGGCGGTGTTCTGATGAGCAGCGGGCTGTCGTCTGCGGAGATTACGCGGGTCGCGGTGCGGGTGCTGCAGGTCGCGCATGCTCAGCCGACCCCGAACGCCGCGGTGGCGGCGGTGCGGAACGTCCTCGAGTCGGTGTCGGATGCGGACGCCCGCCGGGTCGTGGCGTGCCTGGCGGTGCTGTCGACGCAGATGGCTCCGGTACGGGCTGACGTGCCGCGCTGGCTGTCGTGGCTTGACCGGGAGCGCAAGCGCGGCGAGGAGCTGCTGCTGTTGCGCCAGCTGTGGGATGAGGAGGTGGCTCCGTGAGCGGGACAGGTGTGGACGTGGCGCGCGTGCGGGAGTTGCGGGACGAGGGCATGTCGGTGCGGGCGATCGCGGCCGAGCTCGGGACGTCGAAGTCGACGGTCGCGAGGCTGCTGCGTCCGCCGGCCGTGATGAAGCCTGAGGCGCCGCCGGTTGAGCCTGAGCGGTACTTCCGGTCGGTGCGGACTGGTGGGCGGTGGCCGGACGACCGGGCCACGGTCGAGCTGTTCCTGGCTGAGCGGTGGGGCCGGCAGGTGCTGGTCGACGCGAGTGGGCGGTACTTCTGCTCCGCGTGCCAGCGTCTGCTCGACGAGGCGGAGACCCTCGAGCTGGGGAACGGGCATGCGGGCACGCCGGGCTTCGGCGTGCGGTCCCGCCGGTGGGTGCAGTTCGGTGACGAGCCGGTGCGGGTGGTGGGGTTGTGGTGAGCGCGTGGGCGTCGGGGGAGGGCGTGTCGTGGCGCGGCGGTGGTTGGCGCCGGCTGGTGTGTGTGGTGCGTCGTCACCGGTGGTCGTCGTCGGTGGTGTCGGGGTCGGGCGCTGTTGCTGTGGCGTGTGTCCGGTGTTCGGAGTGCCTGCTGGTGCCGTTCGCGGATCGGGCGGACGTGTTGGGCGCGGAGCGGGAGGTGCCGGGGGCCGCGTGGTTGGGGACGGGTGTGCCGTCGCGGCGGGCGTTGGCGATGTTGGGTGCGTTGAACTTGGACGACGGTCCGTCGCTGGCTCGGCTGCGGGCGGAGGCTGCGTCGTCGCCTGGCCCGTCGTTGGATGCCCAGTTGCGGCTGTCGTTGCTGTTGCTGGACTTCGCGGCGCGGGACGGGTGGGCGTCGCGGGGGGCGCTGTTGAACCGGGTGGGGTTGCTGCACGAGCGGGACTTGCTGGAGGCGCAGCGTGTGGCGGCTGGCGGTGAGGGCCTTGTCTGATGAGCGGTTGGTGACGGCGTTGTCTGGCCCGTGCCTGGTGGTCGGCCCCGAGGGGGCGTTCTTGTTGCTGCGGGCGCTGCAAGAGATGGAGCGCCGCCTGCGTCGGGACGGTGTCGGTGTGTCGGGTGAGGTGCGGCGGTTGAGGGAGGCGTTGGAGCCGGCGGCGTTGGCGTGGGTCGAGTCGGTGGGTGGTTCCGCTGGCGGTAGTGCGGAAGTTCCGCAGCGGCCGGAGTCGTCAGAGTGGGTGGAGTCGATGACGGTGGAGGAGGTGGCGCAGGTGCTGGGGACTTCGACACGGTACGTGCGCTCTCTGGCCATGTCGGAGGCTTTGCCGGCTCGCAAGGTGGGCCGGTCGTGGACGTTCGATCAACTCGATGTGCTGGCGTTCGCCGGCGCCCGGCAGGACAGGAACAGCGCATGAGCAAGCACGGCACGGACGCGCAGGACTTCATCGCGGCCCGCCCTCTGGGTGGTGGCGCGACGAAGGTCGCTGCTGCGGCGGCGGAGTCGCTGAGTGACGTCGAGTTGGTGAAGTGGGCCTATGCGACGGGGCGCGTCGATGCGCGAGGAGCCGACAAGGCCCGCATCATGATGTTCTTCGACAAGAAGCGTGCGGAGACGCGTGCAGAGCTGCTCGCCGCAGAAGGCGACCGGCATCCCACCACCGGCAGCTACCTCGACCTGAGCGAGCAGGCCGTGATCGAGCGGCTCGGCGAGTACAAGAAGCAGAACGACGAGGCGGCCCGCGAAGCGCGACAGCGAGCGGAGATCGCCGCGTCTAGGGCGGCGACGCAGGCGGCTGTTGCCGCGGCGTCTGCGTCGCGCGCGCCCGTCCGGTTGTCGGCTGTGGCGGCGACGCAGGGTCTGCCGCCGGTGATGGCGTCGGGGATCGACCCGTCGGTGCTGCTGCGGGTGCCGCAGGTGGCGTGGAACGGGCTGGCTCACAACCCGAACCGGGCGGAGGTGGCGCAGGCGATCCTCGAGCTGACGTCGCTGCCGGCGGGGAGCGCGGAGCTGACGGACACGGCGCTGATCTACGCGAGCAACGAGGACGCGACGGCGCATCACCACGCCGCGGACGCGGCGGCGCGTGCGGCGGACGAGGCCGCGGTCGACAACGACCCGGAGTTCAAGGCGTTCGTGCAGGGCCTGTCGGAGTGGGACGGCCGGTAGTGCGGGTCGCGGCTCGCGGCGTCAACGTCACCCCTGGGCTGTTGCTGGTCCGGCGCGGGGGAGCGAAGGTAGGTGAGCGGTGCAGTCCCTTCTCGCTGCGGTGACCCTGCCTGCGCCAACGGCCGCTGTCCCCGTCTTCTCAGAGCAGCTTGGAGAAGCGGTCGAGTTCGCTGCGCGCCCGCAGCAGACTGTACGCAAGCTGCGGCATTGTGGCCGCATCGAGGTGCTCAAGGAACTGCTCGGCGAGGGTGAGGCAGTCGTGGGCGACGGAATTCATCCATCGTCCGAGGTCGCCGATGACTTGGAGTTCGTCGAGGTTGGCCGGCACTCGGTGCAAGCTGAAGTGCACGACGTGCTGCGACGCGGTGTCCCACACCGCGCCGAGACGCTCTGCTTCGGGGCCGGTCGCGCGAGGGACTCCGAAGTGCGACGAGTTGAAGTCGCGACGGTCGCCGTGCTTCACCAGGAATTCGATGAGCAGCCGTGCGCTCGTGAGGAAGGACTCGATGCACGCTTCCTGGATGACCAGGTCGCTGGTGGCGGCCATACGCACGGGTGTCCCGCCGACTTGGTCGATCGCGAGCCGCAGGTAGTCCGTCATGCGCTGCAACTGGTCAGTGTTGGGCTGCGTCGGCATGGTATTGCAGGCTAGGGCGCGGCATGCAGTCCCGGGAGGCAGGCATGCCTGAAGCGCCTACGAAGGAGCCGCGGAGCGCCTTGGCGGCGCTGGTGCCGTCCCCCTCGCCGAACGCGCGGCCGGTGTCGCCGGACTACAAGCCGACCCCCGCGCCAAAGCCGACGTTCACCGTCATCCCACCGTCGAAGACGCAGCAGGCGGAGGACGACCGGGTCGCGAAGCTCGCGCCGCGCACGCTGGGCGCGTACGAGATCGCGCTCACCGCGCAGAAGGCGGGGTTCAAGGGTGACGCGCTCGTCGTCGCCGTAGCGGTCGCCGAAGCCGAGTCGTCCGGGCGGACCGACGCGACCGGCCCGGTAGTCCCCGACATCCCCGCCAACGACTGGATCGGCGCGGTCCGCTCGGCGATGGGCCTGTGGCAGATCATGCCGGCAGCGGCGCAGTCCGGGGCCGCGTACACCGGCTCCGCGTACGACCGCGTCCTCGACCAGTCCGTGTCGGGTGTGCGGGACTCGCGGCTGCTGTTCGACCCCGACTTCAACGCCCGCTCCGCGTACGCCATCTCCAAGGGCGGCACCAACTGGAAGCCGTGGTCGACCTACACCAGCGGCGCTTACCTCACCCACATGGCTGACGCCCGCGCCGCCGTCCAGTCCATCGGCGCCGCACCCGTCGACGGCAACCCGTCGGCGTCGACGTCCGGTGAGCCGTTCGTCGACGTCACCTGGTCCGACGGCGCCCTCATCGGCGTGCACTTGGGCGGCACCGCCCGCGGCACCGACTTCGGCGCGAAGGTCGTCGGCGGCTCCATCGACCAGTCCGTGAAGCAGCCGTCGGAGCTCACCCTTGAGATTCACGACGCGACCCTCGGCTACCTCACGTCGTCGAAGCTGAAGCGCGGTGTGCGGTTGCAGGTCAACCGGCAGCGGTTCACAGTCACCGCCGTCGAGATCAGCGACGGCGGCGCGGGCGCGCACCTCACCGTGCAGGCCATGCCCACCGGCATCGTGTCGCTGATGCACACCGACCCGCCCACCGTCACCGGCATGCCCGCCGGCGACTACGTCGGTCTCCTCGCCCGCGCCGTTGGCGTGAGCTACATGCCCGCGTCAGGCAAGGGGGTAGCGACCGGTGCGGGGGACGCCGGGCAGGGCGCCACGGAACCGCAGGACGTGAAGGCGAACCCGACTGATGACGTGCTGTCGGTGCTGAACCCTTACCGGCCGACGCCGCCGGCGGGTCAGCGGCGGGAGAACGCGTGGGAAGTCGTGCAGCGGCTCAACACCGCCAACGGGTACGAATGTTGGGAAGACGCCCGCGGCCTGTACTGGGGGCCGGCAACGTCCAGCATGTTCGCGCCGGCGCTGTACGTGTCGTGGCGCGGGCAGCCCGCGACGTCCCCGTCGGGGGCGGTCCGCGCGCTGCAGGTGCCGTCGGTGTCGTTCTCCACGCCCGGCAGGGGCCGGTACGCGCGCGTGTCCGGTTCGTTCCAGATCGCCGCCGCCGACGCCGGCAGGGTGGTGCTGGGGCAGCGCGTCGACATGGCGCTCGGCGCGCTACTCGTCGCCCGCCCCGACGTGACCGACCCGCGCGGCATCCTCGGCTCCAACGCCCCGGCCGTGCACTCACCGACCGGCGGGCCGGCCACAACGCAGGCAGCGGACGGCATCACCGACACCGGGCAGCTGCGTGTCACGCGCATCCACCGTGACCTCGGCCGGCTCGAGCAGCCGTTGACGGTCGAGTTTGAGTCGGCGGTCAACCTGATCGGTACCGACGCGCCTGACCCGGCGATGAAGGCACCTGTCGGGCTGCCCGTGCCGGCTCTGTTGGACGGCACTGTGAACCCGTACAGCTCGGACGTGGCGGTGGCGACGGCCAGGAAGGCATCGCGTGGGACTTGTGTGCCGAACTCGTGCATGCACACGGTGGGGAACTGGTACGGCTACCAGTCATCGGGCTGGGAGCGGGCGATCGACGGGTGGAACGGCACCCCCGACCGGTACAAGCACCCCGACGACCCGAACCCGCCGGCGGGCGCCCTGTGCTACTGGGCGGGCGGAGCGGCCGGACATGTGGCGATGTCGATAGGCGACGGCACGGTCATCAGCACCGACGCCCCTCAGATCGGGCGGGTCGGCGACCCGCTGCCCCTGGCATGGTTTAGCGCACATTGGCGAGGCAAGCGGTACCTCGGTTGGTGCAGCCCCTACTTCCCGCACGGGGTGCCCTATTGACCGAGCCGGTGGGATGTGCCGGTTACCTTGTTCCGCTGACGTCGGCACTCTCATCCTCTAGCGTCAGCGTGGTG
The DNA here is from genome assembly GCF_003634695.1 of Motilibacter peucedani. Classification (NCBI taxonomy): domain Bacteria; kingdom Bacillati; phylum Actinomycetota; class Actinomycetes; order Motilibacterales; family Motilibacteraceae; genus Motilibacter; species Motilibacter peucedani. The sequence goes on from NZ_RBWV01000010.1 coordinate 326,499, forward strand.
CGCCGGAACGACTGCCTGAGCCCTTCGTCTATGGGTCGCCTCACGTTCGGGCTTGTGGGATTAATGCTCGCCGCAGTGCTGGTGGGCTGCTCCTCGTCTGGTGCTGCCAGCAGCGTGGCGGCTGAGCCGGCCGCGTCCGCCCCTCCACCCGCTGCGGCGCCTACGCCCGCCGAGTGCCCACCGATCAAGGCTGTGCTGACAGAATTGGCGGCGCACAGTGGGGATTCGCCGGAGCAGTTGTCCGACTTGAGCGAGCAGTTGGCGAGCGCGCACCTCGACGCTGTCGCGGCGCCGCCCGACGACGCGGGGTTCATGTTGTTGACGACGAGCCAGGCCTTGCTAGACCTGCTGATGACCGAAGCACTGCCGAGCATCCCTGTCGATCAGTTGGAGTCTTCAAAGGCAGCGGCTGCGGCCAACTTCGGCCACGCTCACGATCAGTTCGTCGCGGTCTGTGGGCCCCTTCCGGCGACGACCTTGAGCGTCGGGTAGCAACAAGATCACTCCTGCAGCTGCCGCGCACTCGCCGTTGATTGAGCCGTTCGCCTGACGAACAACCACCGGCCGTCTTACGGTGCTCACCGTCCGCTAAGTCCTTGGGGGGAAACGATGAGCCGTCACACCACCAACCGCGTCCTGGCCGCACTCGCCGGCGTAGGCATCGCCACGCTCAGCATCGGGGTCATCGCGCCCGCAGCCGAGGCAGCGCCCAGCCACTCGATCATCGTCGCGGCTAAGCCCATGCACCCCCGCGGCCCCGGTGGTGCGACCGCCAAGTGCCGCGACGGGTCCTACTCGCACAGCAAGCACCGCCAGGGCACCTGCTCGCACCACCACGGTGTCGCCCGCTGGTACTGAGAGCGTCACAGTGGCTGGCAAAGGCAAGAAGGGCGGCTCGGCCGGTGGGTCGGAGTCAGACGACAGGCAGTGCGTGATTTGTCGGGACGTGATCGAGCCCGACCCTGACGAACCGGGTTCATGGATCGACGCGTGGGGCGATTACCGGGGCAGTGACCTCGAAGGGCTCGACGTCTACCACGATCACGATCCCGACCCCGACAGCGTTCGCACGATCGCGTCCCAGAGGGCTCTTGTGCGTGCTCGCGCTGACGAGCGACGGACCCGGGAGAGGCAGCGGCTGATACAGGGTGCCCTCGTTGGAGGGTGGGTCGTGTTCACCGTGGTCTGTCTGTGGGTGGCCTTCACGCGGTACTGAAGCTAGGTGCCTGCCAGTCGGGCTGTCGAACAGGGCCAAGCCCGCTCACACTCGACGCAGACACTCAGGCCATCGACGTCCGGATGAGACGCCTGGTGCAGCGTGAGCAGAGCGGCGACGAGGCGTTCGTACGGTCGGCCTCCGTGGTGCCGGTCGAGGTGCGGCTCAGCTGCCAGTAGGACCGCACGGGCGACGGCGTACTCGCCCCCAGCTGGGACCGTGGGGGGCAGCATGCGAGCCGCGGCCTCCACCGCCTCAGCCAGGTGCGCGCTCATGCCGCAGCATCGGCTCGCCGCTCTTCCGCTTGAGGCGGCGACGGCGAACTGTCCGCCGCAGCTCACCGACGAGCCCAAGGCGTCAGAGTTGCGTCGAGATCGTCTATCAGGCATCTACGATGCCAAGCCACTAGATCTGGGGGTTATCGCGTGGTGGAGATGAGCGACTGGGCCGGGCTCGTCAGGGGCCGGACAGACGACTTCGACGCCCTGACCGTCAGTGCTACCGTCGCGCCGGCTGGGGGCAGTTGGAGCGGGCCGTTCCGGGTCGTTGGTAGTGACGGGAACGACTACTTCGTCAAGTCCCTCGAGACGTGTCCCGCTGGAGAGGGCGCGTCTCTGGCGATCGAGCACGTAGTGGCGGGTGTTGGCCGGCTGATCGGTGCTCCGGTCTGCACCACCAGTCTGATCCGCATCACCTCAGACATCGCTGGCTGGGAACCTCGCCCCGGCGTCCCGCTGGCCCCAGGCCTTGCTCACGCGAGCCGGGCGCTCGAGCACGCAGACGAGATGGGTCGGCCGGCCCTGTCGGCGCGCCATCAGGACGACAACCGCCGTCGCCACGCCGGCATCTACGCCCTCTTCGACTGGTGCGTGGGCTCTGACAACCAGTGGTTGTACGACCTCGACAACGACCGGACCATCTACAGCCACGACCATGGCCTCTACCTTCCCCCGCCCGGGCGTGCGATTATAGATGCAGCGTCGCTTCAAGCCCAGGTGGACGTGCCGAACCAGCTCTCAGACCCCGCTGACGGTCTTCTCCCGGGTGCGGTCGAGGATGTGGCGCAGGCGTTGGAGCGGGTGACGCGAGCCGACTTGGCGGCGGTGCTGAACTCCGTTCCCGCTGCGTGGCCCGTGACCGATGCGGACCTCGAAGCACTCGGCTGGTTCTTGGAGAGGAGATGCACCCCGGTGGCGGAACGACTTCGGCGGATGCCTCTAACGACGACTGGGACCGCTCAATGAGCCGGTTCAGCTACTCCCTTGTGCGCTGTGTGCCCGACCCCAGGACGGGCGAGTTCGTTAACGTCGGCGCGATCGCCGGCAGTGCCGAAGCCGGAGAGTGGGCCGTCCGGCAGGTCAGCAGCGAAGCGCGCGTGCGCAAGCTCGCCGGCCCGCGCGAACTTGAGGCGGTTCATGGCTTCCTTGCGCGCGTTGGCGAGCAGGTCGACATCCAGATGGAACTGGACGCGGGCGATGTCAATGAGTCGCTACCCGCGTCCTGGCTTGAGGACCTGCACCATGATCACCGCAATGTGGTCCAGCTATCGCCGCCGGCCGTGGTCGCCGCATCCAGCGCGGAGTCGGCCCTAGACTTGATCTTCGAGCGCATGCTCATCGACCCCGTATCACAGCCGCGCGACTTCGTCGATAAGAAGAAGGTTGTAAGCGGTCTTCGTGCCGCCTACAAGCGCGCAAGTATCGCTGACGATCTTGTCAAGACTCGCGTTGACCTCTTCGTTGGGGACCACCTCCGAGCACCCCTGGACTTCGCCATCGCCAACGGAGTCGCCCTCCAGTTGACGCAGGCCTGGTCCTTCCAACGGGCGAGTGTTGACCAGGTAACGACCGAAGTGAAGGCATGGGGGTATGCCCTCGCCAGGCTGCGAGAGGGCGCGGCCGCTCGCGTCGTCGGTGTCGGCGGTCACGTGAGCTCCCTGGCGCCCGAAGTTGACCTCGAGGTCGTTGTCGCCCTACCGAAGACAAAGGACCAGGAGGCCGCATACGAGGAGGCCACGCAGGTGTTCAATCAGTTGGACGCTTCGGTGCGCCCCCTGGACGAGGTCGACTTCGTTAGTGCTAAGGCGGCTGAGCTTGTGGCTGCACATCACTAAGGAGGAACTCCACTGAGTCATGACACGGCACCGACCCGGGGTAGGTTCAGGAGCGCGGCGGTCGTCTCCTCGTCCGCGACCTGCACGTACCCCGCGGTCGTCTGCAGCGACGCGTGCCGCAGCAGCTCCTGAGCGACCCGCAGGTTGGCGCCGGAGCGCACGAGCTCGGTGCCGTACCAGTGCCGCAGGCTGTGCGGCGTGCCGGGGATGCCGGCGCGGCGCATCGCGTTCCCGATGATCGTCGACACCGACCCGCCAAGGATCGGCGCGGCGGCCAGCGACTCGTCGGGCCGGCGCCGACCGGAGCCCTGCACGTTGCCGACGTGCGTCGGAAACCAGAACCCGCGCCGCGGGTAGCTGGCCGCTTCCGCGGCGATGATCGGGTGCAGCGGCAGCGCCGAGTCGAGCCCGCCCTTCCCGACGACCCGCAGCTGCTGGGAGACGAGGTCGACGTCCTCGCCCCTGATCTTCGCGATCTCATGCACCCGCAGCCCCTGGTACGCGGCCAGCAAGATCATCGTGCGGGTGCGCCTGTGCATGCGGACGTTGAGCAGCGCCTCGAGATGCCCGGTCGCGACCGGCTTGGGGCGGCGGCGCGGTGTCCGCGGCGGGGGGAGCAGGTCGCACGGATTGTCCGTCCGCAGGCCCATGGCCTGCAGCCACTTGAACCACGACTTGAGGCTGGCGTAGTACGTCTGCTTGGTGCCGGCGCTAAACGGGCCGTCGAGCCCGCGTGCGATCTCCTGAGCGGAGGCGTGAACCGGGTCCGCGCCGGTGCGGGCGGCGAACCGGACGACGAGGTTGTGCCGATCGTGGATGGTGCGAGCGCCGTTGCCCTGGGCGCGCTGCCAGATCGCCCACTGCCGCAGCAGCAGGTCGAGCTCGACCGTGGGGATGTACCGGGGGCGGATCGCTGTCCCAGGTCGCGTGGCGAGGGCGGTGCTCACGCCTGGCCGCCGGCCCGCTCGACCGTCGCAGCGGCACGGAGCACCGCGCGGGACACGCGGCGCGCTTCCGCCGCGGTGAGCGCTCGACCGGTCGGCACGTTGACGACGACCTCCGGCTCGAGCAGTTCGTGCACGGGCGCGTCGCCGAGGATGGCGCGCTCGTACTGGTCGACGGCCACGCTCACCTCCCCGCCACCGAGCAGCGGGAAGCGGTCGAGCACCGCGTGGTGCGAGCGTGACGTCTCACCGCCGAGCACCTCGTCGAACGCGTGCGACTCCGCGCGCCGCTCGCACCACGCCGGGCACGGGAGTGCGGTCGCCGCCAGGTCGGGCGCCGCTTCCGCTAGAGACGGGTCCTGAGGCGCGCGGCCGGCAGTCGCGAGGAGCTGCTGCAGCGCGCCGGAGAGGGTGCCCGCGTCCGCCAGCGACAGGACGCCGGCGGCCGGCAGGTCGACGACGACCCGGGTCGGCTCGCCACGGTCGGCGATCAGCCACCCGCTCGGCCCGGCCTGCGGCCCGAGCGGCTCGCTCACGCACTGGTCGACGCCGGCGACGTCGGGGCTGTCAGGGGCGATGTGCTGGCTGCACCACGGCTGGTGGGCGGTGGTCGTGATGGTCATTGCGGGCGTCTCCCTTAGTCGGAGATATTGCGCCGCACAACGCTTCCACCTGCGACGCTGTGGAAGTGGTGCACCACAGCGCTAACTCGTTCCTAGTGCGCGACTACCTGGACTAGCAGCTGTCGAGCAGAGCGGTCGACGACAGAGCCCCGGCCCCCCGCGAGGGGGGACCGGGGCTCTGTCGTGCTCGCGGTCGTACGCGTGCTGCCTCGGGGCGCCGGGCGCCTACCGCTCGTCGGCGGGCGCGACCGCCGGGGTCTCCTCGAGCCGCTCGGTCTCGTCCTGGATGTCGGTGGCTACCTGGCGCAGCGCGTCGGCGTGCTCACGGCCGTGGTGCGCGCAGAACAGCAGCTCGCCGCCGCTCTCCAGCGTGACGCGGACGTAGGCCTGGGCGCCGCAGCGGTCGCACCGGTCGGCTGCCGTGAGGGCAGCGTGGGCAAGGGTGGTGGTCACGGTCCCTCGTCTCTTTCGTCTGGCCCCTGCTCGCAGGGGCGGGTGTCCGGTGCTCAACAACGTCCTACCACGTTACGTTCGTCGCCCACCCTCCCACGGACGTGTTCGCGCACCGCGATGCGCGTCCCCGCCCGCGGGCGCGTCGCGGGATAGCCTGGCGCCGCCAGTCAGCACGAAGGAGCAGGTGTCAGCCACGGTGGCAGCCAACCCCGAACCCGTCCCCACCGCCAGCGGGGGCGCCGACCGCACCAGCGGCTACACCGCCCGCCACCTCTCGGTCCTCGAGGGGCTCGAGGCGGTCCGCAAGCGTCCCGGCATGTACATCGGGTCCACCGACGGCCGCGGCCTCATGCACTGCATCTGGGAGATCATCGACAACGCCGTCGACGAGGCCCTGGCCGGCTTCTGCAGCCACATCGACGTCGTGCTGCGCGCCGACGGCTCGGTGGAGGTCCGCGACGACGGCCGCGGCATCCCGGTCGACGTCGAACCGCGTACCGGTCTGACCGGCGTCGAGCTGGTCATGACCAAGCTGCACGCCGGCGGCAAGTTCGGCGGCGGGTCCTACGCCGCCTCCGGCGGCCTGCACGGCGTCGGCGCCTCGGTGGTCAACGCGCTGTCGAGCCGGCTCGACGTCGAGGTCGACCGCGCCGGCAAGGTCCACCTCATGAGCTTCCGGCGCGGCGACCCCGGCGTGTTCGCGGGCGAGGGCCCCGGCGCGCCGTTCACGCCGCAGTCCGGGCTCGTCGTCGCGGGCAAGGCCAAGCGCGGCGTCACCGGCACGCGGGTGCGCTGGTGGGCCGACCCGCAGGTGTTCCTCAAGGACGCGGTGCTCGACCTCGAGCAGCTGCGCTCGCGCGCCCGGCAGACCGCCTTCCTGGTGCCCGGGCTGCGCATCGCCGTCCACGACGAGCGGGGCGTCGACGGTGCACCGGCGAGCGTGGAGGAGTTCCACTACGTCGGCGGCATCGCCGAGTTCTGCGAGTTCCTCGCCCCTGACGCGCCGCTCAGCGATGTGGTGCGCCTGCAGGGAGTGGGGCACTTCAAGGAGACCGTGCCGGTGCTCGACGACCAGGGCCACCTGGTCTCGACCGAGGTCAGCCGCGAGATGGCGGTCGACCTCGCGCTGCGCTGGGGCACCGGCTACGACAGCGTGACCCGCTCGTTCGTCAACATCGTCGCCACCCCCAAGGGCGGCACGCACGTCTCGGGCTTCGAGCGCTCGATCACCAAGACGCTCAACAAGCGGCTGCGCGACGCCCGCGTGCTGCGCGCCGCCGAGCCCGACGTGACCAAGGAGGACGTGCTCGAGGGGCTCACCGCGGTCGTCACGGTCAAGTTCCCCGAGCCGCAGTTCGAGGGCCAGACCAAGGAGGTCCTCGGCACCAACGCGGCCTCCCGCATCGTGGCCCACGTGGTCGAGAAGCAGCTGGGCGACCTGCTGGCCAGCACCAAGCGCAACGACAAGGCGATGGTCGCCGCGATCCTCGACAAGGTCGCGTCGGCGGCGCGCACCCGCATCGCGGCGCGCCAGCACAAGGAGAACCAGCGCCGCAAGAACGCGCTCGAGACCTCGTCGCTGCCGGCGAAGCTCAAGGACTGCCGCTCCGAGGACGTCACCCGCACCGAGCTGTTCATCGTCGAGGGCGACTCGGCGCTCGGCACGGCGAACTACGCCCGCGACTCGGCCTACCAGGCACTGCTGCCCATCCGCGGCAAGATCCTCAACGTCCAGAAGGCCTCGGTCTCGGACATGCTCAAGAACAACGAGTGCGCCTCGATCATCCAGGTGATCGGCGCCGGCAGCGGGCGCACGTTCGACCTCGAGGCGGCGCGCTACGGCAAGGTCATCCTGATGGCCGACGCCGACGTCGACGGCGCCCACATCCGCTGCCTGCTGCTGACGCTGCTCTACCGCACGATGCGCCCGCTCGTCGACGCAGGAAGGGTCTTCGCGGCGATGCCGCCGCTGCACCGGATCGAGGTCACGGCGCCGAAGAAGGGCCAGCCGAAGTACCTCTACACCTACACCGACGTCGAGCTGCGCCGCACGCTGCACGACCTCGAGCGCCGCGGCGTCAAGTGGAAGGACCCGGTGCAGCGCTACAAGGGCCTCGGCGAGATGGACGCCCACCAGCTGGCGGAGACCACCATGGACCCCGCGCGCCGGACGCTGCGGCGGGTGTCGGTGAGCGACGCCGAGGCGGCCGAGTCGGTCTTCGAGCTGCTGATGGGCAACGAGGTGGCGCCCCGGCGCGACTTCATCGTCGACGGCGCCGCCAAGCTCGACCGGGAGCGGCTCGACGTCTGAGCACGTACGCCGTCGGCCAGCGTTGCGATCAGGCAACGACCCGGCGTGGCTGGTCAGGAGCGCGGCGAGTCGCACCGATACTGGTGCAAGTGTCCCGCCCTGCTCGCCTCGTCGCCCTCTCGCTCGCCGTCTCGCTGACCCTCGGCCTGGCGGGGACGACCGCTGCCCGCGCCGAGGACCCGCTGTCCGCGCCCGCGGACCTCGCCGCAGCCGTACGCCTCGCGGCTCCTGCCGCTGCAGGCGCGACGACCGCGGCCGCCGCCTCGCCTGTCGACCAGGCCGCTGCCGCGGCGCAGTGCGACCTCTCCTTCGGGAAGGCAGCCCCGACCCGCGACCCGGCCGACGCCAACGCCCTGATGCACGGGCGCGTCGTCATCGGGCACTACGGCAGCTTCCGGCTCACGAAGGACCCGAGCTGGCGCCCGGTCCGCACGCTCGACAGCTCGGGCAACGACCACATGCACAGCCTGTTCTGGCTGCTGCCGCTGCTGCGCGAGGGCGTGCGGCGGCACAACAAGGCGATGGTCGACCGGTTCTACGCGGTGCTGGCCGACTGGGTGGAGGACAACCCGCCCGGCGGGCGCACGCAGGCGCACGCCTGGGGCGACCCGATCCAGCAGGGCTACCGCGCGCTGGTGCTGACCTGCGCCGCAGCCGGCCCCTTCGGCACGGCGCCGTGGCTCGTCGCCTCGATGAAGCAGCACGTCGCCTACCTCTCCAGCGCGCGGCACTACCAGGGCAGCAACAACGCCTCGCTGCACCAGCAGATGGGCGTCTACGCGCTGTCGGCCGCGCTGCGCTGGCCGGCGCCGCGGGCGGTCGCGGTGCGCCGCATGAGCGCGCTGGTCACCCGCCTGGTGAAGGCCGACGGCTCCGACGGCGAGGCGTCCCCGGCCTACGCGCTGAGCAACTACGGCTGGTTCCTCGACGCGGCCGAGCGGATGCGCCGGGTCGGCGACCCGATCCCGGCGAGCTTCGGCGTGCTGGGCAACGTCCCTGGCTTCATCGCCGCCGCCACCCGCCCCGACGGCAAGCTCGAGTCGCTCGGCGACACCAGCCCGGCGGCCGTCTCGCCGACGCTGTGGCGCGGCACGGTGGCCGAGTTCGCCGCGACCGGCGGCCTCACCGGTCCCCGTCCTGAGTCGGTCTTCGCCGCCTACGCCGGTGGCTACGTGTTCGGCCGCTCCGGGTGGGGGCAGTCGCGGCCGCTGACCGACGAGACGTTCTTCTCGCTGCGGGCCGGCGCCCGCAGCGGCATCCCGCACGCCCACGACGACGCCACCTCGCTCACGCTCTACTCCCACGGCAGCCCGCTGGTGCTCGACCCGGGCCAGTGGCAGTACCAGTACGGCCCCATGCGCTCCTACGTCATCGGCCACTCGGCGCACAACGTCGTCGTGGTCGACGGCGCCCGCCGGGTCTCGCAGGGCACGCCGCCGCTGCAGGTGGCCTCGACCGGTGACATCGACGTCGCCACGACCGTCGACCGCGGCTACCGCGGGACGACGGTGACCCGCACCGTCGCCTACGACCGGGCGCACGACGCGATCGTCGTCTGGGACCGGCTGCACAGCGCCACGTCGGTGCGCGCCGCCCAGCAGTGGACGCTGGGCGCCGACCGCAGCGTGCAGCTCGCCGCCGACGCCGCCCACACCGGCGGCGCGGGCGGCAACCTCGACGTGCTGGTCAGCACGCCAGGCACGGCGCTGACGGTCGCGTCCGGGGCGAAGAGCCCCTACCGCGGCTGGGTCTCGTCGGGCTACGGCACCATCAGCGCCGCTCCGTCCCTGCGCTCGACCGCCACCGGCACCGACCTGCAGTGGGTCACGGTCCTGGTGCCGCGGGCGGCCGGCACCTCGGCCTCGGCCGCGGCGAGCTCGGCCTCGGTCGGCCCCGCGGGCCTCTCGGTGCGGGTCGACACCGCGGCCGGCTCCTCCGTGCTCACGCTCGACGGCGGCACGGGCGCTGCGCGCTCGGGCACCGTGACCCCGACGGTCGCGGCCTCCGACGGTCTCGTGCTGGCCGGCACAGCGGCCGGCTTCTCCCTCAGCGGGCTGGTGCCCGGCGCGCCGGTCTCGCTCGAGGCGGCCCCGGTCGACGGGGCGACCGGCTGGGCCCCCGTGGTGGCCGGCACCGCCTCGGCGGCCGGCACCTTCACCACCTCGGCCCCGGTGCCGGTGTCCACCCAGTTCCGCGCGGTCTCGGGCGGCACGGCGTCGACGCCCGTCCTCGTCGCCGCCGCTGTCGCCCCCACTGCGCCGGTCGTCTCGGTGAGCGCGGGCGCCGCGGGCTCGGCCACCGTCAGCTGGACCCCGCCCGTCTCCGACGGCGGCGCGCCCCTGACGGGCTACACGCTGGCGATCGGCGGCCGGACCACCAAGCTGGCCCCCGACCGCACGAGCGTGTCGCTGACCGGGCTGGCTCCCGGGCCGCTGCCCGTCGTGCTCACCGCCACGAACGCGGTCGCCCGCTCGGCGGCCGGCCGTGCCCGCGCGGACGTCGCGGTCTACCCGACGCTGGTCTCGGTGTCGCCGCGCGGGCGCATCCGCGACGGCCACGTCGTGACGCTGCGCCTGGCGGGGCTGCTGCCCGGCCAGGCCGCCGTGGTCGAGGCGACGCCGCCGGCACCCGCGGCGGGCGGCGCGGCGGTCGCACCGTCGCGTACCCGCGTGCGCGTGGCGGCCGACGGCACCGCGGTGCTGCGGATGACCCCGCACGCCACGGCGACCTGGACCGTCACCTCGGCCGGCGTCACGTCGAGCCCGGTCGCGATCACCGTGGTCCCGAAGCCGGCAGCGAAGCCGGCGCCGAAGAAGAAGTAGCCCGCTAGCGGGGGCGCACCACGCGCGCCTCGTCCCACACCGGCTCGGGCGCTTCATAGACCGTGCCGTCCGAGCCGAAGACCAGGAAGCGGTCGAAGCCGCGCGCGAACCACCGGTCGTGCGTCACCGAGACGACCGTGCCGTCGAAGCCCTCGAGACCCTCTTCGAGCGCCTCTGCCGACTCGAGGTCGAGGTTGTCGGTCGGCTCGTCGAGCAGCAGCATCGTCGCGCCCGACAGCTCGAGCAGCAGGACCTGGAACCTCGCCTGCTGGCCGCCCGACATCGAGTCGAAGGCCTGCTCCGCCTGGCCGTTGAGCCCGTAGCGGCGCAGCACGCTCATCGACGCGCGCAGGTCGAGCCCCGAGCGGTCGCCCTCGCCCCGGTGCAGCACCTCGACGAGGGTCCGCCCGAGCAGCTCGGGGTGGGCGTGGGTCTGCGCGAACCAGCCCGGGACGACCCGCGCGCCGAGCCGCGCGACGCCGGTGTGGGCGACGGGTTCCCCTGCCTGCAGGCGCAGGAAGTGCGACTTGCCGGAGCCGTTGGAGCCGAGCACCGCGAGACGCTCGCCGTAGAACAGCTCGAGGTCGAACGGCTTCATCAGCCCGGTCAGCTCGAGCGACTCGCAGGTGAGGGCGCGCACGCCGGTGCGCCCACCGCGCAGGCGCATCGTCACCTTCTGCTCGACGACCCGCTCGGGCGGCGGCCCGGCCGCCTCGAACTTCGCGAGCCGGGTCTGCATGGCGGAGTAGCGGCTGGCCATGTCAGGGCTGATCTTCGCCTGCTGGCGCAGCGTGAACACCAGCTGGCGCAGGCGCTCGTGCTCTTCCTCCCAGCGCTTGTGCAGCTCGTCGAGCCGGTCGCGTCGCGCCTGCCTCGCCGCGGCGTAGGTCTCGAAGCCCTCGCCGTGCACCCAGGCGCCGTGCGCCTCGATCGTCACCACCCGGGTGGCGCTGCGGGCGAGCAGCTCGCGGTCGTGGCTGACGAACAGCACGGTCTTGGCCGACTCCTGCAGCGCGGCCTCGAGCCAGCGCTTGCCCGGCACGTCGAGGTAGTTGTCCGGCTCGTCGAGCAGCAGCACCTCGTCGGGCCCGCGCAGCAGCGCCTCGAGCGCCAGGCGCTTTTGCTCCCCGCCCGAGAGCGTCGAGAGCCGGCGGTACTGGCAGGAGACGAACGGCATGCCGAGCGCGGCGGTCGTGCAGACGTCCCACAGCACCTCGGCCTCGTAGCCGCCCGCGTCGCCCCAGTCGGAGAGCGCGTGCGCGTAGGCCATCTGCGTCGCCTCGTCGTCGCGCTCCATCATCGCGAGCTCGGCGGCGTCGAGCGCGGCGCCCGCAGCGCGTACGGGTGGCGGCGCGACGGAGAGGAGCAGCGAGCGCACGTCGCTGTCGTCGCGGATCGAGCCGATGAACTGGCGCATGACGCCGAGCCCGCCCTGGTGCACGACCGCTCCGCTGACCGGCGCCAGGTCACCGGAGACGATGCGCAGCAGCGTCGTCTTGCCGGTGCCGTTGGCCCCGACCAGCGCGGTCTTGGCGCCGTCGGCGACCCGGAAGCTCACCTCGGCGAAGAGCTCGCGCCCGTCAGGCAGCGCGTAGCCGACGCGTTGCACGTCTACATACCCCATGGGCCCAGTGTCTCGTGCCGGGGCTGCTGGCCACGACCCCCGTGGGTGGCCAGCAGCCCGGCACGTTGGGGCTCAGTCCGCCGCGCGCACCCGAGTGGGGGTGATGGCGGCGACGAGACCGTGCTGGTACTCGTCGATGCCTGCGGCCACGATCAGCGTGTCGGGCGTGGCGATCACGCCGTTGCCGAAGGCGATGCCCCACAGCCCGTCGTTGGTGATGGGCATGCCGCTGGCGTCGGCGACCGTGCCGTCGTAGCTGCCCGTGCGCGGGTTGAAGGCGTTGATCTGCCCGCTGTCCTCGTTGCCCACGAGCAGGTCGCGCGCGAAGGGACCCCAGTGGCGCGGCGCGATCGCGAGCCCCCAGGGCCCGTCGAGCGGACCACCGATGACCAGGTGCCGCAGGAAGCGGCCGTCGGCCTTGAACAGGTCGATGGCGCCGCCGACCGAAGACTCGACCCCGGGCGGAGGTGCGTAGGTCACGTAGATGGAGTCGCCGAGCACGTGGACGTTGTAGACCGACAGGCCTGCAGGCAGTCCGCTGCTGCGCAGCTCGCCGACCTGGCGGAAGGACCCGTCGAACACGCGGACGACGTTGCCCGCCGCGTCAGCGGCGTAGAGGCGAGGTCCCGCCTCGGTCACCGCCACCGACAGCCCGGTGAACGAGGCTCCGGGGACCGTGACGACCGGGGTCGCCGCCGGCTTGCCGGGCGCCCACGCCGAGATGCTTCCACCGAGGTCGTCGAACAGGAAGCGCGACACGGTGCCGTCGGGCAGCGCGAAGGCGTCCGCAGTCGGGTTGAAGACGGTGCCGGTGGAGTGCGGCGGTGTCGGCACGACGAGGGGTACGGCTGCGGCCGGCATCCCGGGAGCACCGCCGCGGTAGAGCGTGCTGGTGGCGGTGCCCTCGTTGGCCGTCCACAGCGGGGTCGCGGGGCCGAAGGACACCCCCCACGGGTTGACGAGGTTCGGGTCCGTGACCTGCGCACGGCCGGGGACGTCGGAGACGAGGTCTGTCTGGACGTAGGCACCCTGGTGGGCGGCGCCCTTGCCCGCCGCCTGGGCCGGGCTGGTGACCAGGCCCACCTGCAGGCCGACGAGGGCACCGGCCGCGAGGGCCGCGGCGAGGCCGCGGCGCAGGTGGCTCGCTCGGGAGCCGGTCAGGCGGCGGGGTGGGTCGAGGTGGTCGTGCATGCTGTGCTCCTTCGTCGAGGAACGAGTACGACGCAGGGAGTACGCGGCGGCCGCCGCTCCTGTTCACGATCTTCGTGCGCCTCCGGACGTATCTTTCGGGCAGCAGCGCTCTCTGTCCTTGCACACGAGTCGGCGAGGGAAGGGGGCGGTCCGCATGATGCGGATCCCGGTGCGAGTGCAGGGACGAGACCCGATCATCGAGGCGGGAGTGGCGAGCTCGCTGCGCCCGTGCCCGGAGATCCGGGTCGTCGGGGCCGACGACCCCGACACCGCGCGCGTCGCGGTCGTGGTCGTCGACGCGGTCGACGACGAGGCGCTGCGGCTGCTGCGCCTGGCGCGTCGCGGAGGGACGGCGCGCGCCGTGCTGGTCGCCGGCCGGCTCGACGAGGGCACGGTGTCCACCGCCGTCGAGTCGGGCGCGCTCGGCCTGGTCCGGCGCTCCGAGGCGACGCCGGCGCGCCTGCTCCGGGTCATCAAGGCCGCCGACGTCGGCCAGGGCAGCGTGCCGCCCGACCTGCTCGGCCGGCTGCTGCAGCGGGCGGGGGAGCGCTCGGTGCCGTCACAGCGGTCGGCTGCACCGGCCGGGGGTCCGGTGCTCGGCGCCGTCGGCGGCGTGCTGGCCGACCGGGAGGTCGAGGTGCTCCGGCTGGTCGCCGACGGCTACGACACGGCGGAGATCGCGCGCACGATGTCCTACTCCGAGCGCACCATCAAGAACGTGCTGCACGACGTGATGAGCCGGCTGCAGCTGCGCAACCGCTCGCACGCCGTCGCCTACGCGCTGCGGCAGGGGCTCATCTGACCCGTCGTTCCGCTCGGCCCTCGCTGGGGTGGTCCTCGCGGCGGTCGGCCAGGCGGTCGGTCGCCGCGGCGAGGGCGGCGGCGAAGCCCGGCCCGCCGTGACCGTCGGAGTCGAGCACGACGAGCTCGCTGCCGGGCCACCTGGTGTGCAGCCGCCACGCGCTGTCGAGGGGGCTCGACACGTCGAGGCGGCCGTGGACCAGGACGCCGGGCACGTCCGTGAGGGCAGCCATGCCGTCCTCCAGCCCGCCGTCGGGGAGGAACGCTGCGTGCGACCAGTAGTGCGTGACCAGCCGGGCGAAGCGCATGCGGAACGCCGGGTCGTCGTAGCGGGCGTCATGCCGGTAGCCCGGCACGAGCGAGACGTGGGTGTCCTCCCACCGGCACCACTCGGCCGCGGCGCGCTCGCGGACGACCGGGTCCGGAGAGGCGAGCAGCTCGGCGTACGCGGCGCTCAGGTCCCCGTCGCGCCGCCCGGCGGGCACGACGTCGCGGAACCGCTCCCACTCCCGCGGGAAGACCCGGCCCATCTCGCGGGTCACCCACTCGACCTCGCGCCGGGTCGTCGTGGCCACGGCGAAGAGCACGAGCTCGCTCACGCGCTCAGGATGCGCCTGTGCGTAGGCGAGTGCGAGGGTGCTGCCCCACGAACCACCTAGTACCAGCCAGCGGTCGACGCCCAGGTGCGAGCGCAGCCGTTCGATGTCGCCGATGAGGTGCGAGGTGGTGTTCGTCGACAGGTCTGTCGATGCGTCCCCGGCCGACGGGGTGCTGCTTCCGGAGCCGCGCTGGTCGAACTGGACGATGCGGTAGCGGTCGGGGTCGAGGAACGAGCGCCAGCTCTCCGACGAGCCGCTGCCCGGGCCGCCGTGGAGCAGCACCGCCGGCCAGCCGGTGGCGCTGCCGCTGACCGTCCAGCTCACCCGGTGGCCGTCGCCGACGTCGAGCACCCCGCGCGCGGTCGGCGCGGCCACCGCGTACGCGCTCACGCGGCCTGGCGGGCGGCGACCGCCGAGCGGACGTCCTCGGCGACCAGGTCGGCGTTGATGGCTGCGCCTGCGGTGAGCCCCTGTGCGGCGGAGGCGATGACCTGAGCCATGAGGTTGGTGACGTTGCCCGCCACCCACACACCTGGCACGCCGGTGGCGCCCGTCGGGTCGGCCGGGACGGCACTGCCCAGGACGTGGCCGTTGACGACGAGGTCCTCGGTGGCCAGGCCGAGCCCGGGGAGGGTCCGCGCCTCGAAGCGCGGTGCCACCGCGAGCGCGTTGAGCTCGACGACCTGCCCGGTCGAGAGGCGTACGCCGGTGAGCCGGTCGTCGCGGACCACCAGCTCCTCCACGGGACCCTCGACCACCGGGATCCCGCGTGCTGCCAGCTGCTCGGACTCCTCGGGCGCGGGGGCTGTCGTGCCGTGGAGGAGCAGCGTCACGTGCGGGCTCAGCTGGCGGAAGAGCTGGGCGTGGTGCAGCGCCACCGGCCCGGTGGCGAGGATGCCGATGCGCTGGTCGCGCACCTCCCAGCCGTGGCAGTAGGGGCAGTGCAGGACGTCGCGTCCCCACCGCTCCTGCAGGCCGGGGACGTCGGGCAGCCGGTCGACCAGGCCGGTCGCGACGAGGAGCCGGCGGGCGCGCACCTGGCGCTCTGCCGTGGTCACCACGAACCTGTCGCCGACGAGCTCGGCGGACCGGACCACTGCGTACGTCACCGTGCCTCCGTATGCCTCCACCTCCGATCGGCCTGTCGCGAGCAGCTCCTGCGGCGGTGTGCCCTCACGGCCGAGGTAGTTGTGCACGTGCCCGGCGGGCGCGTTGCGCGGCTCCTGGCCGTCGAGGACCAGCACCGAGCGCCGCGAGCGCACCAGCGCCAGGGCCCCGCTGAGGCCGGCTGCTCCGCCGCCGACCACCACCACGTCGTACTCGTCCATGGCTCGTCCTCCTGTCTGTGCGTGTGCCTCGACGGTGCCCCCGGCGAGCGGCGCTTGACAAGGAGAGTTGCTGTCCTGGCAAATGGTGGGGTGGTCGAGGACGAGGAGCTCACGGCGGTCCTGCAGGCGGTCGGCCCGCGGCTCCGGGCGACCCGGCTCCAGCGCGGCACGACGCTGGCGGAGGTCTCGACGGCGACCGGCATCTCGGTGAGCACGCTGTCGCGACTGGAGTCGGGCCAGCGACGGCCGACGCTCGAGCTGCTGCTCGCCCTGTCGCGCGCGCACCGGGTGAACCTCGACGAGCTGGTGGGTGCGCCCGCGACCGGCGACGCGCGCGTGCGGCCCAAGCCGGTGAAGCACAGGGGCATGACATACCTGCCGCTGTCCCGGCAGGCAGCCGGTGGCCTGCAGGCGGTCAAGATGCTCATCCCTCCCCACTGGCCGGCGGGCGAGCCGGAGCAGCAGGCGCACGAGGGCTACGAGTGGTTCTACGTGCTGTCGGGGACAGTGCGCCTGCTGCTCGGAGACCACGACCTGCTCCTGCGCCCCGGCGAGGTCGCCGAGTTCGACACCCGCACGCCGCACTGGTTCGGCAACCCGAGCACCGAGGCGGCCGAGGCGCTGGTGCTCTTCGGGCCGCAGGGCGAGCGGCTGCACCTGCGCGCCGCAGCACGGCGTACGCCGCGCCCCTGACGCCCCTTCGTTTGGCACGATGTGACTTCTTGCCAATCCGATTGGCAAGAAGTCACATCGTGCCAAAGGGTCAGGACGCGGGCTGGACGAGGACGCCGAGGGGCGTGCCGCCCACGGCGGCGACGTCGCTGGGGACGCCCGAGCCGTCACGGCGGCCGTCGGCTGCAGGCAGGTCGACCGGCATGCCGGTGGCCGCCGCACCGCGGGCCGGCGCCGGGCCGACCCAGGCGAGGGCCAGCGAGTCCTCGCCGCGCAGGAAGCGGTGCGCGCGCACGCCGCCGGTCGCGCGACCCTTGGCGGGGTACTCCGTGAACGGCGCGACCTTGACGCTGCCGCCCGTGCCGGGCAGTGCACCGGTCGACGACGCGAGCGTCACCACGACGGTCGGGAGCGACGGGTCGACCGCGCCGAAGAAGACGACCGACTGCTTGGCGGCGAGCCGGACCCCCGCGATGCCGCCGCCCGCCCGACCCTGGGGTCGCACGGCCTCGGCCCCGAAGCGCAGCAGCTGCGCGTCGCTGGTCACGAAGACCAGCTCCTCCTGGCCGGTGACGAGCTCGACGGCGCCGACCACCCGGTCACCCGGCTCGAGCCGGATGACGGGGAAGAACTCCTGCGTCGCAGGGTATTCGGGCACCACGCGCTTGACGATGCCCTGCGCGGTGCCGAGGGCGAGACCGACCGACTCGGCCGACAGCGAGCACACCGCCAGCACCTGCTCGTGGGCCTCGAGCGGCAGCAGCTCCGACACCGGCGCACCTCCGGCCAGCGAGGGCAGTCCGGCGACCGGCGGCAGCGCGGGCAGGTCGATGACCGGCAGGCGGAGCAGCCGGCCCGCTGTGGTGACCAGGCCGATCTCGCCGCGCGCGGTGGTGGCGCACGACGAGACCAGGGCGTCGTGTCGCACGCGCTCGCCCTCGGACGGCAGCGGCTCGCGCGAGGTCGTGCGGGCCAGCAGCCCGGTGGTCGACAGGAGCACGAAGCACGGGTCGTCGGCGACCTCGAGCGGCACCGCCGCCGACTTCACCGGCAGGCCCGCGCTCTCGAGCAGGACGGTACGCCGTGGTGTCGCGTGGTTCTTCGCGACCTCCGCGAGCTCCGAGGACACCAGCCTCCGCAGGCGCCGCTCGTCCTCGAGGATGGCTGTCAGCTCGTCGATCTCGCTCTGCAGCTGGTCGCGCTCGGTCTCGAGCTCGATGCGCGAGTAGCGCGTCAGCCGCCGCAGCGGCATGTCGAGTATGTAGGTGGCCTGGACCTCCGACAGGTCGAAGACCGTCATCAACCGCTGGCGCGCCTGCGCCGTGTCGTCGGACGTGCGGACGATCGCGATGACCTCGTCGATGTCGACGATCGCGATGAGCATGCCCAGCACCAGGTGCAGGCGGTCCTCGCGCTTGCGGCGCCGGAACACCGAGCGCCGCCGGACCACCGAGGTGCGGTGGTCGACGTAGACCTGGAGCAGCTCGCGCAGACCCAGGGTGCGCGGCTGGCCGTCGACGAGGGCGACGTTGTTGATGCCGAACGACTCCTCCATGGGAGTGAGCCGGTAGAGCTGCTCGAGCACGGCCTCGGGGACGAAGCCGTTCTTCACCTCGATGACCAGGCGGGTGCCGTTCTTGGCGTCGGTGAGGTCCTCGACGTCGCTGATGCCCTGGAGCTTCTTGGCCCGGACGAGCTCGCCGATCTTCTCCTTCACGCGCTCGGGCCCGACGCCCCACGGGAACTCGGTGACGACGATGCCCTTGCGCCGCGCGGTGATGCTCTCGACCGACGTCGTCGCCCGGGTGCGGAACGTGCCGCGGCCCGTCTCGTAGGCCTCGCGGACGCCCTCGAGCCCGACGATGCGCCCGCCGCTGGGCAGGTCGGGGCCCGGCACGAACCGCATGAGGTCGTCGAGCGAGGCGTCGGGCGAGGCGATCAGGTGGCGGGCGGCGGCGATGACCTCGCCGAGGTTGTGCGGCGCCATGTTCGTCGCCATGCCGACCGCGATGCCCGACGCGCCGTTGACCAGCAGGTTCGGGAAGGCCGCGGGGAGCACCTCCGGCTCCTGCTCCTGCCCGTCGTAGTTGGGCCGGAAGTCGACGGTGTCCTCGTCGATGCCGTCGAGCAGCAGCATGGCGGGCGCGTCGGGGCGGCACTCGGTGTAGCGCATCGCGGCCGGGCCGGCGTCCGGCGAGCCGAAGTTGCCGTGGCCGTCGACGAGCGGCAGGCGCATCGAGAACGGCTGGGCCATGCGCACGAGCGCGTCGTAGATCGCGCCGTCGCCGTGCGGGTGCAGCCGACCCATCACCTCGCCGACGACGCGCGCGCTCTTGACGTGGCCGCGGTCGGGGCGCAGCCCCATCTCGCCCATCTGGTAGACGATGCGGCGGTGCACGGGCTTGAGGCCGTCGCGCGCGTCGGGAAGCGCCCGGGAGTAGATGACGCTGTAGGCGTACTCCAGGTAGGACCCCTGCATCTCCTCGGAGACGTCGACGTCGAGGATGCGCTCCGGGACCTCGGGCGGGGGAGTGGTCGTACGGCTGCCGCGGGCCATGCCTGTGTGCTGCTCCTCGCCGGACGGGGGCTGTGGACGCCGCCCATCCTCTCAGCCCGCGCGCCGGTAGCGTTGAAGGCGTGGAGACGACGGCGCGTACGCGTGAGGAGGAGCGCGGCTACCCCGACCACTGGGAGGCCGACGTCGTGCTCCGCGACGGGGGCACCGCGCACCTGCGCCCCATCCGGCCGTCCGACTCGGACAAGCTGGACGCGTTCCACAACGCGCAGTCCGAGGAGTCGACCTACCTGCGGTTCTTCGCGCCCTACCCGCGCCTGTCCGAGCGCGACCTGCACCGCTTCACCCACGTCGACCACCGCGACCGCGTGGCGATCATCGCCCTGATCGGCGACGAGATCGTCGGCGTCGTCCGCTACGACAAGATCAACGCCAGCCAGGCCGAGGTGGCGTTCAACATCTCCGACGCGCACCAGGGCCGCGGGCTCGGCAGCGTGCTGCTCGAGCACGTCGCCGCCGCAGCGCGCGAGCGCGGCATCACCCGCTTCTTCGCCGAGACGCTGCCCAGCAACGCCCGCATGATCAACGTGTTCCAGGAGGCGGGCTACACCGTCGCCCAGGACCTCGACGACGGCATCGTCACCGTCGACTTCGACCTCACGCCGACCGCCGACTCGGTCGCCGTCATGCGGGCGCGCGAGCACCGCGCCGAGGCGCGCTCCATCCAGCGCGTGCTGCGCCCGCAGCACGTGGCGGTCGTCGGCGCCAGCCGCGCCTACCGCACCGTCGGGCGCACCGTGCTGCGCAACCTCGAGGCGGCCGGCTTCACCGGCTCGGTCTCCGTCGTCAACCCGGGGGCCTCCGAGGTGGCGGGCCACCCGGCCTACCCCAGCGTGCGCGACGTCCCGGGCGAGGTCGACCTGGCCGTCATCGCCGTGCCGGCCGAGGCGGTCGAGGCGGTGGTCGTCGACTGCGCGGCCAGGGGCGTGCTGGGGCTGGTTGTCCTGTCGGTCGGCTTCGGCGAGGACGGCTCGGCCGAGGGCCGCCGCCGCCAGCGCGAGCTCGTCCGGCTGGCGCGCTCCCACGGCATGCGCGTGATCGGGCCGAGCTCCTTCGGCGTCGTCAACACCGAGCCCGAGGTCCAGCTCAACGCCTCCCTCGCGCCGGTCGCGCCCGCGCGCGGGCGCATCGGGATGTTCAGCCAGGCAGGCGCACTGGGCCTCGCGATCCTCGACGGCGCCGCCCAGCGCGGGCTCGGCATGTCGACCTACGTCTCGGCCGGCAACCGCGCCGACGTCAGCGCCAACGACATGCTGCAGTACTGGCAGGACGACGAGGGCACCAGCGCGGTCCTGCTCTACCTCGAGTCCATCGGCAACCCGCGCAAGTTCACCCGCCTCGCCCGGCGGGTCGCCCTCGACAAGCCGGTCGTCGCGCTGCGCTCGGGGCGCGCGTCGCAGGGCGTGCCGATCGGCCACAGCGTGCGCGAGAGCCGCGTGCCCCGCGAGGCCGTCGACGCGCTGTTCCGCCAGGCCGGCGTCATCCGCGTCGAGTCGATCTCGCAGCTGTTCGACGTCGGCCAGCTCGTGGCGACGCAGCCCGCGCCGGCCGGCGACCGGGTGGCCGTCGTCGGCAACAGCGACGCGCTGGGCCTGCTCACCGCCGACGCGCTGGAGAGCTGGCGCATGCAGCTGGCCGGCGACCCCGTCTCCGTGCGTCCCGAGGCCACCGCCGAGGAGTTCGCCGCCGCCGTCGAGCAGGTGTTCGCCCGCGACGACGTCCACAGCGTGGTCGCGGTCTTCATGCCCCCCCTCGTGACGCCCGGCCAGGACGTCGCGAGGGTCGTCGCCGACGCCGCCCAGCGCTACGGCAAGACCACGGTCGCCACCTTCCTCGGCATCCGCGGCGTGCCCGAGCAGCTGCGCGGCGAGCCCGACGGCACCATGCCGCCGCGCGGGTCGGTGCCCTCCTACCCGACGCCCGAGGAGGCGGTCCGGGCGCTGGTCGCGGCCTCGCGCTACGCCGCGTGGCGCCGGCGCCCCCGCGGCACGGTGCCCGAGCTCGAGGGCGTCGACCGCGTCGCTGCCCGTGCGCTGGTCGAGGAGCGGCTGGCGCAGGCGGGGGAGGGCGAACGCGTACGCCTCGACTACGCCGACGCGGCCACGCTGCTCAGGCACTACGGCGTACGCGTCGAGCCGACCGTCTTCGTCAGCACCGTGGGCGAGGCGGTCGCGGCCGCCCGCCGGCTGGGCTACCCCGTCGTGCTCAAGACCGCGGTGCCGGCGCTGCGCTCCCGACCCGACCTCTCGGACGTCCGGCTCGACCTCGGCGACTCCACGGCGCTGGTGCGCGCGTGGAGCGAGCTGCGGCTCTCGCTCGGCGAGGAGGCCGTGCGCGACGCGATGGTGCAGCGCATGGCGCCCGTCGGCGTACCCGTGGTCATCTCGGCGCTCGAGGACCCGCTGTTCGGGCCCGTCGTCACGTTCGGGGTCGGCGGCGTCGCCAGCGAGGTGCTCGGCGACCGCACCTACCGCTTCCCGCCGGTCACCGACGTCGACGTCGCCGAGCTCGTCCGGGGCGTGAAGGCGCTGCCGCTGCTCACGGGCTACCGCGGCGGCAACGAGCCCGTCGACCTCGCTGCGATCGAGGTGCTGGTGCAGCGGGTGGCCCAGCTCAAGGACGACCTGCCCGAGGTGGCCGAGGTCGTGCTCGACCCGGTGCTCACCAGCGCGGGCGGCGCGACCGTCGTGCGGGCGGTCGTGTGGCTCGCGCGGCCCGGCGCGCGCGAGGACGTCGGGCCGCGACGGCTGGTCTGACGCCGCGCGCCGGCGCTGTCGGACGCGGGTGGGAGGATGGCGCCATGGCGGACACCAAGGCCCTCGACAGCATGCGCCAGCGCATCCAGCGCGCCGGCTACTACCCGGACCTCGTCGCCGAGGCCGTGGAGACGGCGCTCGCCGGCGAGCCGGTCGAGGCCTCGCTGGTGCACCAGGAGACGACCTTCGACGGCGACGAGGTGCGCCGCCACGTCACCGTGCTGGCCATCACGCCGACGCGGCTGGTCGTGGGCCACACCGACGACTCCAACGAGCCCGGTGCGCCCGTCGCCACGACCTCCACCGAGGCCGTGCCGCTGCGCAAGGTCGGCAGCGTGGTCGTCACCCGTGTGGTGAGCGACCCGGCGAGCCACCAGCCCGGCGCGCTGCCGCTCGAGGTCACCGTCACCGTCGGCTGGGGTGCCGTGAGCCGCGTCGACCTCGAGCCCGCGGGGTGCAGCGACCCCAACTGCGAGGCCGACCACGGCTACACCGGCACGCTGTCGGCCGACGACCTCGCGCTGCGCGTCAGCGCGACCGCCGAGGGCGAGGAGCCGGTGCGCCAGGCCCTCGAGTTCGCGCGGGCGCTGTCGGCGGCGACCGTGCGCTACTCCGCCTGACCCTCGCGCGTGACCGCCTTCGCCGCGCCGCCCTACGGCGCCGGCACGCTCTCGGACCTGCTCCCGGCCGTGCTGGCCTCGCTCGGCGTCGCCGGCGAGCCCGACGTCCTCGGACTCGAGCCGGCCCAGCGGGCCTGCGTGCTGCTGGTCGACGGGCTGGGGGCCGAGCAGCTCGCGGCCGCCACCGGCTCCGCGCCGAACCTCGCGGCGCTGAGCGGCCACGGTCGTACGCTGCACGCCGGCTTCCCGACGACGACCGCCACCAGCATCGCCTCGGTGCTCACCGGTGCTCCGCCCGGCGAGCACGGCCTGACAGCGCTGGCCGTGGCCGTGCCCGGCACCGACGAGCTGCTCAACCTGCTGCGCTGGCGCGACGAGGTCGACCCCGGCGAGTGGCAGCCGCTGACCACAGCGTTCGAGCGGGCGGGTGCCGCGGGCGTGACCGCGACGGCCGTGCTGCCGCGCTCGTTCCACGGCTCGGGCCTGACCTCGGCGGTGTTCCGCGGCGGTGCGCTGCGCGCCGGCCAGTCCGCGGGCGAGGTCGTCGCCGCGGCGGCCTCGGCGCTGGCCGCCTCGGACCGCGCGCTCGTCTACGCCTACTACGGCGAGCTGGACGCCACCGGGCACCGCTCGGGCGCCGGGTCGGAGGCCTGGCGCCTGCAGCTGGCCCACCTCGACCTGCTCGTCGGCCAGCTGGTCGACCGGCTGCCGGCCGGCACGGCGCTGCACGTCACGGCCGACCACGGGATGGTCGACGTCGACCCGGCCGACTGCGTCGACGTCGACACCGAGACCGCGCTGCGCGACGGCGTACGCGTGCTGGCCGGCGAGCCGCGGGCGCGCTTCGTGCACACCCGGCCCGGGGCGCTCGCCGACGTCGCGGCCACCTGGCGCGAGGTGCTCGGCACGCGCGCGAGCGTCCTGCTGCGCGACGAGGCCGTCGCCGCCGGCTGGTTCGGGCCGCGCGTGCGCGAGGAGGTGCTCGAGCGCATCGGCGACCTCGTCGTCGCCGCCCACGGCCGCAGCGCGGTGCTGGCCTCGCGCGCCGAGCCCTGGCAGCAGGTGCTCGTCGGCCACCACGGCTCGCTCACCGACGCCGAGCGGCTCGTGCCCCTGCTGACCGCCCGCCCGCGTTGAAGCTCCCCGCCCGCGTTGACCAGTCGTCCAGGAGGACCCGACCCGCATGCCCGAGCTCGTCTTCTTCACCGGCACCATGGACAGCGGCAAGTCGACCCTCGCCCTGCAGATCGACCACAACCACCGGGCGCGCGGCCGCGCCGGGCGCGTGTTCACCGCCCACGACCGGGCGGGCGTCGGGCGGCTCTCGAGCCGGCTGGGGCTGACCGTCCCGGCCACCGAGGTGACGCCCGAGCTCGACTTCCGCGAGCTGATGGTGCGCGAGCTCTCGGCAGGGGCGCGCATCGACTACCTGCTCTGCGACGAGGCGATGTTCTACACCGGCGCCCAGATCGAGCAGCTCGCCCGCGTGGTCGACGACCTGGCTCTCGACGTCTTCGCCTTCGGGCTCACGACCGACTTCCGCACGCGGCTGTTCGAGGGCTCGCAGCGCCTGCTCGAGCTGGCCGACCGGGTGCAGATCCTGCAGGTCGAGGCGCTGTGCTGGTGCGGGCGGCGCGCCACCCACAACGCGCGCACCGTCGACGGGGTCATGGTGGTCGAGGGCGAGCAGGTGGTCGTCGGGGACATGGGCTCGCCGGGCGGCCCGTCGGGCGTCGTGGGCTACGAGGTGCTCTGCCGGCGGCACCACCTGCGCGGGCTCACCGCGCGCTCCGGGGCGCCGACGCTCTCGCCCGAGCCGTTGCCGTTCGGCGGGCGCTGAGCACCGTGGCCACCGACCCGTCCGGGGCGCGTCCTGCACCGAACACTGCTCGGAGCGCCGTGCCGCGACGCGGTGAGGGGACGGCGCGCGCTCCACGCCGCCGACGAGAGGACGCACCGTGACCGAGCCCGTCCCACTGCGCCTGGTCCGGCCCGCCGAGGGCCGGGGTGACGCCCCCGAGGTGCTCGCCGGCCTGGTGGCTGCCGTGGCCAGGGGCGACGAGGCCGCCTTCGGCCTCCTCTACGACGCGGTCGCGCCGCGGGTGCTGGGCGTGACCCGCCGCGTGCTGCGCGACCACGCGCAGGCTGAGGAGGTCGCCCAGGAGGTCCTCCTCGAGGTGTGGCGCACCGCCACCCGGTTCGACGCCACCAGGGGCAGCGTCCTGTCGTGGTCGCTGACGATCGCGCACCGGCGGGCGGTCGACCGCGTACGCAGTGAGCAGGCGGCCGGCGACCGCGAGGAGCGCGTCGCCCACCGCGACATCGACACCCCGCACGACGAGGTGGCCGAGGAGGTCGAGCTCCGGCTCGAGCACGAGCAGGTGCGCCGCTGCATGGGCGGGCTGACCGAGCTGCAGCACGAGGCGATCAGCCTGGCGTACTGGAAGGGATACACCTACCGGGAGGTGGCCGAGCTGCTCGGCTCGCCGCTCGGGACGATCAAGGCGCGGATGCGTGACGGTCTCGTCCGCCTGCGCGACTGCCTGGGAGTGGAGTCATGAGCGAGCCGACGATCCGTGACGACGTGCACGCCCTGCTGGGCGCCTACATCCTCGACGCCCTCGTCGACGACGAGCGCGCCGCCTTCGACCGACACCTCGAGGCGTGCGCCGACTGCCGGTCGGAGCTGCCCGGCATGCGCGCCGCAGCCGCGCGCCTGGGCGCCACCGCGTACGTCTCGCCGCCCGAGCGGCTGCGCGCGGCCGTGATGGCGGAGGTGCGGCGCACGCGCCAGCTGCCCCCCGTGACCGAGGTGAGCTCGCTCGAGGAGCGGCGGCGTACGCGGCTGGGCGCCCGGCTGCTGAGCGTCGCGGCCGCCCTGCTGCTCGTGGTCGCCGGCGGGCTGGGGGTCGCGGCGACGGTGCAGCACCGGCGGGCGGAGGACCGGGCAGCCCAGCTCGCGGCCATCGAGCAGCTGATCACCTCGCCGGAGAGCCGCCGCACGGCGATCGTGCCCGGCGGCGGCACAGCGGTCGTCTCGACGGCCGGGTCGGCAGCGCTGGTGGAGATGTCCGGCGTGGCGGCACCGCCGGCCGGCAAGACCTACGAGCTCTGGCTCGTCCCGCACTCGGGCGACCCGCGGCCCGCGGGCCTCATGCCGGGGGGGCAGGGGAAGGCGTTCGTCGCCGATACGAGCGACCTGCGCGCCCTTGCCGTCACCGTCGAGCCCAGCGGTGGCTCGAAGCGCCCCACCACCGACCCCTTCCTCACCGTCCCCGTCTGAGGGCGCGTCCGTGCGGGATGTTGATCAACCACGTTGATCAACAGGGCACCAGCCGTAGCAACGCACATGCGGTTGGTGCCCTGTTGATCACGTACGTTGATCAACGTCCGGCGGCCCGCCTCAGCGGTCGATGGAGCTGAGGTCGGGGTAGCGGTCGCCCTGGACGGCGCCGACGGGGACGATCGAGTCGAGGCGGGCGAGGTCGTCGGCGTCGAGGGTCAGCTCGAGGGCGCCGGCGTTCTCCTCCAGCCGGGAGACCTTCTTCGTGCCCGGGATCGGCACCACGTCCTCGCCCTGGGCGAGCAGCCAGGCCAGCGCCAGCTGGGCCGGGGTCACGCCCTTCTCCCGCGCCATCGCGCTCACCTGCTCGACGAGCGAGGAGTTCGCCGCGAAGTTCTCCTTGTTGAAGCGCGGGTCGGCGGCGCGGAAGTCGCCCTGCTCGACGTCGGCGCGGCTGGTGAAGCGGCCGGTCAGGAACCCGCGGCCGAGCGGGCTGTAGGGCACGAAGCCGATGCCCAGCTCGCGCACGGTCGGCAGGATCTCGGCCTCGACGCCGCGCTCGAACAGCGACCACTCCGTCT
This sequence comes from Motilibacter peucedani, assembly GCF_003634695.1. Taxonomy (NCBI): domain Bacteria; kingdom Bacillati; phylum Actinomycetota; class Actinomycetes; order Motilibacterales; family Motilibacteraceae; genus Motilibacter; species Motilibacter peucedani. Next base: position 353,011 of record NZ_RBWV01000010.1, read on the forward strand.
GCAGCGCGGTGATGGGGTGCACGGCGGTGGCCCGCCGGATCGTCGCCGGGCTCGCCTCCGACAGGCCGAGGTGGCGCACCTTGCCCGCCTGCACGAGCTCGGCCATCGCCCCGACCGTCTCCTCGATCGGCGTGCTCTTGTCGACCCTGTGCTGGTAGTAGAGGTCGATCACGTCGACGCCGAGCCGCTGGAGGGAGGCGTCGCAGGCGCGGCGGACGTAGTCCGGTGACCCGTTGATGCCCAACCGCGTGCCGTCGGCCAGCCGCTCGTTGCCGAACTTCGTGGCCAGCTGCACCGAGTCGCGCCGCCCGGCGATCGCGCGGCCTACCAGCTGCTCGTTGGTGAAGGGCCCGTACATGTCGGCGGTGTCGAGGAAGGTGATGCCGAGGTCCAGGGCGCGGTGGATCACGGCCACCGCCTCGGTCTCGTCGGAGGCGCCGTAGAACTCGCTCATGCCCATGCAGCCCAGCCCCATGGGGGAGACCTGCAGGGCGCCGCCCAGCGTTCGTGTCGTGCTGCTCACAGAGGGATGCTCCGATGCTCGTGCGAGCGCCCTGCCAGGGGCGGCAGGGCGCGGACGTCCCTCAGGTGCCTACCCGCTGACTCGCGCTCAGTAGCGTGGCGCCCGTGAGCAGCTCGCGCCGGTCGGTGGCCCTCGACGGTCTGGCGGTGGGCGTGGCCACCGGCGCCTACGGCCTGTCGTTCGGCGCGGTGTCGGTCGCCGCCGGGCTGGGCGTCGCGCAGACCGCGGTGCTCTCGGCCGTGATGTTCACCGGAGGCAGCCAGTTCGCGCTCGTCGGCGTGCTGGCCGGGGGCGGGTCGGCGCTCGGCGCCGCGGCGACCGCCGTGCTGCTCGGCTCGCGCAACGCGTTCTACGGGCTGCGGCTGGCCAGCCTGCTGCGGCTGACCGGCGTGCGCCGGCTGCTGGGCGCCCACCTGGTGATCGACGAGTCCACAGCGATGGCCGTGGCCCAGGACGACGAGGACTCCGGCCGGCTCGCCTTCTGGGTCACGGGCGCAGCGGTCTACGTCTTCTGGAACCTGCTGACGGTGGTCGGCGCGCTGGGCGCGCAGGCCGTCAGCGACCCGCGCACGCTCGGTCTCGACGCCGCCGCGCCGGCGGCGTTCCTCGCGCTGCTGGCGCCACGGCTGCGTACGCGGCGCAACCTCGCGCTCGCCCTGCTGGCGGGCGCCGGAGCCCTGCTGCTCACCCCGGTCACTCCTGCGGGCGTGCCCATCCTCGTGGCCGGCGCCGCCACCGTCGTGCTGGGCCTGCGCTGATGTGGACGGCGGTGCTGGTCGGCGCACTCGGCTGCTACGGCGCGAAGCTGGCCGGGCTGTCGGTGCCCGAGCGGGTGCTGGAGGACGTGCGGGTGCAGCGGGTGGCGGCGCTGCTCCCGCTCTCGCTGCTGGCGGCGCTCACGGCCGTCCAGGCCTTCGCCGACGGTCGCCACCTGGAGCTCGACGCACGGGCGGGCGGGCTGCTGTTCGCGGCGGGTGCGGTGCTGCTCCGGGCGCCGTTCCTGGTCGTCGTCTTCGGCGCTGCGGCCACTGCAGCAGCGCTGCGAGCGCTGACCTGAACACTCAACTGGAGGTTGAGCCTCGCCTCCGGAAGACGTAGACAGCGCTGTCGAGCTCCGGCGGCAGCACCAGCCGGCTGAGCGACGGCACCTCGGCCCACTCGAACGCCGCCTGCGCGCGGTAGTCGTCGAACGCCCCGGCGGCGAACTCGTGCCGGCTCGCGATGACGACGTAGGTCTGCACGCTGCGGGTCGTGAACACCGCGCGCTCGAAGCGGTTGCCCGCAGGTGGCCAGGAGCAGACGACGACCGCGGGCTCGTAGCGCCTCAGCGCAGTGACGGCGTCGACGCGCACGACGTCGTCGGGGAACTCGACCGCGGAGCTCCAGCTGTGGTCGTCGGTGGCGGTCACGTCGACACCGGCCTCGCGCAGGAACCGCGACAGCGTCCCGTCGCCCGCAGCGATCTCGAGGCAGGACCGGTCGCCGACCTCGCGGGCGAGCGCGGCCACCAGCTCGCGCGAGTAGAAGCAGTAGACGCCCTTGGGCCCCACCAGCGGCAT